>NZ_WIBD01000007.1:0-345163 GCF_009495975.1 Pseudomonas sp. SZ57 | reverse complement strand
CTGCGTCGTCTGTGCCATCGCGGTTGAAAAGCACTGCGTTGGCAGCGGCTGCGAGTAACGCATGAAGTTGTTTCGCATCAGAGGTGGATGACGCAGAGCGTCAGGAACTGCATGCCGACGCAGAGCGTCGGCACGATATTCAAAGTGAGCAAAGTCCCTGCTGTCATGATCATCCAAAGGCTCAGCGCACCGCCGGATCAGGCGGCACGTCGCCGTCCGCGCTGGTGTCGATGCTCACCACCACCGACATCCCTGGCCGCAAGTGCTCAAGCATGGGCTGATCGGCATCGACCACGATGCGTACCGGAATGCGCTGGGAAATCTTCACGAAGTTGCCGGTGGCGTTGTCGGCGGGCAGCAGGCTGAATTCCGAGCCGGCGGCGGGCGAAATTCTTTGTACGTGGCCGTGCATCTCGTGGCCGTCGAGCGCATCGACGGTAAAGCTCACCGGCTGGCCCAGGCGCACGTTGGCCATCTGGGTTTCTTTCATGTTCGCCACGATCCAGCGCTGCTCGGGCACCAGCGCCATCAGTTGCGCACCGGAATTGACATAGGCACCAAGACGCACGCCGATCTGCCCCAACTGCCCGTCACGCGGGGCAACGATACGCGTGTTGTCCAGGTCGATGCGCGCCAGTTCGATAGCCGCTTGCGCATTGGCGACCGAGGCTTCCAGCGAGCCGCGGTTGACGATGACGGTTTGCAGGTCCTCACGGGCGATCTGCAAGACAGCCCTGGCTTCGGCAACGGCGGCATTTGCCTGCGCGTCGGCGGCACGCGTCACATCCAGCTCGCTTTTCGAAACCGAACCGTCGGTCACCAGCGCCTGATTGCGCCGCAGATCGGCAGCGCTCTTGCGGCTCTGGGCGATGCTGTTCTGCAGTTCGGCCTGGCGCTGGCCGATGGTGGCTTCGGCACTGCGCCGTTGTTGCAGATTGTTGGCCAGCGAGGCCTTCTGCACCGCCAGTTGTGCGACGGCCTGGTCCAGGCGCTGACGATAGATACGGTCATCCAGACGCACCAGCAGATCACCGGCCTTGACGAACTGAAAGTCCTGCACCGGTACTTCGTAGACATACCCACTCAGTTGCGGCCCGATCAGCGTGGTCTGGCCCTTGACCTGCGCGTTCTCGGTGCTCTCGATCGGGCTGGCAAACGGAGGCAGTTGCCAGGCGTACAGCACCACCAGTACTCCGGCCAGGGCGACGGCGCCGAAAATCACGGAAGACACGACACGCTTGCGGGTCGAGCGCGGCTTGCTGGTCACCGGGGACGTTAACGGTGCCGGTGGCGGCGAGTTACGAGGGGCTTCGGTATCTGGGGTCTTGGATTCGGTCATGAAGATTTAACGCCGGAGTTGGATACGGTGGGCGAAGCAGCAGGTGCAACGGGTGCCAGCGCCAGAGGTTGAGTGGTCATTTTCAGCCACAGGACCCGGGCTGAAATCCAGATCATGGTCAGCACGGCAATCAGCGCGATCAGCATGAATACATCGTTGTAGGCCAGCACGTTGGCTTCCCGGGTCGCGGCCGTGGCCATCGCGCGGATACCCTGACTGTTGCGCAACGACGGGTCGGCGATCACCGAGCTGTAACTGGCGCTGTAGCTCTGCAGCCGGGCCTGAACCAGCGGGTCGATGAGGCTCAGGTGTTCGACGACGTGGCTGGAATGAAACTTCTCGCGCACCACTTGAAAGGTGCCCAATGCAGCAGACCCGATCAGCCCGCCGATGTTCTGCGTGATCCCGAACAACACCGAAAAGCTGACCATGTTGCGCGGGTTCGCCAACACCCCGCTGATCCCCAGCACCAGGGTGGGCCCGAGGAAGAACGTGCCACCGAACGCCAACAGAAACTGGCTGAGGTACATGTTCGATTGGCGGGTCAGGTTGGTGGAATGACTGTCCATCCAGGCCCCGATTGCCATCATCGCCAGGGAGATCAGCAAAGGTTTGATCAGATGCGCAGGATTGATGGTCAGCGCGCTGACCGCCAGCCCCGAAACGCTGCCGAGCAACATCACCAGATACAAGGTGTGCAACTGCTGACTGCCCATGTTCAGCGCCTGCAGAAAACCGACAGCGCCGACCGACTGTTCGGACAACACCACGCGAAACAGGATAACCGCCAGGCCCAGACGTAGGATCGCGCCACTGCCCAGCCAGCGCGTGATCAGCAACGGATTGCTGCGGTTATGTTCAATGGCCAGTCCGGCGCAGATCAGCGCAATCGAGGCCGCTGAGGCAATACCAATCCATTGCGCTTCCAGCCACCATTCGATACGCCCCAGTGACAGCACCGCACAGAACAGCGCAAAGCCGGTGGCCAGCAGGCCGAAGGTCAGGAAGTCGAGCTTCTCGAACGCCTTGAAACGATCGCCCGGCGGCAGTTTGAGCATCAGTACGCAGCCCAGCGAGAGCAGCGCCATGCCCAGTTCGAACAGATACAGGCCACGCCATTGGGCAATCTGCAGCAAGTCTTCCGACACCAGCCGGGCCAGCGGTGTTGCCAGCTGGGCGGTGCCAATCCCCAATACCAGCGCCTTGAGCCGCCATTTCTGCGGGAAAGCCTGAATCATGTAATACAGGCCCAGAGTGCTGAGCGCAGCGCCGACCATACCGTGTGCCGCACGTACAGCGATGGCCGAATCGATGTCGTTGACGAACAGATGCGCCAGTGTCACCAGCGCGTACAGCACCAGAAACAGCTCGGTGAATGCGCGCAGACCAAATTGCTGACGAAACTTCACCAGCAGCAGATTCATCGACACGTTAGTCATGATGTAGGCCGCCGGCAGCCAGGCGATGTCCTGCGAGGTCGCCCCCAGTGCGCCCTGCAGATACGGCAGGTTGGCGACCACCAGCGCGTTGCCGAGCCCGCCGGTCAGCGCGACGATCACCCCTACGACAGCAAACGCCCAACGCCGCGCAGTCGAATGCAGCGGCGTCGACGGCGAGCCGGGCATGGTCGGACGCTCGTGGGCGGCCCACTCGCGCGGGGCATACTTATCGCTCATAAATGACTGGCACGCGGACGTTCATGGGGTACACCTGAGGAATTCCCTTTTGTGACATTAATGACACTCATAATACTCATCCGCCAGGCAATGATTCGCGTCGGTCAGCCCGATACAGCAACGCTCAGGCATTCGCCAATGCTCTAAACAGTGGCTATCTGAAACTTCAGACTATGCTTAAACGCAGTTTTGCTTTGCACATTTGCGCTGCTAGGATCTTCTGCGACGCTCGAATGCTCGAATAAGAAAAAAGCGCAACCGAACAAGGAGTTCAGAATGAGTTCACAGGTTTCATCGGCCCGCTCGGTTCGACCATCCGCCAGCCGGGATTCGATCGTTATCGACGTGCGTAATCACATCGGACACTTGACCCTCAATCGTCCGGAAGGCCTGAACGCAATCGATCTGGACATGGTCCGCACACTTCGCCAGCAACTTGACCGGTGGGCCGATGATCCCTCGGTTCATGCAGTGGTCTTGCGCGGCGCAGGGGGCAAGGCGTTCTGTGCCGGTGGCGATATCCGTTCGCTGTATGAAAGCCACCAGAACGGCCAGGATCAGCATCACACATTCTTTGCCGAAGAGTATGAGCTGGACCTGGCCATTCACCGTTATCGCAAGCCGGTACTGGCAATGATGGATGGTCTGGTGCTGGGCGGCGGCATGGGGCTGGTCCAGGGGGCCGACCTGCGGGTGGTCACCGAACGCAGCCGCCTCGGCATGCCCGAAGTCGCCATTGGTTATTTTCCTGATGTCGGCGGCAGTTATTTTCTCTCGCGGCTGCCTGGCGAACTGGGTACCTGGCTGGGCGTGACCGGGTCGCAGATCGGTGCTGCCGACGCACTGTACTGCGGCCTTGCCAACTGGGCCATGAACAGCGAACTGCTGCCGCGCCTCGACCATATGCTTGATCACCTGAAGTGGAAGTCAAGCCCACTCAAGGACCTGCAGGGTGCGCTGGCCAAGCTGGCTACCCAGCGTCTGCCCTCCCCGCCGCTGGAGGCCCTGCGCCACGCCATCGACCACTTTTTCGGCTTGCCGGATGTCCCCAGCATGCTCGAACAGCTTCAGCAGGTGGTCATCGGCGACACCAGGGACTGGGCGCTGGATACCGTCAGCCGAATGAAAGCTCACTCGCCGCTGGGCATGGCCGTGACTCTGGAAATGCTGCGCCGTGGTCGTCATCTGCCGCTGCCGGCCTGCTTCGCCATGGAGTTGCACCTGGACCGCCAATGGTTCGAACGCGGTGACCTGATCGAGGGCATACGCGCGTTGATCATCGATAAAGACAAGAAGCCGCAATGGAAACACGCCAGCGCGCAGGACGTCAGTGCCGCGCAGGTGCAGAGTTTCTTCAGCGGTCTGGAGAATTGAGTCGTGCACGACCTTGAATTGAGTGAAGAGCAGGTAATGATTCGCGACATGGCGCGCGACTTTGCGCGTAATGAAATCGCGCCGTATGCCCAGGCCTGGGAAAAGGCCGGCTGGATCGATGACGCGCTGGTTGCCAAGCTCGGTGAGCTGGGCCTTTTGGGCATGGTGGTGCCGGAGCAATGGGGCGGTACCTACATCGACTACGTTGCCTATGCACTGGCGGTTGAGGAAATCTCCGCCGCCGACGCGGCCACCGGCACACTGATGAGCGTACACAGCTCGGTGGGCTGCGGGCCGGTTCTCAACTACGGGACCGACGAGCAGAAGCACGCGTGGCTGGAAAAACTGGCCACAGGCCGGGCCATCGGCTGTTTCTGCCTGACCGAACCGCATGCAGGCTCTGAAGCCCACAACCTGCGGACTCGCGCAGAATTGCAGGGCGATGAGTGGGTCATCAACGGCGCCAAGCAATTCGTCAGCAATGGCAAACGGGCACACCTGGCGATCGTGTTTGCGGTGACCGACCCGACGCTCGGCAAAAAGGGCCTGTCGGCGTTTCTGGTGCCGACCGACAACCCAGGCTTCGTGGTGGACCGCAGCGAGCACAAGATGGGCATCCGCGCATCGGACACCTGCGCGGTCACCTTGAACAACTGCCGAATCCCCGCAGCCAACCTGCTGGGTGAGCGTGGCAAGGGCCTGTCTATCGCCCTCTCCAATCTGGAAGGCGGGCGTATCGGCATCGCCGCGCAGGCACTGGGGATTGCCCGCGCCGCCTTCGAAGCAGCGCTGGCGTACGCCCGGGAACGTGTGCAGTTCGACAAACCGATCATCGAACATCAAAGCATTGCCAACCTGCTGGCCGACATGCACACCCGCATCAACGCCGCCCGCCTGCTGACCCTGCACGCCGCGCGGCTGCGCAGCGCCGGGCAAGCGTGCCTGTCGGAAGCCTCCCAAGCCAAGCTGTTCGCGTCGGAAATGGCCGAGTGGGTGTGCTCCAAGGCGATCCAGATTCATGGTGGCTATGGCTATCTGGAGGACTACCCGGTTGAGCGTTACTACCGGGACGCGCGCATCACTCAGATATACGAAGGCTCCAGCGAGATCCAGCGCCTGCTGATCGCCCGGGAACTGCGTCATTATCTGGTCTGACGTAGAGGCCGGGCGATACGGTATGCAGGGGCAGCGCGTCAGGGCTTCACGAATCGCTCTCGCCCCAGCAACGTCACCAGCAAGGCCACCGAGTCGGCATTCTTGAGCATGATGTCGGTTCGCTTGTGGACGTCTTCGTAAAACACGTCACGCGCTTCTTCGAGCGTGCTCTTGCCGGCGATGCGCAGAACTGTCTGCTTTCCGTTGCCGTCCCTGCGCCTCAGATCGCGCCACACATCTTCGTCCAGTTGCTTGAACAACTTGTCCCGATCCGTGTGAAAGGAAAGGGTCTTTTGCTGCTGATATGTCGTTTCGTTTCTGATGCGCAGTCGATAGGCGGGTGCGTCTTCGAGCAAATCAATGAACGGGGCTTGTGAGTCCACATAAGCGATGTCGTCCGTTTTCAGCACCATATGCGATAACTCGTGAATCAGGATGGCGCCCCGGTAATGCTGGGCAAACTTGAACTCCCCGGCCCGTTGCGCGCTGAGCTTCAATCGATAGGTCGGCAGTCGAAAGAACTGCTCTGTCAGAAAAACCCGCCGCGCCGGGTCGGCTTCGAAGATGAAAGCGCTGGCCGACTCGTTGCCTATTCGATTGACACCGACGACATAGCGCGACGAGTCGATGGGCGACATCGAAGGGTCAATCAACTCCTGATACAGGTCGGTGACCGCCTTTTTAGTGACATCGCGCAATCGATCGTCAGGCGCCTTCTGCGCAAAAAAATCGCTCAATATTTTCTCCGTACGCGGATCCAGCGTGTTGTCCGGCGAGCGTCGGGTCAGGTTGTCCAGCGCGTTTTCCAGATAGCGCTGCGCCTGCAGGCAGGCATCTTCGATGGCCTGGGCCATGTCACGGTGGCGATGACGAATCTCGGGCATGCCTCGAGCGCTGACAACCATGATCTCGTCGACCAGATCGTCGACCAGGCTGCCCTCCATTCGGGTCAGCGCCCCGCCTCCACCGCGCAGCCCGCCAGGGATGTCCAGCTTCCATTGCTGATCCGCATCCAGGCTCACCGAGGGACCGATCTTGCTGCCCGACACGATGAACCAACCGTCCTCATCGGACTGCACCTCATAGGTTTTCCCGCCGATGGCTGCATACGCCCTGCTGGTAACAGGATCGCGGTAGACGCTTAACAGTTCATCGCGTTGCAACGTGTACAAGGCGATGTCGTGAACTTCGAACTCGCGCAAACGCTCGCGTATCTGTTGCGTCAGAGAACCGTTGCTCCAGGAGAACTCGAACGTATCAGCGCCATCGATCAATTGCACAAGCGGGTCGGGCGACGTGGCATCATCCAGCAAGGCGCTGGTCTCATGAGCCGTCAGTAAGGCGGCTTCCGCAGGGTTCTGCCCGGAAGAAATCATCACGCTCAGGGCCGTCATGAACTCCGAGATGGCCTGGCCCCATTGCTGATCCGTTGCCGAGATGAGCGACAGGTTCAACAATGTCTGCCCCTGAATGATGCCGATCAGCGCCCCCAGGCGCCCAGGCATGAGTGCCATGAATTGCTCTGCGCCCAGCGTGAACAGGTACTGGGTCGCCGCGCGGCGATGTTCGGCATTGGTGACGCTGTACTGCTTGACCTGCAGCTTCAGGATATCCAGCGCGCCTTTGAACATCAGCAACAGGCAGTTGCCCTCATAAGGATCGATTTGCACGGTGACAGGTGCAGGACGCTCGAACGGCAGATCGAAAGAGGACTCGGCGCTGAAAGGCAGGTGCGGCTCCACAAAGCCACCCTTGTCATAAATCTTGCGCATATCCGGGTCGATACGGTCCAGAATGTACGCTTGAAAATAGGCTGAAGTGTGAATATCAAGGACCAGCGCAGCCTGGTCGGCGTACTCCTTGAACACGAATTCGTCATTCAGGGGCGCGTAAAGCACCCACGGTCCCGGCTGATTTTCCTTTGGCCCCATCAGGTACGTATTGAGCACGACGGTCGGCTCCCAGCCCTCCCTGGCCGGCAGCAGTTTCAAGGGGCTGAGGATCATCTGGCAACCGTCGACCGGCAGGCGCGCGACCGCATCAGGCATGGTCAGCACGTTTTCGATAATCCGATACGCCTGCTCGGACAGCTCGTTTTTCAGCTTGAAAGCAAAGGCTCGCAATATATCCAGCGAAGGAACCTGCTCGACGAACAGTTTGCGGCGCTCGAGATATTCCGGCGTCGTCTCGGCCAGCACCGAGTTCAGCATCGTGCGGTAACTCGCGGCGATGTCCAGCGACCTCACCAGGTCGCGCAGATACGCCGGTGTCAGGGCCGCGTTCAGCGGCGTGTCATCCTTTGAGGAGAGCAGAATGACGCCGTCCTGCCTGGACAGAAAGCGGTTGATTGCAAACTCGACCAGGTTTTCGCTGACGGCCTGGGTCGCCGCTGGTATCGACTGAGGCAACTCGCCCGGCGCCACCGGTGCCGGAACATAGTGCGTCAGGGAAACACGCACGTTTTCAGGATCAGGCCGAGGCTCTGCGAAGTCCTTGTCGAACCTGCGCTTGAGCTGCTCGAGGGAATAATCGTAGAAGCTTGGAATATCGAACAGAAAGTCCTTCTCGCCGACACAGGTCACATAAAACCGTCGCAGGACCTCGACCAGCATTACCTGATCACGCTTCGACGCCTCGCTGACCCATGAAGGTACGAGCGCCCGATAGATGATGAACTGAATCGCGACCCCCAGAGAATTGAGGGCCTGGCGATTTCGGTCATCCCGCTCTGCGGCACTCAGCAGGTTGACGAACAGTTCCGACGGCACCTGCCAGGCGATGGACTGCCGATAAAGATCGGCCACCGTACGCTGCTGGCGCTCGACCTCGTCGCGCTGCAATGCCTCGATGAAATGCCCCTCAATGGGTTGCAGGACGACCTTGAGCTCAAGCGTCCCTCGACGGTCACGCTGGCCGAGTAACATGCGCCGGTCAGGTTCAGCGATAACACCTGACACCTGCGAGCCCAGCTCCATGCTTGTCAGTCGCCCGGCGACGTACTCTTCCAGCGCCTGCAGGGTTTCGAAACCGACGAGCCCCTGATCCAGGATCCACAGAATGGGCTTACTGTCGGGAAGCCTGCCAGTGACCACAAACGCATTGGGTACCTTGACCACGGGCGCCTGCGGGTCGTACTGAACCGTCACCCCGAAAGCATCGACGCACGCCTCGCCCAACGCCTCCCGAAGTGCTGGCAACGGCCTGTCGAGGACCTGCTGTACGTTGTCGAGGAAAGCGACAGGCAGCGTGGCCGTGCGTCGTTCGACCAGCAATTCAAGGCGCAGCGAATACTCCCGGACCAGAGCGGATATCACGCCGGGATGCAGGCTGGTATCGCGTTGGCGAATCGTGCGTGAGTAGAACTCGCTGATCTGCCCCTCGAAGCGCTGGGCAAAATCTGCCTGCACGCAGATCAGTATCTGCTCAAGCAATGCCAGCGACAGACGCTGCACCGGTTGATCCGCCACCGGCGTGATCTGCCCGGCGAGAACGACGCTGTCAGCCAATGAGGCGCTTGCGTAACCGCACACCCGTTCAAGCGCCAGCGTCAACACTGGCACCGGCTCCGCCTCAGCGACACCCGCCTGCACCCAAAGCTTGCGGGCATCCAGAGGCGGACCGCCGATCAGGGCCAGATAGAGGTTGAGCGCGCGATGCATGCAGCCATCTGCACCGGGATGCATGGCATCGACGCTGTCGAGCAAGGCGTCGAGCTTTTTCAACTTGCCCATCCAGTTGTAGGACGGGTCTGAAATCAAGTTCGGCCGCTCACTGACACTGCTCTGGGCAGCCGCCCCCCAGACGCTGTCAAAGCTCAGCCGGTCCTGACGCCAGCGCCCTGCGTCGTGCATGTTCAATAGCCGACCATCGAGCAGCTTGCGGATGTCCAGTGCATCGTCGATCCGCGCCGGATTTTTTTCGGAATGCAGGGCCGGCAGGTCAAGTACATAGCGCAGGTCGCGCTCTTGCAAGGCGATCAGGGCATCGATGAATTCGCTGAAAAAGTCCTCGGTGAGCGTGTCATGACGCAGCTCGAGCTGACCTTCCAGGCTGATGACGGAATGATCATTCAGCGATGAGTAAAACAACAATCCGGCGCGTGAAGGGCCCCTCAGCACATGCTCGATGGCCTGAGCCTGATCGCCGAAGCGCAGGAAGCCCGGCAATGACGAATAGAGAAACACCGCAGGTGACGCTTCTCCGGGGAAATCGATGAAGAATACGCCGACCAGCTTGACCGGGTCCTGGCCGGCCACGACGACGGATAACCTGCGTACCCTCGGCACCGGCGCCACGGGCGCGCCAGGCTGCGAAGGCAGCAGGCTCAGCAGCCAGCGGTATTCAGCCTCGGTCATGTTGCGGTGCGCCCTGCTCGATAACAGATGCTGGCGAAAGCACTCTGCAAGCGCATCAGCGGTGAGGTCGCGACGCGTGCGCCCGCCCTGCCCCTGAGACATCCAGTAGTCAGACAGCAACTGCTCATACACGGTGCCGACCGAAGCAGCCGAGTCTGCCAGCGCCTGATCGAAAACGATCGCCTGTGCCGCGGGCAACGCCGCCCCCTTGGTATCCAGATAGCGACGTGTCTGGCCTTGCGGCAGGGCTTCGTAGGAAAACGCCTGCATGGCGGCATCGGCAAGGTATTGAGTCCCGACGACTGTTGACGTTGCCGGAGCAGCACCGGGCGCCGTGTGCACAAGCTGGACAGTCTGGGCAACGACGTCGATGCCCCTTTCTACCAGCACGTCCTGAAAAGCCTTGCCAGTCGCCTCTCGAAGATCGGGCAGCGCCTCCAGGCTGACCGCCAGACGCTGCAGATGCCCGGCCTGCTGGCGCATGACCGTCTGCGTGCACGCATCAAACAGCGAGCCCTCGATGCGCTCGCTCTCGACGATCGACAAGGCAGTGATATCGTCGAATCGTTGCTGCAAGGCGCTGAACAGCGCGCGGCGACTCTCGAATTGCTCGATGCCGACGGTCAGGGTACTGAGAAAGACCCGTGCCGAGGGGTTGGCGGCATCGCTGATGAACAAGGCCGCGGCCAGTTCCGCATTGACGGGCAACTGGTCGTTTATCAGCAGTCTGTCGACTCGGGGGACCGCATCGTTGGTTGGCTCGGTGCTTTCGGCAGTCAATAGCTGCAACCACGCGCCGTCGTCGCGGCTGATTCGAGACTGTGCTATGGCGTCCTGAATGTCTTGTGTGAATCGCGCGCGCAGAGCGTCGCTGGAAAAATAGGGAGCTGCTGACATGTACTGTTTCCTTTGGAGGGCGCCTCTGCGCACGGCGCCCAGGCGCGTGGCAGAGAAAAAGGAAACAGCGTATGAGAATGAACCGAAGCGCCTGCGTTACATAAAGCAATCGATCGGCAGACGCGCTTCGTCAAAAAAAATCAGTTGGCGGCAGCTTTGCCGTTCTTCTCGACCCAGGCGGCGAAGGCATCGATGAACTTCTGCAGGAAGGGCCTGGTTTTATCGGACAACGCGCCGGACTCGTCGAAAAAGCTCCCGGCGCCGCCCAGGTAGGCTTCGGGCTGCTGAAGGCACAGCACGTCCAGAAACACCAGCGACTGGCGCAGGTGATGGTTGGCACCAAAGCCACCGACAGCACCCGGCGAGGCACTGATCACTGCGCCCGGCTTGCCGCTGAAGGCACTTTTACCGTAAGGACGCGAGCCCACGTCGATGGCGTTTTTCAGGGCACCCGGCACCGAGCGGTTGTATTCCGGGGTGACAAACAGCACGCCGTCGGCAGCGCCCAGTTGCTCACGAAAAGTGGTGTATGCAGGCGGCGGTGAGTCGCCATCGATGTCTTCGTTGTACAACGGCAAGTCACCGATCTCGACGATATTCAGTTTCAGGCTGGCAGGTGCCAGTTCTGCCAGAGCAAGCGCGATCTTGCGGTTGATGGACTCTTTTCGCAGACTGCCGACCAATACGGCAATGGTATGAACCTGGCTCATGAAAATATCCGTCATCTGATTCAAGGGAAGGTTAGGTATAGAACAGAAGCCGGGTTTAGACGACCTGTGCGCCAGTCAATTCCCCACTCACTTGAACAGCAGGGATTATTTTTTCCCTCAAAGGCAAACTCACCTATAGATCAGTGGTCTACTAGCCTCGATGGATTCGTAAACCAGCAGTTATATTCAGTTTCAGAGGTTACAGAGCAAATGGCTTCAGTTCTCGTCGGACAATTTCATGCCAGGGACGCCGAAGGTCGCGTTTATCCGGTTCATGAGTTCCAGGAATCGCAGCCGAATGAGGCGCAGGGCGGGCAGCCGGTGATCACCTACAGGCTGGCAATCGGCGACCGGGTCAAGCATTTGGGTGGTGAGGACTTCGAGCTGGTGCAATCGGGCATAAAAATTACCCGTACACCCACGTAATACCGGCAGCATTCCCGCTTTGGCTGCACGGCCAGCGGGAAGCTGTTAATCCGAAAAGATCAGATACCAGAAAATCGCCGTTTCACGAGTGTTCGGATCGATGCCCCGATAGCGCATGTGATCCACCCCGCCGACCACGTACCCGCAACTCTCGTACAGCCTGCAGGCGCCCAGGTTATTGTTCTGCGTTTCCAGAACGATGCCCGGCAGACTGCGCTTGCGCGTCCAGAATTGCGCGGCGTCGAGCAATGAACGTGCGACGCCATGACGGCGCGCCGACTCGTCTACCGCCAGCTCATCGATGTAAGCGAAGCCGCTCCAGTGAGTGCTCATCACGATATGGCCGACGGGGTGGTCATCCAGCCAGGCAACCATCACCGAACTGGTGTGGGCGTCACGATGATCGGCAAACTCCTGAGAGTCGATGCCATAATTCTTGCTGTACGGCTCGACCAGCTCGACCGGCCATGAATCCACGCGCTCGCCGATAATCGGCTGGGCATAGCCGAGCACTGTAAACGTGAATTCGCTGTTGAGGATGTAGTCCTCGAAGCATTCGTCTGCAACCCGAATGCTCAAAGCAGGATGTGCCACGTTCAGTTCACCTTTGCCGCTTGCTGTCAGGAAGATGCCTGTGCTCCGGCTTCCAGCATCTGTACCCAGAGCGGAGGAGCACCACAAGCCTTGGCAATGGTGCTCATACGCACTTCGTGCTCGGCCAGCTCGCTTTCAGAGGCGCGAATGATGCGGCAAGGCTTGCGATCGGCCGGCAGGCGGCGAATTTCGCTGGCGCGGTTGCCAGAGCCTTCGCCCGAGCCGTTGCCATCGGAGGCATTGCCAGCCAGCGACAGGCTGGTCTGCCCGCCGGTCATCGCCAGGTAGACGTCGGCCAGAATCTCGGAGTCGAGCAATGCGCCGTGCAGTTCGCGGCCCGAGTTATCGACGCCGTAGCGTTTGCACAGCGCATCCAGACTGTTGCGCTGACCCGGGTGGCGCTCCCGCGCCATCATCAGGGTGTCGAGAACCGAACAGTGCTGGGTGATATCAGCCCTGTCCTGCGACCCCATCAAGGCAAATTCGTTGTTGATGAAGCCAACGTCGAACGCTGCGTTGTGAATGATCAGCTGTGCGCCCTTGATGAACTCGAAGAATTCATCGGCGACTTCGGCAAATCGCGGCTTGCCGACCAGAAATTCGTTGGTGATACCGTGAACACCGATCGCGCCTTCGTCACTCTCGCGATCAGGTTGCAGGTAAACGTGAAAATGCCGACCGGTCAGGCGGCGACCGATCAACTCGACACAACCGATCTCGACGATGCGGTGACCATCCGTCACCGGCATACCGGTGGTTTCGGTATCGAGGACGATGGATCTGTTATCCAGGTTTTGCAATGCCATTGACTGTTGCCTCATGTACAGGCCGCGATTCTAGCACGCAGCGGCCGTTGCAAGCCCGTGCGCGTCTAGCCGTGCCGGATGCCGCGCACTTCGTCGACGCCACGGTTGGCGAGCTGGTCGGCACGCTCGTTGCCAGGGTGGCCGATGTGCCCACGCACCCACTGCCATTTCACCGTGTGGCGACTGACCTGTTCATCCAGGAGCTGCCACAGATCGGCATTCTTGACCGGCTCCTTGGCAGCGGTTTTCCAGCCGCGCTTCTTCCAGTTGACCATCCACTCGGTAATGCCTTTCATCACGTACTGAGAGTCGGTCACCAGCGTCACTTCGCAGGGGCGCTTGAGTTCTTCAAGGCCGCGAATCGCACCGGTCAGTTCCATCCGGTTGTTGGTGGTATTGGCTTCGCCACCCCACAGCTCTTTTTCGACGCCCTTGCATACCAGCAGGGCACCCCACCCGCCCGGGCCGGGATTACCCTTGCAGGCACCGTCGGTGAAGAGTTCAACGCTATCGCTCATTACGACCTTTCCAGAATGATGGGCTTCATGTGCAGCAAGGCGTTATTCAAGCCTGGTCCTGAGTGTTACGGCTGACCTTGGCCATCGGCATGGGGATCAGCTTGCCGATGGGGTCACGGCGCACCTGACGCAAGGGCCTGAGACCTACCACCAGTTTGCGCGCCACCAGTACATAGAAGCCGCCACCGGGGCTCTGACGTCCCTCGCCAAGGCGTTCAAGCCCTGCAAGACGCGACTGCCATGCTGCTGAAGCAAGGGGCGGACGATAGCATCCGAAGCGCCGTTTCTCCAGCGCGAAGCCCAGCAGATTCAGCCAGTCAGCGACCCGCGAGGATGAAATGCAGCGTGCCTTGCGCAACGCATCCCGAGCGAAAACGTGGCGTATGCCCCAGGTGCTCCAGGGGTTGATGCCGATAATCAGCAAGTGCCCGCCCGGGCGCACGCTGCTGGCCGCTTCGCGCAACAGGCCATGGGGCGACAGGCAGAAATCCAGGCCGTGCTGCAGTACCACGACATCGGCCGCGTGCTCACTCAATGGCCACGCCTGTTCCTCACAGACGATCTCGACACCCGGCAACGGCGCACCAAGGCGTACATTGCGCTGCACCTGGGGCGCCACCGGCGGGCTTTGCGCCGATGGCCCGTAATGCACCAGATAGCCACCGAAATACCGCCCCAGTTCTTCGTCGAGAATGCGCCGCTCCTCTTCGAGCAGAAGCTGCCCGAGCGGCCCGGAAAGCCATTCACGGGCAGCGCGGATCAATGCAAGCCACTCAGGATCAGCCTGAGCGAACGCTTCATCGGTCATGAGTTCTCCTCCAGAGGTGCTCGCATACAGCGGCAACAGACTCTAAGATGCACCATTGTCCGCCGCTATGCGAACTGCGCCATGATACAGATCCACGCCCTTGCTGCTTTCAATGACAACTACATATGGTTGTTACAAGACCTTTCGAGCCAGCAGTGCGCTGTCGTCGATCCGGGCGACGCAAAGCCGGTGCTGGGCTGGCTGGCGCAGAATCCCGACTACCGGCTGACCGATATCCTGATCACGCACCACCACAATGATCATGTGGGCGGTGTCGCGGAACTCAAGCAGTCGACCGGCGCGCGCGTGCTGGGCCCTGCGGCCGAGACCATACCGGCGCGCGACATCGCGCTGGTCGACAATGACCGGCTGACCGTGCTGGGCCTGGAATTTGTGGTGCATGCGGTTCCTGGTCATACGCTGGGGCATATCGCGTTTTATCACGAGGACGCCACAACACCCCTGCTGTTCAGCGGCGACACGCTGTTTGCCGCCGGCTGTGGACGGCTGTTCGAGGGTACGCCGCAACAGATGCACGATTCTCTCGGCCGCCTGGCCGAACTGCCGGACAGCACGCTGATCTACTGCGCTCACGAATACACGCTGAGCAATCTGCGCTTTGCACAGGCCGTCGAACCCGACAACGTCGATATTGCCGAACGCCTGGCCGAAGTGACGCGCTGGCGCAGCGAAAATCGCATCAGTCTTCCTTCGAATATGGCACTGGAAAAACGCACCAACCCCTTCCTGCGTACCGGGGAAACATCCGTTAAAGAAAAAGCGGACGAACGGAGCGGCGGGCAAAACACCTCGCAGAGTGCGGTCTTTGCAAGCCTGAGGGCATGGAAAGATAAGTTCTGACCCGACCCTAAAACCGCAATAAAATTCTGAAAGGTTGACCGACGGCAGGCCGCTTCCTAGAATCGCCCGACATTTTCGTCTGGATGTACCCCCCGAACAATGTCGTCATCTACCAGCAAGCCTTCACATTCGGACGCATTGACTCGGTTGGCTCAGGCCATGGCCGTCACCGCGAGTGCCCTTCTGGCCGGTTGCCAGAGCACCGCCAGTGTCGACCCGGCCAGCAATCATCGCGCGCCTAACCTGGCCGCCGGAATCAAGCAAAAACCGATTTTTCTGTCGCACAAGCCTGCTACCCCTCTCGCACCGCCACAGGATGTCTGGGAGCGCATGCGTCAGGGCTTTCAACTGCAACAAGGCAACGATCAGAACCCCCGCATCGATCAACAGCGCCTGTGGTTCGCCAACAACCCTTCCTTTCTGGAAAATGCTGGCGAGCGCGGCAGCCTGTACATGCACTACATCGTCGAGCGCCTCGAAGAACGCAACATGCCGCTGGAACTGGCGCTGCTTCCGGTCATCGAAAGCGCCTACAACCCGATGGCCGTTTCGCGCAGCCAGGCGGTCGGCCTCTGGCAGTTCATCCCGTCGACCGGGCGTTACTTCAACCTGCGCCAGACCAGCTTTTATGACGGACGTCGCGACATCCAGGCCTCGACCGTTGCGGCACTGGATTACCTGACCCGCCTGCATGACATGTTCAACGGTGACTGGCTGCTGGCCCTGGCAGCCTACAATGCCGGCGAAGGCACGGTAAGTCGCGCCATCGAGCGCAATGACAAGCTCAACCTGCCGACCGACTACTGGAACCTGCCGCTGCCGCAGGAAACCCGCGATTACGTACCCAAGCTGCTGGCGCTGTCCCAGGTTGTATTGTCGCCGGAAGCTTATGGCGTCAATCTGAACCCGATCGCCAACCAGCCTTACTTCGAAGTCGTCGAGCTCAACAAGCGTGTCGACCTGTCGAAAGTGGCCAGCGCCGCCGACATCGACGAAGACGAGCTTATTCAGCTCAACCCCGCCTACAAGAAGCGCCTGACCGTCGATGGCCCCCAGCACCTGCTGGTGCCTACCTCCAAGGCGCAATTGCTGACGGCCAGCCTGCTGACCATGAAACAGGAAGAACTGGTCGCCTGGCAGCCTTACCGGGTGCGCAAGGGCGATACTCTGGAAAGCCTGGCCAGTCGTTATCAGGTCACGGTCAGCTCGCTCAAGGGCAATAACAAGCTGTCCGGCAACCGCCTGAAGATCGGTCAGTCGCTGAGCATACCGGTCAAGCCGGGCATGCAGAATTCACAGCCCGTGTTCGAAGCGCTGGCCAGCAACGACAAGCCGTCACGTACCCGCAGTTACAAGGTGCGCAGCGGTGACAACCTGACCAACATCGCGCAAGCCAACAAGGTTGATGTCGAAGACCTGCAACGCTGGAACAAGCTGACCGGCAAAAAGCTCAAGGTCGGCCAGACGCTGGTCATGCAGGACACCAGCAAACCTGCAGGTAAAGCCGCCGGCAAGGCGGTCGCCAGCACCGGTGGCAAGGACAGCGAAAAGAAATCCATGCAGTACAAGATCCAGAAAGGCGACTCGATGTACCTGGTCGCCAAGCGCTTCAACGTCGAGATGCAACATCTCAAGCGCTGGAATCCACGTAGCGGGCAGGCTCTCAAACCCGGCCAGACCCTGACCGTTTACCTGCCACACTGATGCGCGCGGCCACTTGCCCTTCGATAACCTTGGGGCGGGTGGCCGACGCAGCCCCGGCAGCGCCATCACCTGCAGTCTTTTTCCAGCTGGAACAAGCTGTTACTGTTAGCGACCCGAAAGCCCAAGCCGCCTGGATCGTGATACGTCCCTTCCTGCTAACCCTCAGCCTGGCCTTGAGCTTCTGCGCCAACGCAGCCATCACTGAAAGTCATGGTTACGCGCAGTTTGGTGTTCTCAAGTACCCGGCCAGCTTCACTCATTTCGACTGGGTCAATCCCGAGGCGCCGAAAGGTGGCACCCTGAGAATGATGGCCTTCGGCACGTTCGACACGCTCAACCCCTACACATTCAAGGGCAGCAGCCCGGTCTCGACCGGCAACTTCCTGCAGTATGGCGTCAACGAGCTGAACGAACCGCTGATGGTCGGCACAGGCCAGTACGACCCGTCCGGCGATGAACCGACCTCCAGTTACGGGCTGATCGCCCAGTCCGTGGAATACAGCGAGGACCGCAGCTGGGTGGTGTTCAACCTGCGCCCGCAGGCGCGCTTCCATGACGGCAAGCCCATCACCGCCTACGACGTGGCGTTTTCCTACCGGACACTGCTCAAGGACGGTCACCCTCAATACCGCACCGCCTTGCAGGAAGTGCAGCGCGTCGACATTCTCAACCGTCATAGCATCCGCTTTGTCTTCAAACGCTCGGGCAATCCGCTGCTGATCCTGCGCCTGGGCGAACTGCCGGTGTTGCCGCAGCATTACTGGAAAGACAGGGACTTCAAGGCGACCACCTTCGAACCGCCGCTGGGCAGTGGCCCCTACCGCATCACCCGCGTGCAGCCGGGTCGACAACTGGTGTTCGAACGGGTCAAGGATTACTGGGGCAAGGACTTGCCGGTCAACCGCGGCAAATACAATTTCGATCGGGTCGAGGTCGAGTTCTACCGCGACAGCGACGTGGCGTTCGAAGCCTTCAAAGCGGGTGAATTCGACATCTACATCGAGCATCAGGCCAAGAACTGGGCCAATGGCTATGACTTCCCCGCAGTCGCCAGCGGTCAGGTGATCAAAGCACAGATTCCCCACCGCATACCGACCCAGACCCAGGGCCTGTTCATGAACACCCGGCGCGCCGCCTTCGCTGACATCCGCGTGCGCGAAGCACTGGGGCTGCTGTTCAATTTCGAATGGACCAACCGCACGCTGTTCAGCGACGCCTATGACCGCTCGACCAGCTACTACCCCAACAGCGAATTTTCCGCGACGGGCCTGCCGACCGGGGCCGAATGGCTGCTCCTGGCGCCCTACCGCGATCAGTTGCCCGCCAGCCTGTTCACCCAGCCGTTCAGCCCATCGAAAACCGATGGCGGCGGGATACCGCGCGAAACCTTGCGCAAGGCCCTGAAGCTGCTTGCCGAGGCTGGCTGGACGCTGTCGGACAAGGGTTTGCTCAATGCCGACAAGCAACCGTTGCGCTTCGAGATCCTGCTGGTCAACCCCAACCTTGAACGCATTCTGCAGCCCTACATCGAAGACCTGCGCCGCCTGGGGATCAATGCAGGGCTGCGCACCGTCGACCGCGCCCAGTACAAGCAACGTCTGGACCGTTTCGATTTCGACATGATTCTGATGACCCTGCAGCAGACCCTGAGCCCCGGTCTGGAGCAGTGGCAGTACTTCCATTCCAGTCAGGCCGCGATCAACGGCAGCAAGAACTACGCGGGTATCGCCAACCCCGTGGTCGATGTCCTGCTGAACAAACTGCTGGCCGCGCAGACCCGGGACGACCAGGTCGCCGCGGCGCGGGCGCTGGACCGTGTCCTGCTGTCTCAGCACTACAGCATTCCCAACTGGTACCTGAACAATCATCGGCTTGCCTATCGCAACCGATTCGCCATGGTCACTACCCCGCCCTACACCCTGGGGCTGCGTGCGTGGTGGCTCAAGACTCTGGAGAAGCCCCGATGAACCCTCTGTACTCCCTGCGCTCGCAGGCAGCCGGCCTGCTGCTGGCCAGCCTCGCCTGCACGGTACAGGCTGCGCCTCAGCATGGCGTGACGCTGTACGACGAAGCGCCGAAGTACCCGGCTGATTTCAAGCACTTCGACTACGTAAACCCGGATGCCCCCAAGGGCGGCACGCTGCGCCAGGCAGGCTTCGGCGGCTTTGACAGTCTCAACCCGTTCATCAACAAGGGCGTACCGGCAGACGACATCGGTCTGATCTACGACACCCTGGCCCGCTCGAGCCTGGATGAACCGTTCACCGAATACGGACTGATCGCGGGCAAGATCGAGAAGTCCCCGGACAACAGCTGGGTGCGTTTCTATCTGCGCCCCGAAGCGCGCTTTCATGATGGTCACCCGATCCGCGCCGACGATGTCGAGTTCAGCTTCAAGACCCTCATGGAGCACGGCTCGCCCATGTACAAGGGCTACTACGCCGACGTCGATCAGGTGATTGTCGAAGATCCGTTGCGCGTGCTGTTCAAATTCAAGCACAAGGGCAGCCGCGAGTTGCCGTTGATCCTTGGCCAGTTGCCGGTGCTGCCCAAGCATTTCTGGGCAGATCGCGATTTCAGCAAGGGCAACCTGGACTTCCCGCTGGGCAGCGGACCTTACAAGGTCGCCGACGTGAAGGCCGGTCGCTCGGTGAGTTATGAGCGGGTCAAGGATTACTGGGCAAAAGACCTGCCGATCAACAAGGGTTTCTACAACTTCGACGTGCTGACCACCGACTACTACCGCGACAATACGGTAGCGCTGGAGGCTGGGAAGGCCGGGCAATTCGACTATTGGATGGAAACCAGTGCCAAGAACTGGGCGACCGCCTACGATACGCCCGCAGTGCGCGACGGCAGGCTGATCAAGGAAGAGCTGCCCAACGGCAACCCGACCGGCATGCAGGGTTTTGTCTTCAACCTGCGCAAACCCGTGTTTCAGGACGTCAGGGTCCGCGAGGCGCTGACTCTGCTGCTGGACTTCGAGTGGACCAACAAACAGCTGTTCAATGGTTCGTACAGCCGCACCAAAAGTTATTTCGACAACTCGGAAATGGCCGCCAGCGGCCTGCCGTCTGCCGAAGAACTCAAGCTTCTGGAGCCGTTGCGCGGCAAGATTCCGGATCGCGTGTTCAGCGAACCCTTCACCCTGCCGGTTACCGATGGCAGCGGCATGATCCGGCCGCAGCAACGCCGGGCCTTCCAGCTGTTGCAGGAAGCGGGCTGGAAGATCGTCGACGACAAGATGGTCGACGCGCAGGGCAACCCGGTAAAAATCGAGTTTCTGATGGCCCAGACCGAGTTCGAGCGCATTCTGTTGCCTTACAAGCGCAACCTGAGTGACCTGGGTATCGAACTGGTGATTCGTCGGGCCGACGTGTCGCAATACATCAACCGCCTGCGCTCGCGGGACTACGACATGATCGTCACGGGCTATCCGCAGTCCAGCTCGCCCGGTAACGAGCAGCGCGTGTACTTCGACTCATCCAGCGCCGACAACCCGGGCAGCCGCAATTTCATGGGCCTCAAGGACCCTGCGGTAGACTCGCTGGTCACCGGCCTGATCAACGCCGACTCACGGCAAAGCCTGATCACCCATACCAAGGCGCTGGACCGCGTACTGCTGTGGGGCTTTTACGTCGTCCCGAACTGGCACATCAAGACCTGGCGCGTGGCTTACTGGAACCACCTTGACCATCCCAAGGCCAAAGCGCTTTCCGATATCGGCCTGATGACCTGGTGGGCCAAGCCGGATGTCAAACCGGCGACCGCGACCCCGTCAGTCCCTGATCAGGCCAAGCCTGCGAACGCGGAGCAATAACATGCTGGCTTATATTCTGCGACGGCTGCTGCTGATCATCCCTACCCTGCTCGGCATCCTGATCATCAACTTCGTCATCATTCAGGCTGCGCCCGGTGGCCCGGTCGAACAGATGATCGCCAAGATCGAAGGCTTCGATGGCGCCACCAGCCGGATTGCCGGAGGCGGCGCCGAAGTATCGGTGGCCGGCTCCAACTACCGCGGCGCGCAAGGCCTGGACCCGGCACTGGTCAAGGAAATCGAACGCATGTACGGTTTCGACAAGTCGGCGCCGGAACGCCTGTGGATCATGATCAAGAACTACGCCACGCTGGATTTCGGCGACAGCTTCTTTCGCGATGCCAAGGTCATCGACCTGATTGTCGAGAAGATGCCGGTGTCCATTTCCCTCGGGTTATGGAGCACCCTGATCATGTACCTGGTGTCGATCCCGCTGGGGATTGCCAAGGCCACGCGCCACGGCAGCCAGTTCGACGTATGGACCAGTTCGGCAATCATTGTCGGCTACGCCATTCCAGCATTCCTGTTCGCGATTCTACTGATCGTGGTGTTTGCCGGGGGCAGCTACTTCAATTGGTTTCCACTGCGCGGACTGACCTCCAACAACTACGACGAACTGAGCACGCTGGGCAAGCTGTTCGATTACTTCTGGCATCTGGTGTTGCCCGTCACCGCGCTGGTGATTGGCAACTTTGCCACCATGACGCTGCTGACCAAGAACAGCTTTCTCGACGAAATCAGCAAGCAATACGTGACCACGGCCAAAGCCAAGGGCCTGAGCAACCACAAGGTGCTCTACGGCCATGTGTTTCGCAACGCAATGCTGCTGGTGATCGCCGGCTTCCCGTCAGCGTTCATCGGCATCTTCTTCACCGGCTCGCTGCTGGTGGAAGTGATCTTCTCGCTGGACGGCCTGGGCCTGATGAGCTTTGAAGCCGCGATCAACCGCGACTATCCGGTGGTGTTCGGTACGCTGTTCATCTTCACCCTGCTGGGGCTGGTGGTGAAGCTGATCGGTGATATCACCTACACCCTCGTGGACCCGCGCATCGACTTCGAAAGCAGGAAGCATTGATATGAAGCTGTCTCCTCTCAATCGCCGTCGCTTCGAACGCTTCAAGGCCAACAGGCGTGGCTGGTGGTCATTGTGGCTGTTCCTGATTCTGTTTGGTCTGAGCCTGGGCGCCGAACTGATCGCCAACGACAAACCGCTGGCCGTGCGTTATGACGGCAGCTGGTACTTCCCGGTATTCGAGCGTTACCCGGAAACCACCTTTGGCGGTGAATTCCCGCTGGAAGCCAACTACAAGAGCCCGTACATCAAGGAACTGCTCGCCGCGAAGGATGGCTGGACCCTGTGGGCGCCCATCCCGTTCAGCTACCAGAGCATCAACTACGACCTGAAAGTCCCTGCCCCGGCGCCGCCTTCGCGGGAGAACCTGCTGGGCACCGATGATCAGGGCCGAGACGTACTGGCACGGGTGATCTACGGTTTCAGGATTTCGGTACTGTTCGCCCTGACCCTGACCATCCTCAGCTCGATCATCGGCGTCATCGCCGGTGCCTTGCAGGGCTTCTATGGCGGCTGGGTCGACCTGCTGGGCCAGCGCTTCCTCGAGGTCTGGTCGGGCCTGCCGGTACTGTATCTGCTGATCATCCTCGCCAGCTTCGTACAACCCAACTTCTGGTGGTTGCTGGGCATCATGCTGCTGTTTTCCTGGATGAGCCTGGTGGACGTGGTACGCGCCGAGTTCCTGCGTGGCCGCAATCTGGAATACGTAAGGGCCGCGCGGGCGCTGGGCATGGAGAACGGCGCGATCATGTTCCGCCATATCCTGCCCAACGCCATGGTGTCGACCATGACCTTTCTGCCTTTCATTCTCACCGGCGCCATCGGCACCCTGACGGCGCTGGACTTTCTGGGCTTCGGCCTGCCCGCCGGCTCGCCGTCGCTGGGCGAGCTGGTGGCGCAGGGCAAATCCAACCTGCAGGCACCCTGGCTGGGCATCAGCGCCTTCGCTGTGCTGGCCATCATGCTGAGCCTGCTGGTGTTCATCGGCGAATCCGCCCGCGATGCTTTCGACCCAAGGAAATAAGATGAACAATGACAATCTGATCGAAATCCGCGATCTGGCGGTCGAGTTCGTGACGGGCGACTCACGGCAACGCGTGGTCGAGAACATCAGCTTCGATATTCGCCGCGGTGAAACGCTTGCGCTGGTCGGCGAAAGCGGTTCGGGCAAGTCAGTCACCGCGCACTCGATCCTGCGCCTGCTGCCCTACCCCATCGCCAGCCACCCGAGCGGCACGATTCGCTACGCGGGTGAAGACCTGCTGAAAGTGGAAGAGAAAAAACTGCGCACGATCCGTGGCAACCGGATCGCCATGATCTTCCAGGAGCCGATGACCTCGCTCAATCCGCTGCATTCGGTGGAAAAACAGATCAACGAGGTGCTGGGCCTGCACAAGGGCCTGACTGGCAAGGCGGCCACCGAGCGCACGCTGGAGCTGCTCGATCTGGTTGGTATACCTGAGCCACACAAACGCCTCAAAGCACTGCCACACGAGCTGTCAGGCGGCCAGCGGCAGCGTGTCATGATCGCCATGGCCCTGGCCAACGAACCCGAGCTGCTGATTGCCGATGAGCCGACCACCGCGCTGGATGTGACGGTACAGCTGAAAATCCTCGAATTGCTCAAGCAGTTGCAGGCTCGCCTGGGCATGGCACTGCTGCTTATCAGCCACGATCTGAACGTCGTAAGGCAAATAGCCAACCGAGTATGTGTCATGCAGCGCGGTTGCATCGTCGAACAGGCATCGTGCGAAGAATTGTTCCGTTCGCCGCAACATCCTTACACCAAAGTGTTGCTCAGCGCCGAGCCCAGCGGCGGTCCTTCGACCAACCCCGCAGGCGCTCCGCTGCTTGAAATCGAGGACCTGAAAGTCTGGTTCCCGATCAAAAAAGGCCTGCTCAAGCGCACCGTCGACCACGTCAAGGCGGTGGACGGCATACGTTTCAGCCTGCCACAAGGGCAAACACTGGGTATTGTGGGTGAAAGCGGGTCGGGCAAATCGACGCTGGGCCTGGCGATTCTTCGACTGATCGGCAGTCAGGGCACCATACGGTTCAAGGGCAACGCGCTAGAATCCCTGTCGCAACAGCAGATCCGTCCGCTGCGCAGGCAGATGCAAGTGGTTTTCCAGGACCCGTTTGGCAGTTTGAGCCCGCGTATGTCGGTATCTGAAATCGTTGGCGAAGGCTTGCGAATCCACGGCATGGGTACGGCCGCCGAACAGCAGACGGCGATCATCGAAGCACTCAGGGAAGTTGGTCTGGACCCGGATACCCGGCACCGCTACCCTCACGAGTTCTCCGGTGGTCAACGCCAGCGGATCGCCATTGCACGTGCGCTGGTCTTGAAGCCGGCGCTGATTTTGCTGGACGAGCCGACCTCGGCCCTCGACCGGACCGTACAGCGTCAGGTCGTCGAGCTGCTTCGCTCGCTGCAAACCAAGTACAACCTGACGTATTTGTTCATCAGCCATGACCTGGCTGTCGTCAAAGCGCTGAGCCACCAGTTGATGGTGGTCAAGCAAGGCCAAGTGGTCGAACAGGGTGCAGCGCAGGATATCTTCGCCGCACCGCAACATCCTTATACACAGCAGCTGCTGGAGGCCGCCTTTTTGGCGCCGGTAGCTGTCGATTAACCTGAAGAGGAACAACACATGGGTTTTCTCGCCGGTAAGCGCGTCCTGATCGTCGGTGTCGCCAGTAAACTGTCCATCGCATACGGCATTGCCGCCGCCATGCATCGTGAAGGCGCAGAGCTTGCCTTCACCTACCAGAACGACAAACTCAAGGGTCGTGTCGAAGAGTTCGCCGCAGGCTGGGGTTCGGGCCCTGAGCTGTGCTTCCCTTGCGACGTGGCCAGCGACGAAGAGATCAACAAGGTCTTCGAAGAGCTGAGCAAGAAGTGGGACGGCCTGGACGCGATCGTTCACTCGGTCGGCTTCGCGCCTGGCGACCAGCTCGATGGCGACTTCACCAACGCCACCACCCGCGAAGGTTTCCGCATCGCTCATGACATCAGCACCTACAGCTTCGTGGCCCTGGCCAAGGCCGGTCGCGAGATGATGAAAGGCCGTAACGGCAGCCTGCTGACCCTGTCCTACCTGGGCGCAGAGCGCACCATGCCCAACTACAACGTCATGGGCATGGCCAAGGCCAGTCTGGAAGCCGGCGTTCGTTACCTGGCCGGCAGCCTCGGCCCGGATGGTACTCGCGTCAATGCTGTATCGGCCGGCCCGATCCGCACCCTGGCCGCGTCAGGCATCAAGAACTTCCGCAAGATGCTGGCTGCCAACGAAGCGCAGACCCCTCTGCGCCGCAACGTCACCATCGACGAAGTCGGCAACGCCGGCGCGTTCCTGTGCTCCGACCTGGCGTCGGGCATCAGCGGTGAAATCATGTACGTCGACGGCGGCTTCAACACCACCGCGATGGGCAGCATGGACGAGTAATACGGTAAACGCTGCTCCTCGCGAGCGGCACTTTCCCGGACTCAAAAAAAAGGCCGCTCAATGAGCGGCCTTCTTTGTTTGCGCGTTTCGAGATTAGAACTTCTCGATCTTCGCCTTGCTTTCCAGCTGTGCACGGTACGCCGCGAAATCCTGTTGCCCCTCGCGGGAGGCAAGGAAGCGACGATACTGTGCCTTCTCGGCATCAGTCGGCGCAGCCGCCTGATTGACGCCATTGAGACGGACGATCACGAAGCTGCCATCGGAAGCAGTGATGCTGGCGAACTCCGGCTTGTCCTTACCTGTCGGCTTGGGCATGCGGAACAGCGTCTGCAGCACTTGAGGGTCAACCCCTTCCTGACTGCGAGTGACCGCTTCCATCATCTTCCAGTCACGACCTTCCTGCTTGGCCGCCAACGGAATCTTGCCCTCACGCAGACCGGCCAGCAGCGCCTCGCCCTTGGCCTTGGCAGCGGCCGAAGCATGCTCCTTGACCAGTTGAGCGCGAATCGAGCTGGCAACGCTCTCAAGTGGCAACTGCTGCGGTTGCAGGTGCTCTTTGGAGCGCACCACCACGACGGTTTCCGGATCCAGCTCCAGCGTGTTGCTGTTGGCGCCTTCTTCCAGCACTTCAGGGCTGAATGCCGCCTGGATGACCGCGCGGTTGGCCGTCAGGCCTTCGCCGCCTTCACGACCGAACGGTGCAGTGGTCTGAACCTTCAGGCCCAGGTCCTGTGCTGGCTGGGACAAGTCCGACGATTCAAACGCCGAGTCTTCCAGCTGCTTGGTCACTTCGACAAACTTCTGCTCGACCAGCTGCGATTTCAAATCGTTGGTCAGCTTGCCTTTCAGACTGGCAAAGGTCGGCACAGAAGGTGCTTCAACCCCCAGCAGCTTGATCAGGTGCCAGCCGAAGTCGGTACGCACCGGCTGCGAAACCTGGTCCTTGTTCAAGGCATACAGCGCCTCTTCGAAAGCCGGGTCATAGACACCCTTGCCTGCGTAGCCCAGATCACCGCCCTTGTTCGACGAACCCGGGTCCTGCGAGTATTCCTTGGCCAGTGCCGCGAAATCCTCACCCTTGGCCAGACGCTGCTGAATTTCTTCAATCTTCGCCTTGGCCTGCTCGTCATTCAGCTTGTCGTTCACTTCGATCAGGATGTGTGCCGCACGACGCTGTTCGGACAGATTGGCGATTTCCTTCTGATAAGCCGCCTGCAAGTCCTCGTCCTTGACCTGCACCTTGTCGAAGAAGGACGACTTCTTCAATTCGATGTAGTCGAGTACCACCTGCTCAGGGCTCATGAACTCCTTGGCATGCTCGTCGTAGTGAGCCTTGACTTCGTCATCGGTCACTTTGACCGCCGAGGTATCGGCAGGCAGGGTGAGCGACGCGAAATCACGGGTCTGCTTTTCGAGGCGTGCGAAAGCTTCAACCTGTGCGTCGGTTACAAAAGCACTGCCGGCAACACCTGCACGTACCTGACCGATGAGCATTTCCTGACCCAGCATCTGGCGGAACTGCAGACGGCTGTAACCCAACTGGCGAATGACCTGATCGAAACGGTCTGCGCTGAATTTACCATCCACCTGAAATTCAGGCGTCTGCAAAAGCTGCTGATCCAGTGCCGCGTCGGAAAACGAGAACCTGGCATCCGCCGCGCCTTGCAGCAGCAGCTTGCGGTCGATCAGGCCCTTGAGCGCTGATTCGCGCAACAGCTTTTCATCCAGCATGGCAGGATCGAAATCCTTGCCCAGCTGTTGCGAAAGCTGTTGAGCCAACTGACGGCGCTGCATGTCCACGGCCTGACTCAACTCATTCTGAGAGATGTCCTCGCCGTTGACTTCAGCCGCGTTCTGCTTGTTGCTGGTAGCGGTAAACATCGCTTCAATGCCGGTGAAGGCCATCAAGGCGATGATGAGTCCGATAATTGTCTTGGCAATCCAGCCTTGTGAATTGTCCCTGATGTTCTGCAGCATTGCGTCCCCCAAAACGGTTGTACTGACTAACCAACCGCGGAGCGTGGGTAGAAAGCGGATAGAAGAAAGGCGCATCCGAGGATGCGCCTTCTCGTAACTGACGAAGCGGTAGGGCTCGAACCCTTCGGTGTCGCAACCGAATGCACCACCGCTCCACTACTGGATCAGGACAGACCCGATCCAGCGGGCAAGGCGTAAAGAGGCTTACTTGTCAGTTTGGTTGACAGCTTCTTTAAGAGCTTTACCGGCTTTGAAACCTGGTTTCATGGCAGCAGCGATTTCCAGCGCTTTCCCTGTCTGAGGGTTACGACCGGTACGAGCAGGACGGTGAGTCACAGAGAACGTACCAAAGCCAACCAAAACAACCGGGTCGCCACCTTTCAGAGCGCCAGTGACGGATTCGATCACTGCGTCCAGCGCGCGGCCAGCAGCAGCTTTCGGGATATCAGCAGATGCAGCGATAGCATCAATCAGTTCCGACTTGTTCACTCTAAGTCCCCTTATCTCTATATTGAGTATGTTTCTAAGTTTTAGGTGTTAAGCAAAACGAGCGCTGGAAGGCTTGCCTGTGATTGCTTTAAAGAGCCGCTTTATAACAAGGGCTCTAAAAAGCTGTCAAGGAAGCCTGCCCAGACTTAATGCGTGCTAATTCTGTCCTTAGAGTCAGACTCGCGCTTCTCTTCCTTGGCGACCAGATCTGTAGCCACGTCCGGCAAAGGCTCCGGCGCGTATTGCAGCGCAATTTGCAGGACTTCGTCAATCCATTTAACGGGCTTGATCTGCAGATCCTGCTTGATATTGTCAGGAATCTCCTTCAAATCACGCACATTTTCTTCTGGAATGATCACTGTCTTGATTCCGCCACGGTGTGCTGCCAGAAGTTTTTCCTTCAAACCACCAATCGCCAGCACTTGACCACGCAGGGTAATTTCGCCCGTCATTGCCACATCCGCCCGCACGGGGATCTGTGTAAGTGCCGAAACAAGTGCAGTGCACATGCCCACGCCAGCGCTCGGTCCATCCTTCGGCGTGGCGCCTTCCGGCATGTGAATATGCGTGTCGTGTTTCTCATGGAAATCAGCGGGGATGCCCAGGCTACGGGCTCGGCTGCGAACCACGGTCTGGGCTGCGGTAATGGATTCGACCATGACATCACCCAGCGAACCGGTCTTGATCAACTGGCCCTTGCCCGATACCACGGCAGCCTCGATGGTCAGCAACTCACCGCCCACCTGAGTCCACGCCAGGCCGGTGACCTGACCGATCTGATCCTGCTGCTCTGCCAGCCCGTAGCGGAACTTGCGCACGCCCAGGAAGTGCTCGAGCATGTCGGCCGTGACCTGCACCGCGAAACGTTTTTCCATCGCGTGCTCTTTGACCGCCTTGCGGCAGACCTTGGCAATCTGACGCTCCAGCCCGCGCACGCCCGCTTCACGGGTGTAATAACGGATGATGTCGCGGATCGCCTCCTCGTCAAAGCTGATCTCGCCTTTCTTCAAGCCGTTGGCCTGAATCTGCTTGGGCGAGAGGTACTTGACGGCGATATTGATCTTTTCGTCTTCGGTGTAGCCCGGCAGGCGAATGACTTCCATCCGGTCCAGCAGCGCGGGCGGAATGTTCATCGAGTTCGACGTGCAGAGGAACATCACGTCCGAAAGATCGTAGTCGACCTCAAGGTAGTGATCGTTGAAATTGTGGTTCTGCTCGGGATCAAGCACCTCAAGCAATGCCGACGCCGGATCGCCACGCATGTCGCTGCCCATCTTGTCGATTTCGTCAAGCAGGAACAGCGGGTTGCGAACGCCCACCTTTGTCATTTTTTGTATCAATCTTCCTGGCATCGAACCGATGTAAGTCCGGCGATGACCACGAATTTCAGCCTCGTCACGCACGCCACCCAGTGCCATACGCACGAATTTGCGATTGGTCGCGTTGGCGATGGATTCGGCCAGGGAGGTTTTACCCACACCCGGTGGACCTACCAGACACAGCACAGGGCCGCGAATCTTCTTCACGCGCTTCTGCACGGCGAGGTATTCGAGGATGCGTTCCTTGACCTCGTCCAGACCATAGTGGTCGGCATCGAGAATCGCTTCGGCACGCGCAAGGTCCAGACGCACTTTGCTCTGCGCCTTCCACGGCACCTGAACCAGCCAGTCGATGTAGGAGCGCACCACGGTCGCTTCGGCCGACATTGGCGACATTTGCTTGAGCTTGTTCAGCTCGGCATTCGCCTTGGTCAGAGCGTCCTTGGGCAGGCCCGCAGCGTCGATGCGCTTTTTCAGCTCTTCGATTTCGTTGTGGCCTTCGTCGCCATCGCCCAGTTCCTTCTGAATGGCCTTCATCTGCTCATTCAGGTAGTACTCGCGCTGGCTGCGCTCCATTTGCTTCTTCACACGACCGCGAATGCGCTTTTCGACCTGCAGCAGGTCGATTTCGGCATCCAGCAAGGCCAGCACGTGCTCGACACGGGCTGACAGGTCGATAATCTCGAGGATTTCCTGCTTCTGCTCGATTTTGAGCGCCATGTGCGCTGCCATGGTGTCAACCAGGCGGCCAGGCTCATCGATGCTGTTAAGCGACGACAGGACCTCTGCAGGGACTTTCTTGCCCAGTTGCACATACTGCTCGAACTGAGCCAGCAGGCTGCGCACGAATACTTCGGATTCACGATCCGGCGCATCGACTTCGTCGATCAGCGCGACGTCTGCACGGTAGTGGCCATCGACTTCGATGAAACGCTCTACCGAACCACGCTGCTCGCCTTCGACCAGTACCTTGACGGTGCCATCGGGCAGCTTGAGCAATTGCAATACGGTGGCAATGGTACCGACGCTGTACAGAGCCTTTTCATCAGGATCGTCGTCAGCCGGGTTTCTTTGCGCGAGCAGCAGGATCTGCTTGTCGCCTGTCATTGCCGCTTCAAGGGCTTCGATAGACTTCTCGCGCCCCACGAACAGCGGGATAACCATGTGCGGATAAACCACGACATCACGCAATGGCAAGAGAGGCAATTCAATAGTGGTCTTCATGATTTCGCCTCTACGGCGGCCAATTGGCCGGGACAGATGGAATTAGCTTGAAGCCAAGATGGGGGTAGCGTCCAAAAAAAACAAGCTCTAGAGGCGCGACCCGCCAAGATCAGTTTCTTCATACAAAACGAATGAACGGCTTAAAAATGCAAAAGGGGACCAAAAAGGCCCCCTTCAGTATTACTTCACACGCATATGAACATGCGTTTATGCGTCGGGAGCAACCTTGGCAGGCGGCTCGCTGTTTTCGTAGATCAACAGCGGCTTGGACGCGCCATCGATAACGCTTTCGTCGATCACCACCTTGCTCACGTCGCTCTGCGACGGGATTTCGTACATAGTGTCGAGCAGCACGCCTTCGAGGATCGAACGCAGGCCACGGGCACCGGTCTTGCGCTCCAGCGCGCGACGGGCAACCGATTTCAGCGCATCGGTACGGAACTCGAGGTCCACACCTTCCATCTCGAACAGCTTGGCATACTGCTTGGTCAGCGCGTTCTTCGGCTCGGTGAGGATCTGTATCAAAGCAGCCTCATCCAGCTCGTCCAGCGTCGCAAGCACCGGCAGACGGCCCACGAACTCGGGGATCAGACCGAACTTGACCAGATCGTCAGGCTCGACTTCACGCAGCGACTCGCCAACCTTCTTGCCCTCCTCCTTGCTGCGAACCTCGGCATTGAAGCCGATTCCGCCACGGGTGGAACGGTTCTGAATGACCTTTTCCAGGCCCGAGAAGGCGCCACCGCAGATAAAGAGGATATTGCGCGTGTCCACTTGCAGGAATTCCTGCTGCGGATGCTTGCGACCACCTTGAGGCGGAACGGAAGCCACGGTGCCCTCGATCAGTTTCAGCAAGGCTTGCTGCACGCCTTCACCGGACACGTCACGAGTGATCGAAGGGTTGTCGGATTTGCGCGAAATCTTGTCGATTTCGTCGATGTAGACAATACCCATCTGGGCCTTCTCGACATCGTAATCACATTTCTGCAACAGCTTCTGGATAATGTTTTCGACGTCCTCACCCACATAACCGGCTTCGGTCAGGGTGGTGGCGTCAGCGATGGTGAACGGTACGTTGAGCAGGCGAGCCAGTGTTTCGGCCAGCAGCGTCTTGCCGGAGCCCGTAGGGCCGATCAGCAGGATGTTGCTCTTGCCCAGTTCGACGTCGTCGTTCTTCTTGTCACGCTGATTCAAACGCTTGTAGTGGTTGTACACCGCTACTGCGAGAACCTTTTTGGCACGTTCCTGACCGATGACGTACTGGTCAAGGATGCCGCTGATTTCTTTAGGCGAAGGCAATTTATGCGCGCTGCTTTCGGCCTGAGCTTCCTGCACCTCCTCACGGATGATGTCATTGCACAGGTCGACGCACTCGTCGCAGATAAAGACCGAGGGGCCGGCAATCAATTTGCGCACTTCATGCTGGCTTTTGCCACAGAAGGAGCAATAGAGCAATTTGCCGTTGTCCTCGCCGTTGCGGGTGTCAGTCATTCGATCGATCCAATCCGGTAGGCTTGCAACACAAGATGAAGGCTATTGCGGGCTTTTTCAAGTCCGCAGGCGGTCGGTTGTGCCGACCCCCTACATTTTGAGCCGCTTAGGCAGGCATTTGACGCTTGTTGATCACCGAGTCGATCAGGCCGTATTCGGCCGCACGCTCTGCGCTCATGAAGTTGTCACGCTCGGTATCGCGCTCGATGGTTTCGAGGCTCTGGCCGGTATGATGCGCCAGCAGCGAGTTGAGACGATGACGAATGTGCAGGATTTCCTTGGCATGGATGTCGATGTCCGACGCCTGACCCTGGAAACCGCCCAGCGGCTGGTGAATCATCATCCGCGAGTTGGGCAGGCAATGACGCTTGCCTTCTGCACCGCCGGCCAGCAGGAATGCACCCATGCTGCAAGCCTGACCGATACAGATGGTCGACACGTCCGGCTTGATGAACTGCATGGTGTCGTAGATCGACATGCCTGCAGTCACCGAACCGCCCGGCGAGTTGATGTAGAGATGGATATCCTTGTCCGGGTTTTCCGCTTCAAGGAAGAGCAGCTGTGCCGCGATAAGGTTGGCCATGTAGTCCTCTACCGGACCAACCATAAAGATGACTCGCTCCTTGAGAAGGCGCGAATAGATGTCATAGGCGCGTTCGCCACGGGCGGACTGCTCGATAACCATCGGGACCAGGCCGCCAGCGGCCTGGATGTCAGAGTTCTGCTGAATATAAGAATTGCGGGACATGTCCTGCATTCACTCCCAAATAGTCGAGTCTTGAATACGCACAAGCCAGCGCGAAGGCTGGCTTGTGGGTGTTTTCGCACGAAAAGAGAAATCAGTCGGCTTTTGGAGCTTCCACCGGCTTGACAGCTTCTTCGTAGGAGACCGATTTGTCGGTCACGCTAGCTTTCTGCAAAACAGTATCTACAACTTGCTCTTCAAGCACAACAGAACGTACCTCGTTCATTTGCTGCTCGTTCTTGTAGTACCAGGCAACGACCTGCTCAGGCTCCTGATAGGCGGAGGCCATTTCCTGAATCATTTCGCGAACGCGAGCGTCATCAGGCTTCAGGTCGAACTGCTTGACGACCTCGGCAACGATCAGACCCAGCTCGACGCGGCGCTTGGCCTGCTCTTCGAACAGCTCTGCCGGCAGCTGGTCAGGCTTGATGTTGCCGCCGAACTGCTGAACGGCCTGCACACGCAGACGGTTGACTTCGTTTTCCAGCAGCGCTTTAGGCACTTCGATCGGGTTGGCGGCCAGCAGACCGTCCATGACCTGATTCTTGACCTTGGACTTGATCGCCTGACGCAGCTCGCGCTCCATGTTCTTGCGAACTTCGGTGCGGAAGCCTTCGATACCGGTTTCCTTGATACCGAACTGCTTGAAGAACTCTTCGTTCAGCTCAGGCAGCTTTGGCTCGGAAACGGTGTTGACGGTCACGGTGAACTCGGCAGCCTTGCCGGCCAGCTCGAGGTTCTGATAGTCCTCTGGGAAGGTCACGTTCAGAACGCGCTCTTCACCGGCCTTGGCGCCAACCAGACCGTCTTCGAAACCAGGGATCATGCGGCCGGAACCCAGAACCAGCTGGGTACCGGTAGCGGAACCGCCAGCGAACACTTCGCCGTCGACCTTGCCGACGAAATCGATGTTCAGCTGGTCTTCGTTCTGGGCAGCACGATCAGCCACTTCGAAACGAACGTTCTGCTTGCGCAGCACTTCGAGCATGTTGTCCAGATCGCTGTCGGCCACATCGGCAGACAGGCGCTCTACGGAGATGCTGTCGAAGCCGGCAACGGTGAATTCCGGGAATACTTCGAAAGTAGCCACGTATTCCAGATCTTTGCCTTTTTCGAACGACTTGGGCTCAACAGCAGGAGCACCGGCCGGGTTCAGCTTCTGCTCAACCACAGCTTCATAAAAAGTAGCCTGAATCAGATCGCCCAGCGCTTCCTGACGTGCGCCGTCCTCGTAACGCTGACGAATCACGCTCATAGGCACCTTGCCAGGGCGGAAGCCCGGGATCTTGGCTTTGCGCGCGGTCTGTTGCAGACGCTTGTTGACTTCAGTCTCGATGCGCTCGGCAGGTACACCAATGGTCATGCGGCGCTCAAGAGCGGAAGTGTTTTCAACAGAAACTTGCATGGATATTCCTCGTTGCACAGACGTTAGCCGGCCGTTTCCGACCCCAGAATCAAGGGCATGCATTCTAGTGGGTCAAACTCAAGAAGTCACCCTACTGAAAAAGGGCGGGTTAACAAGAAGGAATCGGCCTACAGCCGGGCGAGATGGAAATGACCCTCTCACTAACCGCGACAGGTCTGGCACAGCTTCCTTTATATAAGGACGCATCCGCACAAGACGATTACCGACTCCATCTACACAGCGCCCCACTCGACCAGTGGTAATGTGACCACCGAACCAGCGAAACGTTAAAACGAATACCTTGAAACAAAAAAACCGCTCAAGGCGGCCATTTCGTGCAGCCGAGGAGCTCTCGCCCCGGCAATCCAGGCTCCGGCGGATGGCGATTACAAAATCAACCAAATGCCTGCTCCAACTTCGAAGCCTTATTCAACCCGGCGCGCATCGTACACAACGCAGCGATGCCGCGCCACCCATGGCAAGCAATTGACCGGACTGGCCTTTTTTACTCAGGCGGGTCGCGCAACCGCCCGATAACGAACAGGGGGTGCAAATACACCCCGGCTCGGCGATCGCCCTCCGCTCATCAATAACTGAAACTTATGGCAATAACCCCACTTCGCACCTATCAAGCATCCAGGCGACGACGCTGCAAGTTATCGGGGACAAGACAACTTTTGGCTGACCTGAAACCTACAAAATATCGACACACGAAACACCTGAACTTTTATAACCACCTCGACACAAGCTCATAACAGCGGGACTTTCATGTCAATTCGCCTGAAAGCGATGGATCGCAGCGAGCGGCACGCAAAGCCGGCCTCCCACCTGACGCACGGGAAGATCAAGCCAGCCGGATCGCCTGGATCATTCAACGGGAGAACCTGGTCAACCCCGGAGCCTGGCGACCCTGCACCCTTGTGCTGCAGGGCTTAGCACTCCATAATCCGACCCCTGATTTTGCTGCCCGAGCAGCGGGGACAGAGGCTGCGACGACGATGAATCATATAATCTCCGCCTCGCGTCAATGCGCTGCCAAACCGTTAAAACCACTCAGCCCCTCCCCACAACATCGACATCTCCCAGGAAAAATCATGCTCAAGATGATTGCTGCAGTAAGTGTTCTCGCTATAACTTCAGCGATCATGACGGGGTGCAATGATAAAGACGGGAGCAAAGAAAGCGCAGCCAAAGTCACAAACTATGCAACAGACAAGTGCGCTATCGACTCGATTGGCGGAAAGACCGGCTCAACTGTCTATTTAGCCAAAGGCATGGCCCAATTCAACGGATGGGCCATCGACACAGCCAACCAGCGCGCCCCCAAGGAAATCAGACTTCGCCTGACGGGCTACAAAGGCACCCCCGTCACGTTCAAAGATCCTGTGATCGTGGACCGCCCTGATCTGATCAAAGCGTTCGGCAATGAAAACTTCCTGAAATCAGGCTTTTCATTCTCTGCCGATTTATCCTCACTGGAATCCGGCGGCTACAGCGTAGTCACTGAAATTCCGGGCGAGCACTCATCACTTCTGTGCCAATCCAGGGTTTTGCTGGTTATCGAATAAGCATACAGCCGCCATCAGGCTGAAATTGCAGTCCAGCGCGCCGCGAGCATGAACTACCGCTCGCGCCGTCGCAGCCTCTCCCCCTCAGCCATCGCCGACCAGATCCAAATTCGCACCACCTCACAGACACAGCCAAAACCGCAGATAAAACTGCCTAATGAGAAATCCAGGACAACAAAAAGCCCGCACTGGGCGGGCTTCTCTTGACTTTCGCGGTGCTCACTGGAACCCGACGAAAGTACATCTGGTGCGGACGGAGAGACTCGAACTCTCACACCTTGCGGCGCTGGAACCTAAATCCAGTGTGTCTACCAATTCCACCACATCCGCATTTCAGACTTTTAAAGCAAAGGCGCCAGACTATGAATCTGGCGCCCTTCTTAATATGGGGTGGACGATGGGGTTCGAACCCACGACCGCAGGAGTCACAATCCTGTGCTCTACCAACTGAGCTACGCCCACCATATTGCGCGTGACGATACAACTTACTTGCTGTGCCAAAGCTGCCTTAAATGGCGCACCCGGCAGGACTCGAACCTGCGACCATCCGCTTAGAAGGCGGATGCTCTATCCAGCTGAGCTACGGGCACTTATATAATTTGTACTCTTGCGATAACAAACTAAAAGGCTTTCAATCGATCACACCGAGCTGATTTGCAACTCTGCCTGACCGAATCAACCAGTGCTAGCTTAACCAGTGCTGGGCTCTGCCCGGCAAGTGCGACGAATCTTATAGACGCCCCCTCGGGTCGTCAACCTTTTTTTGAAAAAAATTCAGCTAGATAAAGGAGTTAGCTGAATATGCAAAGCAATCGCCTTTGCCCTCGCGCCATGTCATGAGAGAATGCGCGCTCATTTTTTTCCTCTCGATGGTTAATCACGCGTCATGACTGCAAAACTAATCGACGGCAAGGCGATCGCCGCCAGCCTGCGCCAGCAGATCGCCAAACGTGTCGCCGAACGTAGCCAGCAAGGTCTGCGTACGCCGGGCCTCGCGGTGATTCTGGTCGGCAGCGACCCCGCCTCCCAGGTCTATGTCTCTCACAAGCGCAAGGACTGCGAGGAAGTCGGCTTTATCTCCCAGGCTTACGACCTGCCCGCCGAGACCACTCAGGCAGCACTGACCGATCTGATCGACCGCCTCAATGAGGATGCCGCTGTCGACGGCATCCTGCTGCAACTGCCCTTGCCTGCGCACCTTGACGCTTCGCTGCTGCTGGAGCGCATTCGCCCGGACAAGGACGTGGACGGCTTCCATCCTTATAACGTGGGTCGTCTCGCTCAGCGCATTCCACTGCTGCGTCCATGCACCCCCAAGGGCATCATGACCTTGCTCGAAAGCACCGGTGTCGACCTGTACGGCCTGGATGCCGTCGTCGTCGGCGCCTCCAACATCGTCGGCCGCCCGATGGCGATGGAACTGCTGCTGGCGGGCTGCACCGTCACGGTGACCCACCGTTTCACCAAGGATCTGGCAGGCCACGTGGGTCGTGCCGATCTGGTGGTGGTTGCCGCCGGCAAGCCGGGCCTTGTCAAAGGCGAATGGATCAAACAGGGTGCTATCGTCATCGATGTCGGCATCAATCGCCAGGAAGACGGCAAGCTGGTAGGCGACGTGGTTTATGAGACCGCCCTGCCCCGCGCCGGCTGGATCACCCCGGTTCCTGGCGGCGTCGGCCCCATGACCCGCGCCTGCCTGCTGGAAAACACGCTGTACGCGGCAGAAACCCTGCACGACTGATCAGCCTGCGGCAATAAAAAACGGCACCTTGAAGGTGCCGTTTTTTTTACCTCGACAAACCCTTACTTCTTGGCTGCCTCCCAGCTTTTCAGCAGGTCAGCGTAAGCGATGGTTTCACCCTTGGGTTTCTCGTTGGCCAGCTTGCGCTGTGGCGCGAGGAACTTGCCGTTGCTCTCTTCGGCCTTCTTGTACCAGGCTTCTGCAGTGGTTTCCGGATTCATCTTCGGCGCACAATTGCTGGCCTTCTGAACCCCGGAACGCTCGATGCGCGTCATGATCGCATCCTGGTCCTTGGCCAGACCGTCGAGGGCCTCCTGCGCAGTCTTCTCGCCAGTGACCGCCTCGGCCACATGGCTCCACCACAGCTGTGCCAGCTTCGGATAGTCAGGCACGTTGGTGCCGGTAGGCGACCATTGCACGCGTGCCGGGCTGCGATAGAACTCCACCAGACCACCCAGTTTAGGCGCCAGCTCGGTCATCTCCTTGGAATTGATATCCGACTCGCGAATCGGCGTCAGGCCTACGATGGTTTTCTTCAGCGAAACGCTCTTCGAGGTCACGAATTGCGCATACAGCCAGGCGGCCAGACGCTTTTTCTCGTCGGACGACTTCAGGAACGTCCATGAACCGACGTCCTGATAGCCGAGCTTCATGCCTTCTTTCCAGTAAGGGCCTTTCGGCGAAGGCGCCATGCGCCACTTCGGCGTGCCGTCAGCATTCATCACCGGCAGGCCTGGCTTGGTCATGTCGGCGGTAAAGGCGGTGTACCAGAAGATTTGTTGCGCGACGTTACCCTGCGAAGGCACTGGTCCGGATTCGGAGAAGGTCATGCCCGCCGCTTCCGGCGGCGCATAGGCTTTCAGCCAGTCGATGTATTTCTGCGTAGCGAACACTGCCGCCGGGCCGTTGGTGTCGCCACCGCGGGTAATGCTGGAGCCGACCGGATGGCAGTCTTCGACGCGAATACCCCACTCATCCACCGGCAGACCGTTAGGCAAACCCTTGTCGCCGCTGCCGGCCATGGAGAACCAGGCATCGGTGAAACGCCAGCCCAGTGACGGGTCTTTCTTGCCATAGTCCATGTGCCCGAAGACTTTCTTGCCGTCGATCTCCTTGACGTCCTCGCTGAAGAACTTGGCAATGTCTTCGTAAGCCGACCAGTTGACCGGAACGCCCAGCTCATAGCCGTACTTGTCCTTGAATTTCTTTTTCAGGTCGGGACGTTCGAACCAGTCGGCACGGAACCAGTACAGGTTGGCGAACTGCTGATCAGGCAGCTGGTAAAGATTGCCGTCTGGAGCGGTGGTAAACGAGGTGCCGATGAAGTCCTTGATATCCAGGGTTGGCGAAGTAAAGTCCTTGCCTTCCTTGGCCATCATCTCCGTGAGAGAAACGGCCTTACCGTAGCGAAAGTGCGTACCGATCAGGTCCGAGTCATTGACCCAGCCGTCATAGATGCTCTTGTCCGACTGCATGGCGGTCTGCAGTTTTTCGATGACATCACCTTCCTGCAACAAGTCATGGGTGACTTTGATGCCGGTGATTTCGGTGAACGCCTTGGCCAGGGTCTTGGATTCGTATTCATGGGTGGTCAGGGTTTCCGACACCACCTTGATGTCCATGCCACGAAACGGCTTGGCAGCTTCGATGAACCACTTCAGCTCTTTCAACTGCTCGTCATCGGAAAGCGTACTCGGCTTGAACTCCTTCGCCCATTCCTTTGCCTTATCTTCGTACTGATCTGCCCAGGCTGAAACACTCAACCCGCTGAGCATGATCATGGTTGCCAGCGTCACGCTATGTTGCAGCTTGTTTTTCTTATTGAACATAGTCATCTCCAGGTTGCTTTCATGTAGTCCCGCTTTTCCAATGCCGCCGACCGGATCACCCCGGCAACCGCGCCCGGCCGCTCTCTAACCCCAACGCATCACCACCAACAGCCACACCAGGGAAGCCCCCGAAGCGATCCAGATGCTCCAGTCAGTCGCGCCGATTACCAGCAAATGCAGATAAGCGCTGCCCAGAAGCCCAATGAAAAGACGGTCGCCACGGGTGGTGGCAATCGGCAGAAAACCACGACGCTCGATACTTGCCGAGCGCAATTCCCATACGGTCATCCCTGCCAGCAGCAGCGCAATGCTGATGAAGAAGGCCGCAGTGGGCAGTGTCCAGGACATCCACTCCATTTTTTCGACTCCTCAGACACGACCAAGAGCAAAGCCCTTGACCACATGGTTGCGAACGAACCAGATCACCAGCATGCCCGGCAGAATGGTCAACACCCCTGCCGCCGCCAGCACCCCCCAATCGATACCCGATGCCGACACGGTGCGGGTCATCACCGCAGCGATCGGCTTGGCATTCACCGACGTCAGGGTGCGCGCCAGCAACAGCTCGACCCAAGAGAACATGAAGCAGAAAAACGCGGTGACGCCGATACCCGAACCAATCAGTGGAATGAAAATCTTCACGAAAAACTTGGGAAAGCTGTAACCGTCGATGTAGGCCGTTTCGTCGATTTCCTTGGGAACGCCGGACATGAAGCCCTCCAGAATCCATACAGCCAGCGGAACGTTGAACAGGCAGTGCGCCAGTGCCACGGCGATGTGCGTGTCAAACAGGCCGATGGACGAATACAGCTGGAAAAACGGCAGCAGGAAGACTGCCGGTGGCGCCATGCGGTTGGTCAGCAGCCAGAAGAACAGGTGCTTGTCGCCGAGAAAACGATAGCGTGAAAACGCGTAGGCTGCCGGCAATGCGACGCTTAGCGATATCACGGTATTGAGGCACACGTAGTACAGCGAGTTGAGGTAACCGCTGTACCAGCTCTCGTCGGTGAAGATCACCTTGTAGTTGGCCAGGGTGAAATCCTGCGGCCACAGGGTCAGGCCACCGAGGATCTCGGTATTGGTCTTGAACGACATGTTGATCAGCCAGTAGATCGGCACCAGCAGAAACAACAGGTAAATCCACAGCGGTATGATTTTGCGCAGACTCATGACCAGCCCCTCAATTCTTTTCGCTGTGAGTCATGGCGGTGTAGAACACCCATGACACCAACAGAATGATCAGGAAATACACCAGCGAGAACGCGGCCGCAGGCCCCAGGTCGAACTGCCCGAGCGCCATGGTGGTCAGCGTCTGACTGAGGAAAGTGGTGGAGTTACCCGGCCCGCCACCGGTCAGCACGAACGGCTCGGTGTAGATCATGAAGCTGTCCATGAAGCGCAACATCACCGCAATCAGCAGCACGCTTTTCATCTTCGGCAACTGGATATGCCGGAAGATCGCCCAGCCGGACGCCCGATCAATGCGTGCCGCCTGGTAATACACATCCGGAATCGCCCGCAGCCCTGAATAGCAAAGCAGAGCCACCAGCGAGGTCCAGTGCCAGACGTCGATGACCAGCACCGTCACCCAGGCATCCGAGGCATTGGCGGCGTAGTTGTAGTTGATGCCCAGCACATTGTTCAGCGTGTACCCCAGCAAGCCGATATCACCACGGCCGAAGATCTGCCAGATAGTGCCGACCACGTTCCACGGGATCAGCAGTGGAATGGTCATCACGATCAGGCACAACGACGACCAGCGCCCCTTGGTCGGCATGGTCAGGGCAATCGCGATGCCCAGCGGGATCTCGATCAGCAGCACACAGCCCGAATAAATGAACTGACGCAGCAGCGAGTCATGCAGACGCGGGTCCTGCAGGACCTGCCGGAACCAGTCGGTGCCGACGAAATAGCGGCTGGACTGGTCGAAAATGTCCTGCACCGAATAGTTGACCACGGTCATCATCGGGATAATCGCGCTGAATGCCACCAGCAGAAACACCGGCATCACCAGCCACCACGCCTTGTTGTTCTGAACCTTACGCATGGGACACCTCACTGGCAGGGCCGGCTTCGATCAGGTAATCATCTGCATAGAGCATCAGCCATTGCCCCGGAAAGCTGATCCAGGCCTGGCCTTGCGGCACCGGTTTGTCTTCCTGCAGACGCACCTTCAGCAGTTGTCCGGCCAGTTTCAGGGTGATGATCTTGTAGGTGCCGAGGTCTTCCACATAGGTCACGTCGGCACACATCGCATCATCGTAAGGTCCGTCCCAGACATGCACGAACTCAGGACGAATACCCACTTTCAGCGTTTTCCACGGCGTATTGGCGAGCTTTTGCTGCAACGACTCAGGCAGCGGCAGGTGAATATCGGCAAAACCGACGCCGCCCGGCTGCGGCGTGACGTCAATCAGATTCATCCCCGGGCTGCCGATGAAATAGCCGACAAAAGTGTGCGACGGCTTTTCGAACAGCTCCCGCGGCGTGCCGAACTGGACGATCTGTCCGCCATACATCACGGCGATCTTGTCGGCGAAGGTCGACGCCTCCAGTTGATCGTGGGTGACGTAGACCATGGTGATATTGAACTGCTCGTGGATCTGCTTGAGCTTGCGCCGCAGTTTCCACTTCAGGTGCGGATCGATCACGGTCAGCGGTTCGTCGAAGAGGATCGCCGACACGTCATCGCGCACCAGCCCGCGGCCCATGGAGACCTTCTGCTTTTCGTCCGCGCTGAGGTTGCGCGCCTTCTTTTTCAGCAGCGGCTGCAGGTCCAGGACATCGGCAATTTCGTTGACCTTGATGAGAATCCGCGCCTCGTCCATGCCCTGATTGCGCAATGGAAAGGCCAGATTGTCGAACACCGTCATGGTGTCGTAGATCACCGGAAACTGGAAAACCTGAGCGATGTTACGGCGCTCAGGAGGCAGCTCATTGACCACTTTCGAGTCGAACAGCACCTGCCCCTGCGACGGACTGAGCAGGCCGGAAATGATATTGAGCAGCGTTGACTTGCCACACCCGGAAGGCCCGAGCAGCGCATAAGCACCGCCCTGCTCCCAAACATGGCTCATCTCGCGAATTGCATAGTCGTCAGGGCCAGGCTTGGCGCTGTAGCTGTGCGCGAGGTTCTGCAAGCGGATCTCGGCCATCAGGCAACCCTCGCCATGCGCAGGCCCGGCGCCTGAATCAGGCCGCCCTGCTGATCGAATACAAACAATTTGTGGGTCGGGATGTACACCCGGATCGCCGCATCGACGTCGTAGGCATGCACGCCCGGCAGATGCAGGACCAGCGAGAACAGCTCGTTGCGCACATGCAGGAAGGTTTCAGAACCGCTGATTTCCGCCAGCTCGACAGTAACCGCCAGTTCCAGATCGTCATCGTTGGACGGCACCAGGCTCAAATGGCTGGGGCGCACGCCGAAACGATACTCGCCATCGCCGACGGCCCGCAGGTCGACGTTGAGCGGGAAGTGCACGAAATTGGCGAAGCTGACTTCATTGCCCTCTATACGGCCCGGCATGAGGTTGATCGGCGGTTCGGAGAACAGCTCGGCGGCCAGCACAGTCGCAGGTCGATGATAGACCTCGGGGGTCTTGCCGCTCTGTACCACCCGCCCTTCATGCAGGATGGTGGTGGTGCCACCCAGCGCCAGCGCTTCATTGGGCTCGGTGGTGGCGTAGATGGCGATGGTATGGCGAGCGGCAAACAGCTCGCGCATTTCCTGACGCAGCTCTTCGCGCAGCTTGTAATCGAGGTTGACCAGCGGTTCGTCGAAGAGGATCAGCTCGGCGTCCTTGACCAGCGCCCTGGCCATCGCGGTGCGCTGCTGCTGCCCACCGGACAGTTCGAGGGGATGGCGTTGCAGGAATTTTTCGATGCGCAGCATCTTCGCGGTTTCCTGCACCCGGCTGTGGATCACGTCTTTGGACAGACCCGCCTGGCGCAGCGGCGAGGCGATGTTTTCGAACACCGTCATGCTCGGGTAATTGATGAACTGCTGATAAACCATCGAGACGTTGCGCAGACGAACCGGACGATGGGTGACATCGACCCCGTTCATCAGCACTCGCCCGCTGTCCGGCTTGTCCAGCCCGGCCATCAGGCGCATCAGGCTGGTTTTGCCGGACAGGGTTCGCCCCAGCAGAACGTTGAATGATCCCGGCTCAAAGCTCAGGGAAGCGTCGTCGATCCAGACCTGGCCATCGACGGCGCGACTGACATGCTCCAGCGTGAGTGACATGGCGTGCCCTTTGTTGTTTTTTTCTTAAGGGTGAATGCGTGACTGTTTGCAGATAGCGACATTCGTGCCAGCTCAGGCAGATTGCCGGTGAAGCCCGAAACAGAGCGTTCGCCCGTATTCAGGGGACGAAACGGCTTTCACAGCTGAACAATAATGAACAGAAAACACTGAACACTTGAACAAAATGAACATTGACTTTGAACAAAACTGAACGACACTGGACGGACGTTGCGGGCAAGGATGGTCACGCCGACGGGACCTAAAAACAAAAACAATACGTCATATTCGCAGGCATCCTCATGTCTCAAACCAGCGCTTCGCTTGCTCACGACATCATCATTCAGGATTCATGGACCCGCTGCCGGGACTTCGGCCTCAGTCATCAGACGCGTCCGTCATTCGGCCAACTGCCGGGGGCGGAGGTTTCCAGGCTGCTGGAGCGCCATAACGGACTGGTACAGACCACCCATCAGGAGGTCCTGCCGGTCTACGAAAACATTCTCAGCAATTCCAGCTGTCTGATTCTGCTGGCCGACCCTCAAGGTCAGTTGCTCAAGTCATGGGGTGCGCAACGCTTCGTCGAATCGTCCCAGGCTCAGGGCTTCATGCCAGGTGCCAGCTGGAGCGAACGTGGCACGGGCACCAATGCCATCGGCACGGCGCTGGCCTGCGAGCAGGCCATTCATATCGAACCGGACGAGCATTTCCTCAAGGCCAACCGTTTCATGACCGGTTCGGCGTCACCGATTTTCGATGCCGATCGGCGCATCATTGCCGTGCTGGATGTGTCCAGTGACAGCTTCCTGCCACCCTCGCACACGCTGGGCATGGTCAAAATGATGAGCCAGTCGGTGGAAAACCGCCTGATCCTCGACCAGTTTCGCGACTCCCACTTCCAGCTGATCTTCAATACCGGTCTGAACAACCTCGACAGCCAGTGGGCCGGCCTGCTGATTTTTGACGAAAGCGGCCAGATCCTGTGCGCCAATCGGCGTGCCGACGCCCTGCTGGGGAAGACTCCAGCCGGCGCCAGCATCGAGACGCTATTCAAATGTCCGATCCTGCAATTGCTCAGCGAAACCGAAGCGCGTCCGTTTGCGCTGCATGCATTTGGCAACAATCGCTTTCAATGCCTGCTCAAGCGCCCGACTCGCAAACCACTGAAGCTGCATTGCGTGCAGGCTGCGCAAGTGCCTGCTGCACCACCACGAAACCTTGATCTGCAGGCCATCAGTCTGGGCGATGCGAAGGTCGAGAAGGCTGTGCGTCAGGCGCAGCGGCTGCTGGAAAAAGACATCCCGCTGCTCATTCATGGTGAAACCGGGGTCGGCAAGGAAGTCTTTGTCAAAGCCCTGCATCAGGCCAGTGCGCGCGCCAGCCAGCAGCTGATCGCGGTCAACTGCGCAGCGATCCCGGCCGAACTGGTCGAGGCCGAGCTGTTTGGCTATGAAAGAGGTGCCTTCACCGGGGCCAACCAGAAAGGCAGCATCGGCCTGATCCGCAAGGCCGACAAAGGCACGCTGTTTCTGGATGAGGTGGGCGACATGCCGATGCCGGTACAGGCGCGACTGCTGCGCGTGCTGCAAGAGCGCTGCGTTCAGCCATTGGGCAGCAGCGAGCTGTATCCGGTCGATATACGCCTGATTTCAGCCACCAACCGAGGTCTGCGCGATCAGGTCCAGGCGGGGCTTTTTCGCCAGGATCTTTATTACCGGATCAGCGGGCTGAGCATTGAACTCCCGCCCCTGCGCGAGCGGACGGACAAGCATGCGCTTGTCCAGCGAATCTGGGAGCGGCACCGTGATGCTCATCAGCGCGCGGGCTTCTCCAGAGAAGTGCTTGAGTTGTTCGAGCGTCACCCCTGGCCGGGCAACCTGCGCCAGCTCAACAGTGTGATTCAGGTGGCGCTGGCACTGGCCGACGAACAGCCGATCGGCACTGACCATCTGCCCGAGGACTTTCTGCTCGATGCTCACGCGGATGAGGAATGCCGTGCCCCGGTCAGGACTCAGGAATCGGCCACGCGCCTTCACTCCAGCGAAGACCTCGGCCAATTGTTTCAAGCGGCAGGCGGGAATATTTCACAGCTGGCCAAACGTCTGGGCGTCAGCCGCAACACGCTGTACAAGCGGTTGCGGGAGCAGCGGATCGTTTAGTGTTCGACGCTCGTCAGGCGGAACATCGAGGACAGGACGCGGAGCGTCCAGAACAGCATGCCCACGCGGAGCATGGGCACAATAGTGTTTCAGGAACAGTCCTTGATCAGTCCGCCAGACGCCAGGTCGTGCCGCCCTTGCCGTCTTCCAGCAGCACGCCCATGGCGGTGATCTGGTCGCGGATACGGTCGGACTCGGCCCAGTCTTTCGCGGCACGCGCAGCCAGACGCGCCTGAATCAGCGCCTCCACTTCAGCTGCATCGACTCGCCCTTCCGCGCCAGCGCGCAAAAAGTCGTCGGCTTCGAGTTGCAGGACACCCAGCACGCTGGCCAGTTGCTTCAAGCGCGCCGCCAGACTCGCCGCTGCTGCGATATCGGATTCGCGCAGACGATTGATCTCGCGAACCATCTCGAACAGCACCGCACAGGCTTCAGGCGTACCGAAGTCATCGTTCATCGCCGTGCTGAAACGCTCGACGAACGCCTCGCCACCCGCAGGTTCGGCGACCGGCAGGCCCTTGAGCGCGTGATAGAACCGCTCCAGTGCCGCCTTCGACTCACGCAGGCTGTCTTCGGAATAGTTGATCGCGCTTCGGTAGTGGCTCGACACCAGCAGGTAACGCACCACTTCAGGGTGGTATTTCTCCAGCACGTCGCGGATGGTGAAGAAGTTGTTCAAGGACTTGGACATCTTCTCGCCATTGATGCGAATCATGCCGCAGTGTAACCAGGCATTGGCGTAGGTCTTGCCGGTGGCCGCTTCGCTCTGGGCGATTTCGTTTTCATGGTGCGGAAACTCGAGGTCGCTGCCGCCACCATGAATATCGAAGGTCTCGCCCAGGCAGCAGGTCGACATCACCGAGCACTCGATATGCCAGCCTGGACGTCCTGCCCCCCAGGGCGATTCCCAGCTCGGCTCGCCCGGCTTGACGCCTTTCCAGAGGACGAAGTCCAGCGGATCCTCCTTGGACTCGTCCACTTCGATGCGAGCACCGATGCGCAGGTCTTCGATCTTCTTGCGCGACAGTTTGCCGTAACCCTGAAACTTGCCGACCCGGTAATACACATCGCCGTTACCCGGAGCGTAGGCATAACCCTTGTCGATCAGGGTCTGGATCATGGCGTGCATGCCAGGGATATGATCGGTGGCACGCGGCTCCATGTCCGGCTTGAGGATGTTGAGGCGCGCCTCGTCCTCGTGCATGGCATCGATCATGCGCGCGGTCAGTGCGTCGAAAGACTCACCGTTTTCCCGCGCCCGGTTGATGATCTTGTCGTCGATGTCGGTGATGTTGCGCACATAGGTCAGTTCATAACCACTGAAACGCAGCCAGCGCGTCACCAGATCGAACGCAACCATGCTGCGGCCATGGCCCAGGTGGCAGTAGTCGTAAACGGTCATCCCGCAGACATACATGCGTACCTTGTTGCCATCCAGCGGCTTGAAAACTTCTTTGCTCTTGGTGAGCGTGTTGTAGATAGAAAGCACGTGCTCCCCCTCAAACGTACAGCATCAGGTCCAGGAATCCCGCAACGTCACGGTGCGGTTGAAGACAGGTCGACCAGGTTTGGAGTCCTTGATGTCCGCGCAGAAATAACCTTCGCGTTCGAACTGGAAACGGTCTTCCGGTTGCGCTTGGCCCAACGAAGGCTCGGCGCGACAACCGGTCAGTACTTGCAGGGAGTCCGGGTTGATGTTGTCCAGAAAGCTTGCGCCCTCCTCGGCTTTTTCAGGGTTCGGCGAACGGAACAGACGATCGTAAAGACGCACTTCGCACTCTACGCTCTCGGCTGCCGGCACCCAGTGCACGACGCCCTTGACCTTGCGACCTTCAGGGTTCTTGCCCAACGTTTCCGGGTCGTAGGAGCAACGCAGCTCGACGATGTTGCCGTCGGCATCCTTGATCGCTTCATCAGCACGGATCACATAGCTGCCACGCAAACGCACTTCGCCATTGGGCTCAAGACGCTTGTAGCCCTTTGGCGGCTCTTCCATGTAATCGTCGCGGTCGATGTACAGTTCCCGCGAGAACGGCAGCTCGCGCATGCCCAGGTCTTCTTTCGGGTGGCGCGGCAGTTCCAGCTTCTCGACCTGGCCTTCCGGGTAGTTGGTGATGACCACTTTCAGCGGACGCAGCACGCACATTGCGCGCGGCGCGCTGTGGTCCAGGTCGTCGCGGATGCTGAATTCGAGCATGCCGAAATCGACCACGCCGTCAGAGCGGTTGGTGCCGATCATTTCGCAGAAATTGCGAATCGATTTCGGCGTGTAGCCACGGCGACGGAAGCCCGACAGCGTCGACATGCGCGGGTCATCCCAGCCACTGACGTGTTTCTCGTCAACCAGTTGCTTGAGCTTGCGCTTGCTGGTGATGGTGTAGTTCAGGTTCAGGCGCGAGAACTCATACTGACGAGGCTTGCACGGCACCGGCAGGTTGTCGAGGAACCAGTCGTACAGCGGACGATGGCTCTCGAACTCCAGGGTGCAGATCGAGTGGGTGATGCCTTCGAGGGCATCCGACTGACCGTGGGTGAAGTCATAGATCGGATAGATGCACCACTTGTCACCCGTCTGATGGTGATGCGCATGACGAATGCGGTAGATGATCGGGTCACGCAGGTTCATGTTCGGCGAGGCCATGTCGATTTTGGCGCGCAGTACACGCGCGCCATCCTCGAACTCGCCGGCTTTCATGCGCGCGAACAGGTCGAGGTTTTCCTCGACGCCACGCTCGCGGAACGGACTGTTCTTGCCCGGCTCGGTCAGGGTGCCGCGATATTCGCGCGCCTGCTCGGGGGTCAGATCGTCCACGTAGGCCTTGCCTGCCTTGATCAGCTCGACCGCCCAGTCGTGCAACTGGTCGAAATACTGCGAGGCGTAGCGCACTTCGCCCGCCCACTCGAAGCCCAGCCACTTGACATCACTCATGATGGCGTCGATGTATTCCTGGTCTTCCTTGGCCGGGTTGGTGTCATCGAAACGCAGGTGCGTATCGCCACCGAACTCCTTGGCCAGACCGAAGTTCACGCAGATCGATTTGGCGTGACCGATGTGCAGGTAGCCGTTGGGCTCCGGCGGAAAGCGGGTCACGATTTTGCTGTGCTTGCCCGAGTCCAGGTCTGCCTGCACGATAGGACGCAGGAAATTGGTCGGTACGGCTGGACCTGCCTTTGAATGGGCAGCGGGTTCTGGAGTGGGCTTGCTCATAGGATCCTTGGACATACGTGCGCGGCCAGGGTAGGCCGACTAAATCAAAGCGCTTATCATAGCCGAAGCTGTCAAGTCCCTGACAACAGACTGCGTATTTGAAGGCATAAAAGCTGCAAAAGCGCTGAAAAATGTAACCTCGTCTGTAAACTGCGCGTCAGGGTCATAATCTGCCCATTCATGCATGACTAGAGAGCGACTTCCCAAATGCCTAATGTAAAGCTGACTACCAACCACGGCGACATCGTGCTGCAACTGAACGAAGAAAAAGCGCCGCTGACCGTTGCCAACTTCATCGAATACGTTAAAGCCGGCCACTACGAAAACACGGTTTTCCACCGTGTGATCGGCAATTTCATGGTTCAGGGCGGCGGTTTCGAGCCTGGCATGAAAGAAAAGAAAGACAAGCGCCCGAGCATCCAGAACGAAGCCGACAACGGTCTGCCGAACGTGAAGTACAGCGTCGCCATGGCCCGCACCATGGAGCCGCATTCGGCCTCTGCGCAGTTCTTCATCAACGTCGCTGACAACGCCTTCCTGAACCACAGCGCCAAGACCGTCCAGGGCTGGGGTTACGCCGTATTCGCTAAAGTGATCGAAGGCACTGAGGTCGTCGACAAGATCAAAGGCGTGGCGACTTCCAGCAAGGCCGGCCATCAGGACGTCCCGGTAGAAGACGTGATCATCGAGAAAGCCGAGATCGTTGAGTGATACTGCTGATCTCCGATCTGCACCTTGAACAGGAGCGCCCGGACATTACCCGGGCGTTTCTGGATCTGCTCGCAGGACGCGCTCGCGACGCCGAGTCGCTGTATATCCTCGGGGATTTTTTTGAAGTCTGGATCGGTGACGACGCGATGTCGCCGTTCCAGCTTTCGATCTGCAAGGCCCTGCGCGAATTGAGCGACAGCGGCACACGAATTTTTCTGATGCACGGCAACCGTGATTTCATGCTTGGCAAGGGTTTCTGCAAGGCAGCGGGCTGCACGCTGCTGGGCGACCCCAGTGTCGTGCAGTTGAACGGTGAGCCGGTGCTGCTGATGCACGGCGACAGTCTGTGCACCCGCGATGAAGGTTATATCCGGATGCGCCGCTATCTGCGCCATCCGCTGACGCTGTTCATTCTGCGCCATTTGCCGCTGGGCACCCGCCACAAGCTGGCGCGCAAGTTGCGCAATGAGAGCCGTGCGCAAACCCGTATGAAGGCCAATGATATTGTCGATGTGACGCCGGACGAGGTGCCGCGGATCATGCAGCAGTTCGGTGTGCGTACGTTGGTCCACGGCCACACTCATCGTCCGGCGATTCATAAGTTGCAGATTGGCGATCAGGCGGCCAGACGCATTGTGCTGGGTGACTGGGATCGTCAGGGCTGGGTGTTGCAGGTGGATGAGCAGGGTTTCAATCTGAGTTCGTTCGACTTTGTGCCGGAGACGGTTGCGTTGCTGAACTGATGGCGCGGGAATGCGGCTGTTCTGCGACATCAGGTGGATGGGGTTCGACTCAGATTCTCATTACCACGCTCCGCGTCACACGAGGGTTCTGCGACTTCAGGTGGATTTAGGTCGAATCGGATTCTCGTTCCCACGCTCCGCGTGGTAATGCAGTTCGTGACGCTCTGCGTCACACGGCGGGTTTTCTTTGTCAGGTAGATTAGGGTCCGGCTCAGGTCACCTTTTCGCCCCTCGGCGAGTCACTTTGAAGGGGCCAAAGTGACCAAAGCCCCCAGCTCCGTTTCCGGCCCGACTTCGTCGGGTTCCTTCGCCCTGTCACTGATCCGGGGGTCGCCGCAACGGGCCCTCCATGGCCCGGTGCGGCTAACTCGGCGTCCTGCCGAGTTACCCCCGGATCAGCGCCAGGGCTCAGCCGTCACTTACGTCGCACTCTGCGTCGTCAGTGCCATCGTGATAGAAAAGCACATCTAAAGCAGTTGAAGCAGTTGAAGCAGTCACGAACTGCATGCCATCCCATTGGCACGAGAAACCCATCTCAATGCCCGCCCCCTGCCGCAGGCCCGGCCTTGGCGGCGAATGGGGGTTTGGCCAGCCAGACGAGCAGGATGAGTCCGGCGAATATCCAGCCCAGCAGGTAGAAGTAATCCACGGTGGACATCATGTAGGCCTGGGCGTTGAGGGTCTGCTCCAGTTGCGCATAGGCCTGAGGACTGGCACCGCCCAGGCTGTCGAGGGCGTGGCGGGTGGCGGGGTCGAAGGTGCTGATGTTTTCGCTCAGGTAGGCGTGATGCTGGTTGGCGCGGCGGATCCAGATCCAGGTGGTGAGCGAGGCTGCGAAGCTGCCGCCCAGGGTGCGCAGGAACGTTGCCAGCCCGGAGCCATCGGCGATCTGATTGGGCGGCAGGTCGGACAGCAGAATACTCAGGGTGGGCATGAAGAACAGCGCCACGCCGATGCCCATGAACAGTTGCACCATCGCCACGTGTTCGAAATCCACGTCAGTGTTGAAGCCTGCACGCATGAAGCAGCTCAGCCCCATCGCCAGGAACGCCAGCCCGGCCAGTAGACGCAAGTCGAACTTGTGCGCGTACTTGCCGACAAAGGGCGACATCAGTACCGGCAGGATGCCAATCGGCGCGACGGCCAGCCCCGCCCAGGTCGCCGTGTAGCCCATCTGGGTCTGCAACCACTGCGGCAAGATCAGGTTGATGCCGAAGAAGCCGGAATAGCCGCCGATCATGACCAGCGTGCCAATGCGGAAATTGCGGTAGGCAAACAGGCGCAGGTTGACGATCGGGTGCTTGTCGGTCATTTCCCAGATGACGAAGAAGACCAGCGCGACCAGCGAAATCAGCGAGCCAAAGATGATGAAGTTCGACTCGAACCAGTCCAGATCATTACCCTTGTCGAGCACTATCTGCAGCGCGCCCACACCGATAATCAGCGCCAGCAGGCCAATGTAGTCCAGCGGCTGACGGGCTGTGCTGACCGGCCTTTTGGCCATCTGGCTACGCACCACCAGCACAGCGAACAGGCCAATGGGGATGTTGATGAAGAAGATCCACGGCCAGCTATAGCTGTCGGTGATCCAGCCACCAAGGATCGGCCCGGCAATGGGCGCCACCACCGTCACCATCGCCAGCAATGCCAAGGCCATGCCCCTTTTGGCGGGCGGGTACACCGCAATCAGCAGGGTCTGGCTCATCGGGTACAGCGGGCCGGCGACCATCCCCTGCAGCGCGCGGAAGCCCACCAGTTCCGGCATGGACTGGGAAATACCGCACAGAAACGAAGCGATCACGAACAGAATGGTGGCCCACAGGAACAGCTTGACCTCACCGAAGCGGCGACTGAGCCAGCCGGTCAGCGGCAAGGCAATCGCGTTGCTGACCGCAAACGAGGTGATCACCCAGGTGCTCTGCTCCGAGCTGACCCCCAGGTTGCCGGCGATGGTCGGCAGCGCCACGTTGGCAATCGTGGTATCGAGCACCTGCATGAAGGTCGCCAGCGACAGACCGATGGTGCACAGCAACAGGCTTGGCGGGGTAAAAGAAGCGGGGGCGTTGTTGCTCATCGCGAATCCCTGAAGACGAATGCGACACCCCGACCGGCAGGCCGGGGCTCACGGATTGGCGGTTCAGCGCTGAACGGCAGTCTTGCCACCGGGCGCACTGTTCTCGTGAATCAGGCGGGCGATCAGCGCGTCGGCGTCAGCCAGTTGCTCGGTGTACACCTGAGTGCTGAAAGCGGCCTGCTTGCGCGGCTGTTGCGCCAGGACCGGGCCGCTCTGGTCGTGCAGGTTGACCTCAACCGTGGTCGACAGGCCGATGCGCAACGGGTACTTCGCCAGCTCTTCAGGGTTGATGTGCACCCGCACTGGCACACGCTGGACAATCTTGATCCAGTTGCCGGTCGCGTTCTGCGCAGGCAGCAACGCAAAGGCACTGCCGGTGCCGGCCCCCAGGCTGTCGATGGTGCCGCTGTACTTCACATCGCTGCCATACAGGTCGGAGCTGATCTCCACCGGCTGACCGATGCGCATCTTGCCCAGCTGGGTTTCCTTGAAGTTGGCATCGATCCACAACTGATCCAGCGGGATGACCGCCATCGTTGCGGTGCCCGGCTGAATGCGCTGCCCCAACTGCACGGTGCGCTTGGCGACGTAACCGGTGACCGGTGCCACCAGCGTCGAACGAGCGTTGGCCAGGTACGCCTGACGCAGCTGCGCAGCCGCGGCCTTGACGTCCGGGTGCGAGGACACCACGGTGTCATCGACCAGCGCCACACTGGTGCTGAGTTGCTGCTGAATGTTGTTCAGGGCGCTCTGCGCGCTGGTCAGGCTGTCTCTGGCGTGCGACAGCTCTTCCTGGGAAATCGCCCCGCCGGCTGCAAGGCTGCGACGACGGTTGTAGTTGTCCTGAGCGGTCTGCACGGCAGCACGCTGTGCGGCCAGTTGCGCTTTCATGCCATCGACATTGCTGTACAGGCCGCGCACCTGGCGCACAACCTTGCCCAGATTGGCCTCGGCGCTTTGCAGCGAGACTTCGGCATCGCTCGGGTCGAACTTGAGCAGAACCTGCCCTGCGTGCACCAGATCACCATCGTCCGCACCAATACTGATGACGGTTCCGGTGACCAGCGGGGTGATTTCGACCACGTTGCCATTGACATAGGCGTCGTCGGTCTCTTCGCTCCATTGGCCGTAGATCTCGTACCAGGCCCAGATGCCCAGTGCGAGGATCACCACGACAATGGCAAGCCCGATCAGCATGAACTTGCGCTTGCCGGACTTCGGCGGCTGTTCAGTAGCTTGGGCAGATGTGTTTTCAGCGGCAGCAGTGGCCATGGCAGTTACCTTTTATCAGCGAAGCGACGGAACGACGGCGATCAGGCTCACGCCTGCCAGCACGTCGGCCGCTCAGCTTTTAGCTTTGGGGTTGAAGCTCAAACGAGTCAGGGTAATGTGGTCATCAGCCGCCACCAGCACCTTGGTGAGAATTCTTTTCAGGCTCTCGACCTCGTCACTGTCGAGCGCCGCGAACGTGTCGTTCATCGCGTCCGCGCCAATCTGCGGCAGTAGATCGGAGAGCGCCTGCCCCTGCTCGGTCAGTGCCAGACGCACCTGACGACGATCGGTCGCGGAGCGCTGGCGCACCACCAGCCCTTTCTGTTCCAGGCGATCGAGCATGCGGGTCATCGAACCACTGTCCAGTGACAGGTGCCGACACAATTCCACGGGGGTATCGGTAGAAAACTGGGCAATGATGATCAGCACCTTGAACTGCGCGAACGTCACGTCATAGGGCAGCAGGTACTTGTCGAGCATGCGGTCTTTGAGCGCATTGGTACGACCGACCAGCAGACCGATGAGGCTGGATTCGAAATTTTCGGGGCTGAAATGTTTCACGGATTGACCCAGATAGCTGCCTAGGCAGTGATTGCAAAATATTACTGCCTAGGCAGCCGTTGTCAAAGCATTTATTAGCGTGCTTACTAAATCCCCATAAAAAAACGACCGCTGGCAAGACGGTCGTTTTTGGAGGGAACGCGAGAGCAATCAGGCGGCGACAGGTACACCACTGTGAAAGCGGAACTCTTCGTCAGGGCTTTCGATCAGCTCACGCTCGGCCAGACGGATCTCCTCGATCTTGGCATCGACATCAGCCTTGTCGCCGTAGCTGTAAGCCAGCTTGAGGTAGTCCTGAAAGTGCCGCGCTTCGGACTTCAGCAAACCGCCATAGAATTTGGCCAGCTCTTCGTCCAGATGCGGCACCAGCGCGGCAAAGCGCTCACAGGAACGAGCTTCGACTATGGCACCGACGATCAGCGCATCGGTCAGCCGGTAAGGGTTGTGATTGCGCACCAGCTTGCGCAGCGCTCCGGCATAACGGGCCGAGCTGATGTTGGCCATGGGGATCTGGCGCTTTCTGATGATGCTGATGACTTGCTCGAAATGGCGCAGCTCTTCCCGGGCCAGACGCGACATCTTGCTCAACAGGTCAAACTTGTCGTTGTACTGAAACATGAACTGGAACGCAGCCCCGGCGGCCTTCTTCTCGTTGTTCGCATGGTCGATCAGCAGGATGTCCAGATTGCGCAGCGCGGCCTGGACCCAGCTGTCGGGTGTGCGGCAAAGCAGAAAGGCTTCGATTTCAGGGATCGGGTACATAGGCTCACAGAATGACGGAGAGGCACGGCCGCGCATTATACGAGCAGCAACGATGCCTCGCGACACAAAAGCATGCCGGGTTTGTCAGGCGCCGAATGCGTCGCGCAGAAAGCCTGGCGCGATATAGCGCTGATAGTGCGCCTCGGACAGCAGGAAAAACTCGCGGTCGATCGCATCGCGCAGTTCCGGCAGCGTCCAGTCGCGAAACTCCGGCAACAGCACGAAGCCGTAGGCCTCGACCTGGCTGATGACCCGCGCGCCACGGGCGATCAACTGGTAAGCCCAGCAATATTCGGACTGGTGCGGCACGAAGCGGATCTTGCGCTGGGTGAGCTGCGCACGCAGCTTGTCAGCATCGAAGACTTCGAGCTTGGCAGTCATCACCTGGACCAGCAGTTGCTCCAGACGCAGCCAGACGGCTCTTTTTTCGTCTTCGTTATAGCCGTTCCAGTGGATGACCTCGTGGTGGAAGCGCTTGCAGCCACGGCACACCAGATCCCCGTAAACAGTGGAGCAAAGGCCGACGCAGGGGGTTTTGATAATGTAATCGGGCATGTCAGGCAGGACTGGGGAAGGCGAAACAAGGGCTCATGTTAGCCCTTTGTCTAAGCAAGTTCACCCCCGAAGATGTAGGGGCTAACTTACCTTTGGCAAAGTTTTGGCGTAGAATCAGCGAGCCTTTTAAGGCGCCAATGTCCGTTGGAAGCTGTTTTCAAAGCGTCACGAGCACAGTCAAGTTAATCCCGCAGTGCGGCGTCGACAGGCCATTCCCTCATCACGAATGGCCGTGTCGACCGCCACTCCCTCCCGCTCTGCAGGCGTAAAACTTTGAAAACAGCTTCTGTTAGGAATCACCGACACCCTGCCAACAAGGCTCAATAAGCCTTGCGTGGGTACGGGCGATTTCTGGATGAGCGTCCCGGACACCCATTTGGGACCACTGATGAGGGTTAATACTGTGCTTGAAGCCTACCGTAAACATATCGAAGAGCGTGCCGCCCAGGGCATCGTGCCCCAGCCGCTTAACGCCGAACAAACTGCAGGCTTGGTCGAGCTGCTGAAGAATCCCCCGGCTGGCGAAGAAGCTTTCCTTGTCGATCTGATCACCAATCGCGTTCCGCCAGGCGTTGACGAAGCTGCCTACGTCAAGGCCGGTTTCCTGTCTGCCCTGGCCAAGGGCGAAGCCACTTCTCCCCTGATCGACAGAAAACGCGCCACCGAACTGCTCGGCACCATGCAAGGTGGCTACAACATCGTCACCCTGGTTGAACTGCTCGACGACGCCACCCTCGCGCCGGTCGCTGCCGAACAACTCAAGCACACCCTGCTGATGTTCGACGCCTTCCACGATGTGGCCGAAAAAGCCAAGAGCGGCAATGCCCACGCCAAGGCTGTTCTGCAGTCCTGGGCTGACGGCGAGTGGTTCAAGAAGCGCCCGACGCTGGCCGACAAGATCAGCCTGCGCGTCTTCAAGGTTACCGGCGAAACCAACACCGACGACCTGTCCCCTGCCCCTGATGCCTGGTCGCGTCCAGACATCCCGCTGCACGCACTGGCCATGCTGAAAATGGCACGTGACGGCATCGTTCCTGACGTTCAGGGCGCCATCGGCCCGATGAAGCAGATCGAAGAAATGCGCGGTCAGGGCTTCCCGATTGCCTACGTCGGTGACGTGGTCGGTACCGGTTCCTCGCGTAAATCGGCGACCAACTCGGTACTCTGGTTCTTCGGCGACGACGTCCCTTACGTCCCGAACAAGCGTGCCGGCGGTTTCTGCTTCGGCAGCAAAATTGCTCCGATCTTCTACAACACCATGGAAGATGCCGGCGCTCTGCCAATCGAATTCGATGTCTCGAACATCAACATGGGTGACGTGATCGACGTCTATCCCTACGCTGGCAAGGTCTGCAAGCACGACAGCGACGAAGTCATCACCACCTTCGAAATGAAGACCCAGGTGCTGCTCGACGAAGTCCGCGCTGGCGGCCGTATTCCGCTGATCATCGGCCGTGGCCTGACCAGCAAGGCGCGCGCCGAACTGGGCCTGCCGGAGTTCGACCTGTTCAAGACCCCTGACCAGCCAGCCGAAAGCACCAAAGGTTACACCCTGGCGCAGAAGATGGTCGGCAAGGCGTGCGGCGTAGCGGGCGTTCGTCCGGGCACCTACTGCGAACCGAAGATGACCACCGTCGGCTCCCAGGACACCACTGGCCCGATGACCCGCGACGAACTGAAAGACCTGGCATGCCTGGGCTTCTCGACCGATCTGGTCATGCAGTCGTTCTGCCACACCGCGGCCTATCCGAAGCCGATCGACGTCAAGACGCACCACACGCTGCCTGACTTCATCATGACCCGCGGCGGCGTTTCCCTGCGTCCGGGCGACGGCATCATCCACAGCTGGCTGAACCGCATGTTGCTGCCCGACACCGTCGGCACCGGTGGCGACTCGCACACCCGCTTCCCGATCGGTATCTCCTTCCCGGCCGGTTCCGGCCTGGTGGCGTTCGCTGCTGCAACGGGCGTCATGCCGCTGGACATGCCTGAATCGATCCTGGTTCGCTTCAAGGGCAAGATGCAACCTGGCATTACCCTGCGCGACCTGGTTCACGCCATTCCTTACTACGCGATTCAGGCTGGCCTGCTGACCGTAGAGAAGAAAGGCAAGAAGAACGCATTCTCCGGTCGCATCCTGGAGATCGAAGGCCTCGACAACCTGAGCATCGAACAGGCTTTCGAGCTGTCCGACGCCTCTGCCGAACGTTCGGCTGCCGGTTGCACCATCAAGCTGGCCAAAGAGCCAATCATCGAATACCTGAATTCGAACATCACCCTGCTGCGCTGGATGATCGAACAGGGGTACGGTGATCCTCGCACCCTGGAGCGTCGTGCTCAGGCGATGGAAGCCTGGGTTGCCAACCCGGAGCTGCTGGAAGCCGACAAGGACGCCGAGTACGCCGAAATCATCGAAATCGATCTGGCCGACGTCAAGGAGCCTGTGCTCTGCGCGCCGAACGATCCGGACGATGCCCGCCTGCTGTCTTCGGTACAGGGCGAGAAGATCGACGAAGTGTTCATCGGTTCCTGCATGACCAACATCGGCCACTTCCGCGCTGCGGGCAAGCTGCTGGATCAGGTCAAGGGCCAGCTGCCGACGCGTCTGTGGCTGTCGCCGCCGACCAAGATGGATGCTCACCAGTTGACCGAAGAAGGCTACTACGGCATCTACGGCAAGGCTGGCGCACGCATGGAAATGCCGGGCTGCTCGCTGTGCATGGGTAACCAGGCACGCGTGGAACCGAACGCGACCGTGGTGTCGACGTCGACCCGTAACTTCCCGAACCGTCTGGGTGACGGCGCGAACGTCTACCTGGCCTCGGCCGAGCTGGCGTCCGTTGCCTCGATTCTGGGTCGTCTGCCGACAGTCGAAGAGTACATGGGCTACGCCAACCAGATCGACACTATGGCAGCGGACGTGTACCGCTACCTGAGCTTCGATCAGATCGCCGAGTTCCGTGAAGCCGCTGCGAACGCCAACATCCCGGCTGTTCAAGTGTAAGCACGAAAGCAGGCATCAGAAGAACCCCATCCTCGTGATGGGGTTTTTTTTGCCCTCACTCGGCCTCGTACATATATTTTTCACATTCACATGGCTATAGTGGCGGCCCTTGTTGGGGAGTAGCCTGCTCTTGACTCCGGTCACAGAGCGTTCGTATCAACATTCTCGGCAGCATGCCGTGGTGCGAACACCTTCTGGTTGGCGAGACCAACGATGCATCCATGCCTAAAGTCGGGCGTGTGGTTGCGTCGTTGACTCATAGCCCGACTGGATATAACCGTGAACCCGATTTCCCTCCTCTTTCTCGCGCTTGCCATGTCCACGGACGCCTTTGCTGCGGCCCTTGGTAAAGGAGCAAGCCTGCATAAACCGCGCTTTCTCGAAGCGTTGCGCACGGGCCTCATATTCGGCGCCATCGAAACCATCACGCCGGTCATCGGCTGGGGCATTGGCCAGGTGGCTGCGCGCTTCGCCGAGAGCTGGGACCACTGGATCGCCTTCACCCTGTTGCTGGTGCTCGGCCTGCACATGATCTACAACGGCATCAAGCACGACGATGACGAAGAGCAGGAAAAGCCGGGGCAGCATTCTTTCTGGATTCTCGCCGTTACCGCATTCGCCACCAGTATCGATGCACTGGCAGTCGGCGTAGGCCTGGCGTTTGTCGACGTCAATATCGTGGTTGCCGCCCTGGCCATCGGCCTGGCGACCACGGTCATGGTCACCATCGGCGTGATGCTGGGCCGGGTGCTGGGCGCCATGGTCGGCAAACGCGCTGAAATCATTGGCGGTATCGTGTTGATCGTGGTGGGGGCGACGATTCTTTACGAGCACCTGTCTGCTGCGGCCTGATTGACGGCCCGAGACCTATAAACGCAGAATCGAGTAGGGGGCGGGTTCACACCCGCCGTCCTCTCACACCACCTTCCCCCCCCCCACGGCCAGCCAGACTCTTTCAGGCACTAAGATTTGTTACCACTACGACGATGCCACCCACCACAGCCAGAAATATAGATGAGATCCCGATCAGACTCTCAGGGCACTACGCGAAAATTAAGACTTCTCCTACAGACCGCCTTTCACGTTTCCGATAGCCTCCCATGCGTCAACTAAACGCTGGTTATTGTTTACGGATCAAAGACATAAGGACGGCCTGCAATTATTTCTTCAGCTCGATTGGGCGACAAGCACGCCTGCCCATTGCCGGGTCACGGTACAACGCCGATCGCTTCTGCATCCGGTGACGTCAACATCAATGGCATGGGCGCGGCACGCGTGGGTGATACCTGTGGGTGCGGGGCAGTCATCACTTCAGGTTTCCCCTCTATTCAAGTGAATGGCCGTCCTATGGCCCACCTGGGAAGCCCAACCAGTCACGGCGGGACAATCATCACGGGCTCCAATAATGTTGGTGGCGGCTTCGTCATGGGTGACGCCGTTGGCGCGACCATTATTAACTTCATGGCGCTGGGGGCCCTCCGGACAGACGGTTCCGTGGACGACGAGAAGATGGCGACCTTGCTGGCTGACCCTAAGCTCACGGAGAAAGCCTTGGCGGCGAACGCTTTGGTTGAGCCTGGGGCTGACGGTAAAGAATCAGAGGCGAAGCCTGAGCCAAAAGCGGAAACCGTTGTTTGCAAAGATCCCGACAGAATGGAAGAGCTGGCGACCTACATTGCTGGCGAGATGAACACCAACATCAACAGCCCAGAAGTTCGGCAGATGAGAGACCTCAATAGCTTCGATGCGGCTGCAAAGATGAAGGAGTATGAGGCGCTTCCATTTTATTTGCGCCTTGGTCCCGGCCCGGATTTCTACAGCATGGCGGCCGGTATGCAAGCCAAGGCTTTTGCCATCTGGGCAGAGCGAGTGGGCCAAGATCGTCCTTGGGACCATAAGCCAAAAATCCGGGCGGCATTTGGCGGCATTTGGCATAAACAAGGAAAGTACGACTATTTTTATGATATTTGGTCAAACGTCCACTACGGCTATGTGGGCCGCGTTGCGGGTTTTTCTGAGAGCGTACTTGCAGACGGGGCAGGAGCCGAGCAGATAGTTTCGGACTCTTGGGGGAAGATCAGCGATATAACGAAACCATCAGAAAGACGGAAACACAGGGGACCTCGCCGTGCTGAAAACGTTGACGGCCTCCGTGCCTGGGACGACGATCCAGACCGTATATCTATTAGTATTGGAATTAAACTCTTTAACCGACACCCCACGGGTGGGATAACAGCGAAGATGGTTATGGATAAGGTTCTTGCAGTTACACCACAGGAATGGGGAGCAGGTGTCATTGAGCACAAATGCAAAGAAAATTAAGGCCCGTTACTTGTTCCTTTTCCTATTGATAGCTCCGCTGGTGGCTTGGTACTTTGCTGCTCCAGGCGTAATTGTCCACTACCCTAAAGAAGCCACGGACGAACTGCGCTTAATTTGGAACACTCACGACCAGATTACAAGGCAGCGAATGCTACCGGGGGAAGCGACATCGGAGTTTGGTCATGTATTCCCTGATGAGAACTTCTTCATGGTGTTCTTTTGGTGGACCGACAGAGGTTTACGAAAATGCATCGACATCACACCTAAGCGCTGGGCAACGATAGACATCTACCTTGATAGGACTGGTAGGGTCGATATCGAAAAAACATCTCCTAAGGTTATTGCCCGGTTGAAGCAATGCGTGGGTGAATCTGACCCCTTTCGGTCCTAAAGCGCCCTGCCAGCAACACAAAAAAGACAATCAGCACGGCCACCATGCAGACCGAGACGACTTACTTACGGAAACATTACCGCACGACGGCAACAAGTGAGTTTCTTGCTATAACGCGAGAAGAATGGGGGGGGGGAAGGCACCAGTGAAAAAAAAGGCGAATAACGCTAAGTTCAGATATGGCCGATGGGTGCTTGGCGCCTTATTAATCTGCCCAATTGCATTTTGGTACTTGGCATCTCCGGTCGTAGCTGTCAATTTTTCACATGAAGGAAAGGAAGAATTTCGGTACATCTGGAACACGCAGCATCGAATCTATAAGGGTGACATGCCCAAAGGGGGCGGTTCAGCCGTTGAGTTCAGCTACATATTCCCTGACAAGGACTTTTTCATGATGTTCGATTGGTGGACCGACAAGGGTTTTCAGAGGTGCATCGACATCACGCCTGAATGGGGAAGTACGATAGACATCTATCTTGATGATATCGGCAGGATCGACACAGCCAAAACAGCGCCTGACGTTATTGCTCGTCTGAAACAGTGTGTGGGGCGACCAGACCCCTTCCGCAGTCACCCGTGACACCCTTGCCTCCGACTAACACTTCCCCTTGCCGGGTGTGTAGAGAACTTGCACCTTAAAGTCACCAGCGTGGTCACCACAGCCAAGCTGGTTGCGCTTAGGCGCAACGCGCCATGCTTGGCGCACCACAAAAAAACCGCATCTCTCGATGCGGTTTTTTATGGGTCAACCTGTTACAAGCGGATCAGACCGTAATGCCCTGCCCACTCATGGCCAGGTCCAGCAGTTCGCGGTTGGCAACGGCGTACATCGCGTAATCCGTGCCGCTTGCCGCACGCAGCTCGACCAGCATGGCGCGCCAGCGCTCGACCATCAGTGTGTGCTGCTCCAGCCACAGGGCCAGACGCGCATCGATTTCCGAAGGACCATCGGCCATCTGCAGAACCGACACGGTGATCGCCCGCTGTTGCCAGTCGACATCGTCACGAAACGCTTCACGCGCCAGCGCCTGCCAGTTGTTTTCCACCGGCAGACTGCTGATCTGCTGCAAGTACCAGGTAATGTCCAGCGCGCTGCCAACGGCGAAGTACGCCTTGGCGACATCGGCAGCGTTCTGCCCGGTCACATCGGAGGCTTCGATGATCGGCAACAGTGTGTACAGATGCGTCGTACCGGCGACCATGCGCGCCAGCAGTTCCGGCACACCGGCTTCGACATAGGCCTGATAACGCGTTTGCCAGATCTCGCGGGTAGGCCCTTCCAGCAGCTCGTCAAGCTTGAGCCCCAGTGCTGCGAGGTGCGGACCGAAGTGCGCCACATCACGGCCAGCGTCCAGCTCATTGCGACGGCTACGCAGGAACCAGCGTGTGGCACGACGCCCCAGACGCATCAGCTCGTCCATCAGCGCCAGCTGGATTTCGGCCGAAACCTTGTAGTCCAGTGCCTCGATCTGACGGAACCAGTGCGGCAGGTGGAAGATGTCACGCACGATCACGTAGGCACCGGCCACCGCAGCAGCGCTCATGCCGGTCGACTCTTTGAGCCGCTGCACGAAGGTGATGCCCATGTGGTTGACCAGATCGTTGGCGATCTGCGTGCTGACGATCTCACGCTTCAGGCGATGGCCGCGCATGGCCGTGGAAAACTTGGCGCCCAGCGAAGGCGGGAACGCGGTTTCCATATCACGCGCCAGATAGTCGTCATCCGGCACACGGGATTCCAGCAACGCTTCCTTGAGGTCGATCTTGCTGTACGAGATCAACACCGACAGCTCGGCACGACTCAAGCCCTGCTTGGCCGCAATCCGCTCGGCAATCTGCTCTTCAGCCGGCAGGAACTCGATGGCACGATCAAGCTTGCCACGCGCCTCCAGGTCACTCATCAGGCGCTTGTATTCGGCAATCCGCTCGTAAGCACGACGGGCTGCCAGCGACAACGCCTGGGTCTGCTTGTAGTTGTTGCCCAGCACCAGGTGGCCGACTTCGTCGGTCATGCTTTCGAGCAGCTGATTGCGCTGCTTCTCGGTCATGTCACCGGCCTGCACTACTTCGTTGAGCAGGATCTTGATGTTCACTTCGTGGTCGGAGCAGTCCACACCGCCCGCGTTGTCGATGAAGTCGGTGTTGGTCGCGCCGCCATTGAGACCGAACTCGACACGGCCCAGCTGGGTCATGCCAAGGTTGCCGCCCTCACCCACTACCTTGCAGCGCAGCTCGTTGCCGTCGACGCGCAGCGCATCGTTGGCCTTGTCGCCGACATCGGCGTGCGACTCTTCGCTGGACTTCACGTACGTACCGATACCGCCGTTCCACAACAGATCGACCGGCGCCTTGAGCAAAGCGTTCAGCAGTTCGGTCGGGGTCAGCTTGTCAGCCTTGATGTCGAAGCGCGCCTTCATCTGTTCGGTGATGGCGATACTTTTCAGGCTGCGCGGGAAGATCCCGCCACCAGCGGACATGATGCTGGTGTCGTAGTCGGTCCAGGACGAGCGCGGCAGATTGAACAGGCGCTGACGCTCTGCAAAGCTGGTGGCCGGGTCCGGATTCGGATCGATGAAGATGTGCAGGTGGTTGAACGCTGCGACCAGCTGCAGCTTGTCAGACATCAGCAGGCCGTTGCCGAACACGTCACCGGCCATGTCGCCGATACCGATCACGCTGATGCTGTCCTGCTGCACATTGATGTCGCGTTCACGGAAGTGACGCTGCACGCCCACCCATGCGCCCTTGGCGGTGATGCCCATCTTCTTGTGGTCGTAACCGGCAGAACCACCGGAAGCGAAGGCGTCACCCAGCCAGAAGCCGTAGTCGATGGCAATGCCGTTGGCGATGTCGGAGAACGTCGCCGTGCCCTTGTCGGCGGCCACCACCAGATACGGGTCATCATCGTCATGACGCACGACGTTGACCGGCGGCACCAGCGCGCCTTCCTTGAGGTTGTCGGTTATGTCCAGCAGCCCGGAGATGAAGATGCGGTAGCAGGCGATTGCCTCGGCCTGCACTTCGTCGCGGTTGCCGGTGGTCGGCAGGCGACGCGGCACGAAGCCGCCCTTGGCACCTACCGGCACAATGACCGAGTTCTTAACCTGCTGGGCTTTTACCAGGCCCAGCACTTCGGTACGGAAGTCTTCCTCGCGGTCCGACCAGCGCAGGCCGCCACGCGCCACGTTGCCGAAGCGCAGATGCACGCCTTCGACACGCGGCGAATAAACGAAGATTTCAAATTTGGGCACCGGCTTGGGCAGCTCGGGAATCAGGCGCGGGTTGAACTTGAAGCTGAAATAGCTCTTGCTCTGCCCGTTGGCATCGGCCTGATAGAAGTTGGTCCGCAGCGTGGCTTTGATCAGGTCCAGATAACGACGCAGGATGCGGTCTTCGTTGAGCACCTGCACGTCGTCCAGCGCAGTCAGAATGGCCTGTTCCAGACGCAGCTGCTTGTCGTCGAGATCGTCGGAACCCAGCTTGCGCGCCAGATAGAACCGGGTCTTGAACAGACGCGTCAGCTCGCGGGCGATGTCGGTGTGGTTGTTCAGCGTGGTGGCGATGTAACCCAGGTCAAAGCCCAGACGAATCTGCTTCAGGTAGCGCGCATAGGCACGCAGCAGCGCCACATCGCGCCACGGCAGGCCGGCGGTGAGCACCAGACGGTTGAACGCATCGTTTTCGGCATCGCCGCGCACGATGTGCACGAACGCATCCTGCAGAGTGTCGTTGAGCTGCTGGATATCGAGGTTCAGACCTTCGCCGTAAGTAAAGGCGAAATCATGAATCCAGAACTCGCGACCGTTGGCATGATGCAGGCGGTATGGGAACTCGCCCAGCACGCGCAGGCCGAGGTTTTCCAGAATCGGCAACACGTCGGACAAGGCCAGCGGTGTATCGGCGTGATACAGCTTGCAATGCAATTGCTGGCGGCCACCGGCCAGTGGCTGGTAGAAGCTCATCACCAGCGGATTGGCTTCGCTGAGGCTCAGTACGTGCTGCATGTCGACGACTGCCGAATGCGCCGCAAAGCGCTCGCGGTAGCCGGCCGGGAAGCCTTTCGGGAAGTCGGCCAGCACATTGGTGCCGTGGGCTTCACCGAAGCTTTCGACCACCAGACTGGCGTAGTCGTCCTTCCACGAACGGCACGCCTGAATGACTTCGTTTTCCAGCTGGGCGACGTCGATCTCCAGGTTGATCTTCGGGTCCACGCGCAGAATCAGTTGCACCCGCGCCAGCACCGATTCAGAGAAGAACGTCCAGAACTCGCAATCGCTGGCCTTGAGGCGGTCCATCAGGACCTGCTGAATCTTCTGGCGCACTTCGGTGGAATAAACGTCGCGCGGCACATAGGCCAGGCAGTAGCAGAAACGGCCATACGGGTCCTTGCGCAGGAACACGCGAATCTTGTTGCGCTCCTGAATCTGCACGATGGACATGACCGTGGTGAACAACTCGTCCACCGGGGTCTGGAACAGGTCGTCACGCGGCAGTACTTCGACCACCTGCGCCAGTTCCTTGCCCAGGTGCGCCTTGGCGTCGAAACCGGAACGGCGCTCGACCTCGGCGACCTTGCGACGGATGTACGGAATCTGCCGCACGCTCTCGCCATACACCGACGAGGTGTAAAGGCCCATGAAGCGACATTCCTTGATGACCTTGCCCGACGCGTCGATCTGCCGGATCGAAACGTAATCCGGGTACGCCGGACGGTGTACGCGGCTTGGATGCGCCGCCTTGGCAAACGACAGCAGCACCGGTTCCTGCAGGTATTTCACCGCGTAGTCTTCGATGTGCAGTTCTTCGCGGGTCAGACCAGGGCGCAGCAGTCGGGTCAGCCCCAGGAAGGACGACTCGTCGTACACCAACTGGCCGCCTTCGGCGTCGTTGCGCACTTCGAACTCTTCGTAACCGAGGAAGGTGAAGTGGTTGTCCACCAGCCATTGCAGGAAGACCTTGATCTCGGCCTTTTCCTCGACATCGGTGTTGGACTCATTGGCATCGATACTGGCCAGCAGCTCGTGCAGACGCGCTTTCATCGGCCCGAAATCTTCAACGGCGGCGCGTACTTCGCCAAGCACCTGTTCCAGCTCGCGCGCCAGCACGTTCAACTCGCTGACGTTGGCGCAGCGGTCGATCTCCAGGTACATCAGCGATTCCTGCAGCACGTCGTCGCCAGTGGTGCCCTTGGGCAGCAGCTCAAGCAATTCGCCAGCAGCCCCGCGACGCACGCTCAGCACGGTGGTCTGCAGGGTGTGGATGCTGTAGCCGCGGCGGTTCAGCTCGGTACGTACGGAGTCGACCAGAAACGGCAGGTCATGATGCAGCACTTCAACGGCAGTGTGAGTCGATTGCCAGCCGTGGCGCTCGTAATCGGGGTTGTAGACCCGGACCTGCGGGTGAGCATGTTCGAAACGCTCCAGCAGGCGCCACGCGGACAAGGTGCAGCCTGCCAGGTCGGAAAGCCGCCGCTGGGTGAGTTCGTCGAGGGAAATGATGCCGAAGAATTGCTCGGCGAACAGCGCCACTTGTGGCAGTGCCTGTTCGCTGATGTGCTGAGCCAGTGCCGCTTGCAGTTGATGCTGGAAGTCGGCCTTGCTGGCTGCGGTGAAGAACGCCATCTGTGGTACTCCGCTTTGGCTTTTATTGGGGAGGCTTGAAGAAGGTGTTGAAACCGGGATGCCCTTGCAGTCAATCGCGTGGGCATCACCTGATCGAGTGTAAAGCTAAAGTAGTAACGCGCGCCGTGTCAGGGTAGTCACATTTGTATATCGGAGTGAAAAAACGCTACGCGCACCCGACACCGTACACCACTTGTCCGTCATGCAGCTTAACGAGAGCTGAGCGCACACTGCTTACGAGGCTGCGACATATTCGGTCATCAGGTCGCGATACACTGCGCACGATGGTGCCAATATCGCCCGACATTATTTGCCCGGGACTGGCAAAATTCACTCACGCCTTACCTGGACAGACCCGGAGCCACCCATGCAAATCAAGACCGCCAGCCTTATCGCCAACCCGTGCGACGACGAATACGACGACATGGCACTGCTCTGCTGCCACGCAGAAAACGGCATGCTGTTTTCCCTGACCCGTTTCCCGGACGAGAACGAAGTGGAAATCACCGTCAGCGACGACAAGTCACTGAACGTGTCCAGCCTGAAGGTCACCTTCAGTGCCGAGCGCCTGTTGGTGGAAATCGACGCGCAGGACGCCAGGCAGCTCGATGGCCACCATCAGTACGAAATCCTCCACGCCACCGATGCAGGCGAGTTGCAGGACGTTCACCAGACGTTACAGATCATTCTCGAAAACGTCGGTGAGTACACCAGCACACTCAGCTGATGATCAAAAAAGCACCAGAGTGAACAATTCGCCGAACAGGAGTCTGTCATGAACCGCATTTTCGACGCCCACTGCCACATCATCGACCCGCATTTCCCGCTGATCGCCAATAACGGCTATCTGCCGGAGCCGTTCGGTGTCGCTGACTACCTCACGACGGTCCAGCCGCTGGGCGTTCAGGGCGGTGCGGTGGTGTCCGGCTCCTTTCAGGGCTTTGATCAGGGCTATCTGCTTCAGGCGCTGCGCCTGCTGGGACCGGGTTTCGTCGGTGTCACGCAATTGCCCGCCAGCGTCACCGATGCAGAGCTGGACACCCTGAACGCGGCAGGCGTGCGCGCCTTGCGCTTCAACCTCAAGCGCGGCGGCTCGGAGCAGCTCGACCAGCTGGAGGCACTGGCCGTGCGTGTCCATGAACGCGCAGGCTGGCACTCCGAGCTGTATATCGACTCGCGGGAACTGGCGCCCATCGAAACACGCCTGTGCAAACTCCCGGCCATCAGCATCGATCACCTGGGGCTGAGTACCGAAGGGCTGCCCGTGATCCTGCGTCTTGCCGAGCGCGGTGTACGGATCAAGGCCTGTGGTTTCGGGCGAGTGGACTTTCCGGTGCGCGAGGCCCTGAGGGATATCCACGCCGCCAACCCGAATGCCCTGATGTTCGGCACCGACCTGCCATCGACCCGCGCCCCCCGCCCCTTCCGGCCCGACGATATCGAACTGTTGATCGACGCACTGGGCGAAAGCGGCGCTCGTCAGGCGCTGTGGGAGAACGCGGCGAGCTTCTATCGACTCTGACGCCGTGGCTCCGGGAGCCAGAACCAGCCGTCCTACATGGACACCCATGGATCATGTAGGACAATACCTGCATAAATGACAGGCACTTCTCTAAATGCAATAAAAAACGCGGGAGTCGTTAGTCGATAGCTGCCTGGATGGATTAAAGTATCGCCCCCAGCTCAGCATTCGTCAGACACAGCTGTTCACCCTGCCAGGAACCGTCACCGATGGAACATCGTGAAGCGCTGATTGCGCTGCGAACTTTTCTTTCAACGCAGATCCTTGGCCAGGAAAAGCTGATCGAACGCCTGCTCATCGCCCTGCTTGCCGACGGCCACATGCTGGTCGAAGGCGCTCCCGGCCTGGCCAAGACCAAGGCCATCAAGGAGCTGGCAGAAGGCATCGAAGCCCAGTTCCACCGCATTCAATTCACCCCCGACCTGCTGCCTGCCGACATCACCGGTACGGAGATCTATCGCCCGGAAACCGGCAGCTTCGTGTTCCAGCAAGGACCGATCTTCCACAACCTGGTGCTGGCCGACGAAATCAACCGTGCGCCGGCCAAGGTCCAGTCGGCCCTGCTCGAAGCCATGGCCGAACGGCAGGTCAGTGTCGGGCGCAGCACCTACGACCTGTCGCCGCTGTTTCTGGTCATGGCGACCCAGAACCCTATCGAGCAGGAAGGCACCTACCCGCTGCCCGAAGCCCAGCTCGACCGTTTTCTGATGCACGTCAAGATCGGCTTCCCGGATGCCGCCGTCGAACGCAAGATCCTTCAACAGGCGCGTGGCGAAGCCTTGAATGGCGAAACCAAGCCGGAGCGCCGCGTCAGCCAGCAGGCGATCTTCGCCGCACGCAAGGAAATCCTTGGCCTGTACATGGCCGATGCGGTCGAGGAATACCTGGTGCAACTGGTCATGGCCACCCGCACCCCGGCCAAGTTCGACCCGGAACTGGCCGAATGGATTGCCTACGGTGCCAGCCCGCGGGGCTCCATCTCGCTGGACCGCTGCGCCCGTGCGCACGCCTGGCTGGCCGGACGCGACTTCGTCAGCCCCGAAGACATTCAGGCGGTGCTGTTCGATGTCTTGCGCCACCGGGTCATCCTGTCGTTCGAGGCCGAAGCTGCCGGTATCGATCAGGATCGCGTGATTCAGCGCATCCTCGACGTCGTGGCCGTCGCCTGACCCCATGCAACCCTACCTGATCCCCCAGCCGGGCATCCGCGTCAGCCTCAGCGAGCTGATCGAGATGCGTCATCGGGTGCGGGAAGTGCAGCTGTTTTCCACCCCGAGCCAACGCAGCCCGCTGATCGGCCTGCACCATTCCAAGTTGCGCGGTCGTGGTGTGGATTTCGATCAGGTGCGGGTCTATCAGGCCGGTGACGACGTGCGCAGCATCGACTGGCGCGTGACGGCACGCACGCAGGAGCCGCACACCAAACTGTTCCATGAGGAACGCGAACGGCCCATTTTCATTCTTGTGGAACAGAGCCGACGGCTGTTCTTCGGCTCCGGCCTGATGTTCAAGTCGGTACTCGCGGCTCAGGCGGCCGCGCTGATCGGCTGGGCGGCGCTGGAACACAACGACCGGGTCGGCGGGTTGGTGTTCGGCGATAACGAACACTACGAGATCAAGCCGCGACGCAGCAAACAAAGCCTGCTGCAGTTGCTCAACCGACTGGTGCGGGTCAATCAGTCGCTGCATACCGAGATTCCGCCAGACCGCGATGCGTTCGGCACTGCGCTGCGTCGCGCACGGGAAGTGCTGCGCCCCGGCAGTCTGGTCATCGTACTGTGCGACGAGCGTGCCCTGTCCGATGCCGCCGAACAACAACTGAGCCTGCTGTCACGCCACAGCGATCTGCTGTTGCTACCGCTGTCCGACCCGCTGGACCGCGCCCTGCCCGCTGCCGGTTTGCTGCGCTTTGCCGAACGCGGCGCGCAACTGGAGATCGACACCCTCAACCCCGAACTGCGCCGCGCCTACCGGCAACAGGGCGAGGAGCGCACGGCGCGTTGGGAGTTGCTGGCGCAGAAGCTGCGGGTATTGCTCATGCCCTTGAGCACCCAGGCGGAGCTCGTCGAACAACTGCGCGAATACCTCAATGCGCGACGTCCGGTGAAGCGTAAATGAATCCCCTCGATCAGCTGGAGCCGCTGATTGCGCCCGAAGCCGTCGGCTTCTGGCCGCTTGCGCCGGGCTGGTGGCTGCTGCTGTTGCTAATCCCCGTTGCAGGCTGGGGCCTGTGGCGCTTGCGCAAACTGCTGCCGGTCAAGGCCCGCAAAGTGCGCAGCGAACAGCCGCTGGACCCGGTTCGCCTCGCCGCGCTGGCGGAACTGGCCAGCCTGCCGAAACCCTACGACGGCGCGCCGGCCGGTGCCTGGCTGCAGCAGATCAACGGCCTGCTCAAACGCCTGTGCCGTAACCATTACCCGCACAGCCAGAGCCACACCCTCAACGGCCGCAAATGGCTGGCGTTCCTCGACAACCGCTGCCCGGCTGCCGGTCTGACGCGCTGGATGATCCTGGTCGAAGGTGCTTACAAGCCCGAGTGCAAACTGGACGACAAGGCCATCACCGGCCTGACTCAGGCGGTCGATACCTGGATCCGCAAACATGTTTGAGTTCGCCTGGCCGTGGGTCTTCGCCCTGCTGCCATTGCCATGGCTGATGCGCGCCCTGCTGCCCATGGCCGACAGCGGCGAGCCGGCGCTCAAGGTCAGCTTTCTCAGTGAACTCGAAGGCCTGAGCGGTCGCCGCGCCAAAGCCAACTTGCCGGTCTGGAGACAGCGTGCGCCGTTTCTGTTGATCTGGCTGTTGCTGCTGATCGCCACAGCGCGACCGCAATGGCTGGGCGAGCCACTGCCGGTGGCTGCCAGTGGCCGCGACCTGCTGGTGGCAGTCGACGTGTCCGGTTCGATGGACTACCCGGACATGCAATGGAAAAGCGATGAAGTCAGCCGGCTGGTGCTGGTGCAACAACTGCTCGGTGACTTTCTCGAAGGCCGCAAGGGCGACAGAGTCGGCCTGATCCTGTTCGGCACCCAGGCGTTTGTCCAGGCGCCACTGACCTATGACCGCCGCACCGTGCGGGTCTGGCTCGACGAGGCGAGGATAGGGATTGCCGGCAAGAACACCGCACTGGGCGATGCGATCGGCCTGGCCCTGAAACGTCTGCGTATGCGTCCGGCCACCAGTCGTGCGCTGGTGCTGGTCACCGATGGCGCCAACAACGCCGGTCAGATCGATCCGATTACCGCCGCACGGCTGGCTGCCGAAGAAGGCGTGAAAATCTACCCCATCGGCATCGGCTCGGACCCGGACAAGGACGCGCTGCAAAGCGTGCTGGGCCTCAACCCCAGCCTTGATCTGGACGAACCGACGCTCAAGGAAATCGCCAGCCTAAGCGGCGGCCAGTATTTCCGCGCGCGCGATGGCGACCAGCTGGAAAAAATCCGCGCCACCCTCGATGCCCTGGAGCCGGTTGCACAGCAGCCCACCCAGGCACGCCCGGCGCAAGCGCTTTATCAATGGCCATTGGCGACAGCGCTGCTGTTGAGTGTGTTGCTGGTGCTGCGCGAGTTATGGCCGAACAACGCACTGCAACGCCTGCTGGCGGTGCTGCGTTCCATCAACTGGCGCGAGCGCTACAAAAGCCTGTGGAGGTCGCGATGATCAGCGGGCTCTGGCCGCACTGGTTTCGCCCGGAATGGCTGCTGATCACGCCCTTGCTGGCGCTGCTGATCTGGCGACTCTGGCACCGGCAGAAACGCGCCGGACGCTGGCAAATGCTGCTGCCCACTCACTTTCACGAGGTGTTGCTCAACGGTGGGCGCGGCAGCAACAGCAAACTGCCATGGGTCGCGCTGGGGCTCGCCTGGTTACTGGCCCTTTTCGCCTTGCTGGGCCCCAGTTGGCAGCGCGTCGAACAGATCAGCCAGAAACCGGTCGATCCGCTGGTGGTGATTCTTGAACTCACTCCGCAGATGCTCGCCACCGACACGCCCCCTACCCGTCTGGAACAGGCCAGACGCAAGCTGCTGGACCTGTTGCAAAAACGCAGCGATGCGCAGACCGCCATCGTTGTCTATGCAGGCAGCGCACACACGCTGGTGCCGCTGTCCGATGATCTGGTCACCAGCCACAACCTGCTGGAAGCCATCAGACCGTCGATCATGCCGGTGACCGGCCAGCGCGCCGATCTGGCCGTGCAGAAAGCGCTGCACCTGCTCAAACAGGGCGCATTGGGTCAGGGGCGGATGCTGTTGATCACCTCGTCGCTGAGCGAACAGGAACGTCAGGGCATCCGCGCCGCATTGCGCGGAAAATCGCCGCCGCTATTGATTCTCGGGGTCGGCACGGCCGAAGGCGCGCCGGTCACGCAGGAAAACGGCAGCCTGCTCAAGGACGATCAGGGTGCGATTCTGGTGCCGCGTCTGGACAGCGCCAGCCTCAACGACTTCGCCGATCAGGTCGGTGGCAGCTATCGTCAGGCACGCGGCGATGAAGAAGACTTGCGCAGCCTCGGTCTGCTGGCCAGCCCCCGACACATGACCCGCGACGGCCAGGTCGTGCAACTCGACACCTGGGCTGACCAGGGCCACTGGTTGCTGCTGCCGCTGCTGCTGATCGCGGCACTGGCCGGCCGGCGCGGCTGGCTGTTCTGCCTGCCGCTGATGTTCATGTTTCCGCAGAACAGCCAGGCGTTCGAGTTTCAGGACCTGTGGCTGCGTCCCGATCAACAGGGCCAGCGACTGCTGGAACAGCATCGTCCAGCCGAGGCAGCGCAGCGCTTCGAAGACTCGCGCTGGAAAGGCGTGGCGCTTTACCAGGCGCAAGACTACGCCAGCGCCGCCCGGCAGTTTGCCGAAGGCAACAGCGCCGCCGACCACTACAATCGTGGCAATGCCCTGGCCCGCAGCGGCGAGCTGGCAGCGGCACTGGATGCCTACGAACAGGCCCTGGACCGACAGCCCGACTTCCCTGCGGCGCAAACCAATCGGGCGCTGGTGCAAAGCCTGCTGGATCAGGCCAATGAGCAGAAGCCAGCCCAGGATGAACAGAACAAGGCCGATCAGGGCGAAGAAGGTCAGCAGGCGTCGCAAGACCCCAATAGCAGCGCATCGCCCGCCGAGCAGAACCCGTCCCGATCGGATCAACCCGGCACCAGCGAAAGCCTGCCGCCGGACAACAGCGGCCAGGCCACCTCGGGCGAGTCGACCGACGACGAACAGACCACCCGCCCTGCGCTACAGTCCGCCGACAGCCCCATGACCGGCGAGCGGCGTCAGGAACTGGAGCAGTGGCTGAGGCAGATTCCGGATGACCCGGGCGAACTGTTGCGGCGCAAATTTCGCTACGAACAGCAACATCAGGAAAAGACCCGATGAGTCGCGTGTACACCTTATTGATCGGCCTGCTGCTGAGCCTGATCACCTTGTCGCTGCAGGCTGCGCAACTGACCGCCAGCGTTGACCGCACGCGCCTCAACGCCGGGGAAACCGTCGAGCTGACGCTGGAAACCGACGATGTGACGCAGTTCGGCAAGCCGGACATGAGCGCGCTGGAAAGCAGTTTCGAGGTGCGTGACACGCGTCAGCTCAACAGCCTGAAAACTCTGGATGGTAGCAGCCAGGCCACGACGCGCTGGATCGTGACCCTGCTGCCCCGCGAGACCGGAAGCGTGCTGATTCCGTCGCTGCAACTGGGCGAGCTGAAAAGCCAGCCGCTGACCCTGCAGGTCCTGCAGAGCGAGCCCCAGGAGCAAGGCAACCATCTGGCATCGATCTTCATCGAAGCGAGCCTGGATCAGGACAGCGTATATGTTCAGGCCCAGGCCGTGTTGACTCTGCGCGTTTACCACTCGGTGTCACTGTTCGACGACAGCAGCCTGAGCCCGCTGCAAGTGCCGGACGCGCGGGTCGAAAAACTGGGTGATTCGCGCACCTACGAAAAGCTGATCAACGGCGTGCGCCACGGGGTGATCGAGACACGCTACGCGATCTATCCGCAGCAGAGCGGCGTGCTGAAGATACCGGCGCAAGTGTTCAGCGCCACGCTGGTGCAGACACCTGCCGAGGGTTCGCAAGCCCAGGACGCCAATCCGTTCGGCCCGCAGCCGGGCCGAGCGGTGCGGGTCAAATCTGCCGAAGTGCCGTTGACCGTCAAACCCAAGCCTGCCGACTACCCGGCCGATGTCGCCTGGTTGCCGGCACGCAGTATCAATCTGGAAGAAAACTGGAGCCCGGAGCCCGGCACTACGCAGGTCGGCGATTCGCTGACCCGCACCCTGACGCTCAAGGCCGAAGGGCTGGCCGGCGCGCAGCTGCCACCCTTGCCGCCCACAGAAGTACCCGGCCTGCGGCGTTACCCGGATCAGCCACAACTGCGCAACCTGCCCAGCGAACGCGGCCTGATCGGCACGCGCGAAGAACGCGAAGCCCTGGTGCCCACCCGCGCCGGCGCAATCGACCTGCCTGCGGTTGAAGTGACCTGGTGGAATACCCGCGAAGATCATCTGGAGCACAGCAGCCTGCCCGCGCGCACCCTGCAGATCAGCGTCAACCCGGGTCTGGCGGTGGACACGCCGGTGAACAACGACACAAACGGCGTGACCGTAATCGGCCCGCCAGTCTGGCCGTGGCAGATGAGCACATTGCTGCTGGTCTGCACCACCCTGCTCGGTTTCGGCCTGTGGTGGCGCGCCCGTGGACAGCCGGCAATCGCCCGGGCCGTGCAGACCGGGCCCAGCCCGCGTACCGTACTCGATGACCTCAAACGCGCCTGCCTGGCCAACGACCCGCAGGGCACCCGTCAGGCGCTCGACGCCTGGGCACGTCAGCAACCGGAAACCCTGGCCGAAATGGCCGCGCGTTTCGTGCCGCTGTCTGATGCTCTGGACGGTCTCAACGGTGCGCTGTACAGCGAAACCGGCAAGCTGTGGCTGGGCGAGGACCTCTGGCGCGCGGTGCGCAAGCTGCCCGCCGCCGAACATATTCAGGACCCGGCAGGTGATGCCGGGTTGCCGCCGCTGTATCCCAAATAAGGATGCAGCTCAGGCAACACCCCTATACGACAAGGTAAACCAATGCGTCTGTTTCACACCTCTGACTGGCACTTGGGTCAGAACCTGCACGGCCAGGAGCGGGATTTCGAACACGCCTGCTTTCTGACCTGGCTGCTGGCCCGTCTGGCCGACCGTAAACCGGATGTACTGTTGATCGCGGGCGACATCTTCGACACCGTCAACCCGCCGGTCAAAGCGCAGGAGCGCCTGTACGACTTCATCGTCAACGCCCACGAACAGCAACCCTTGCTGACCATCGTGATGATCGCCGGCAACCACGACTCCGGCTCGCGTATCGAACTTCCCGCCCCGCTGATGCGCCGCTTGCGTACCCACGCGCTGGGCAGGGTGATGTGGCTGGACGACAGTGTGCTGGATGCCCAACGCCTGCTGTTGCCATTGCCAGACGCCAATGGCGACATCAAGGCCTGGTGCCTGGCGCTGCCCTTTCTGCGTCCCGCCGAAGTCACCGGCCCGACCCTGGGCGATGACTACCTGCGTGGCATCGGCCGGGTGCATGAGCTACTGATCGCGGCGGCTGACCTCAAGCGCCAGCCCGGTCAGGCATTGATCGCCATCAGTCACGCCCACATGGCAGGTGGCTCGGTCTCGGAAGACTCCGAGCGCAGCCTGATCATTGGCAACGCCGAAGCCCTGCCGGCCAGCCTGTTCGGGCCGAGCATCACCTATGTTGCGCTGGGCCACCTGCACAAACCGCAGCGGGTCAACGGCGAAGATCGCATTCGTTACAGCGGCTCGCCGATCCCGCTGTCCTTTTCGGAAATCAGCTATCAGCACCAGATTCTGGAAATCAATTGCGACGGCGAGACGCTGACCAGTGTCGAGCCGTTGCTGATCCCTCGCGCCGTCAACCTGCAACGCCTCGGGCCTGCGCCATTGGCCGACCTGCTGGTGCAGCTCAAGGCGCTGCCGGACATCGACCTGCTTGCCGACCCGGACCGCCAGCCGTGGCTGGAAGTGCGTGTGCGTCTGGACGAACCCCAGCCGGACCTGCGCAACCAGATCGAAAACGCCCTACAGGGCAAGGCCGTGCGGCTGGTGCGCATCGGTGCCGAATACGCCGGCAAAGGCAGCGCGGACGGCAGCGAGGGTGACGCCACGTTGATCGAACTGGACCAACTCACGCCTCAGGAACTGTTCAGCCGTGCCTGGCAGGACAACTTCGGCAGCGAGGTCGACGAACAGACGCTGACCGATTTCGCCACGCTGCTGCGTGAAGTCCAGCAGGAGAGCGAGCAACCATGAAAATCCTCGCCATTCGCCTGAAAAACCTGGCCTCGCTGGCCGGCCCCTTTGAAATCGATTTCACTGCCGAGCCGCTGGCCAGCGCCGGACTGTTTGCCATCACCGGCCCTACCGGCGCGGGCAAAAGCACGCTGCTCGATGCTCTGTGCCTGGCGCTGTTCGGCGCGATTCCGCGGCTGAGCAACATCGGCCAGTCCAAGGTCCCGGACATCGACGGCGACATCACCACCAGCGACCCGCGTACCCTGCTGCGCCGTGGCACGGGCAGCGGTTACGCCGAGGTGGACTTTATCGGCATCGATCAGCGGCGTTATCGCGCGCGCTGGGAAACCAATCGCGCGCGCGACAACGCCAGCAAAAAACTGCAGGCCAGCCGCCAGACCCTGACCGATCTGGACAGCGAGCAAATCCTCAGCAACCAGAGCAAACGCGAATTCGAGCAGTTGATCGAAAACCGCCTGGGCCTGAACTTCGAACAGTTCACCCGTGCCGTGATGCTCGCCCAGAGTGAGTTCAGCGCATTCCTCAAGGCGGATGACAAGGAACGCAGCGAACTGCTGGAAAAGCTCACCAACACCGCGATCTACAGCCAGCTTGGTCGGCGCGCCTACAGCAAAAGCAAGGAAGCCGAAGACGCCCTGAAAACCCTGACCGCGCAGGCCAGCAACATCATCCCGCTGGCCCCGGATCTGCTGGCTGAACTGGAACAACGCCTGAGCGACGCGCAGCAGCAGCTCAAGGCTCATCAGACACAGCAACGGCAACTGGAAATCAAACAGCAGTGGCTGACCGAGCTGAACCGTCTGCGTGACGAACAGCTCGCTGCCCAGGAAGCCCTGAACAGTGCGCAACAGGCCTGGGACGAGCACAGCGGTGCACGCCAGACCCTCGGCCAGCTGGAACGCCTGGGCCCGCAGCGTCATCGCTTCGCGCGTCGGGTCACGTTGAATGCTCAGCTTGATCCGCTGGCTGAACAGATTCGCCAGCATCAAAAACAGCAGACCTCGCTGCACGACCAGCAGCAACAGCTGGAAAGCCGCCGTACTCAGGCGCAGACCAGTCTGCTGGAAGCCCAGCAAGCGCACAGCAGCGCCAAACCGCTGTTGCTGCAGGCTTTCGAAGCACAGAACACCCTGAATCACTTGGCCCAGGAGCTGGCCAAGGCGTCCGACCTGCACCAGCAAAGCGAGCAGCTCTGCATCCAGGGCCAGACCAGCCTGCAAACCCTGCTCGATCAGCAACAGCAGGTAGCGCAACGTCTTGAGCGTATTGCCGGGCAACTGCAGCACAGCAGCGAACTGGCGCCACTGGCTCAGGCCTGGAACGCGTGGCGTGACCGCCTGAAATCCCTCACGCTGATCGCCAATCGTCTCAAGCACGGCCACAGTGAGCTGCCTGCACTGCAGCAACGTGCCAGCAATGCCGATCAGCAGTTGACCGAGCAACGCAGCGCGCTGGAGTTGCTGTACCGCGAAGCCGATTGCGAAGTGGAGGCAGTGACCGAGCAGGTGCAGATTCTCGGCAGCCTGTTGCAGGACAACCGCAAACAGCAGCGTGCCTTCGAGGAACTGGCCCGTCTGTGGGCCAGTCAGCAGGACGTCGACCGCCAGTTTGCCGACCTCACCCAGCAACAGCAGAGCGCCCAGCAGCAACGCGAACAGCTCAACAGCGAAGGCCTTCGCGTTCGTGATGAACTGACCGTCGCCGAACAGACCCTGACCGTCACCCGGCAACTGCTGGAGCGCCAACGCCTGGCCCGCAGCGCCAGTGTCGAGGAGTTGCGCGTGCAGTTGCAGGACGACCAGCCCTGCCCGGTCTGCGGCAGCATCGAACACCCCTGGCATCAACCGGAGGCGCTGCTCGAAAGCCTCACGCAACACGACGACAACGAGCAGGCCAGCGCGCAGAAAGCCGTGGACCTGCTGACCGAGCAACGCAATCAATTACGTGAACAGGTCGGCGGCGTGATCGCCCGGCAGAAAGAGCTGCTGCGCCAGCATGAGCAGCTCACCGCGCGCCATCAGGCTTTGGCACCGGACCTGGAGTCACATCCCCTCGCCGCCCAATTGCTCGACCGCGACGCCGACAAGCGCGACGGCTGGTTGAGCCAGCAATTGAGTCAACTGAGCGAAGTCATCAGCCGTGACGAGCAACGTCAGCAAGCCTTGCTGACCCTGCAAAAAGACGCTGCGCGCCTGCAGCAGCAGCTCCAAGCGGCGACCGAAGCCAGCCAGACCGCTGCGGGCCATGTTGCCGAGCAGCTCAAGCAACTGGAAGCCGATGGGCAGCGACTGGAAGAGGAACTGACGGCATTCACGCCGCTGGTATCGCCGCAGGTGCTTGAAGGGCTGCGCAGTGATGCATCGGCGACCGTGCTGCAGCTCGAACAGCAGGTGACCCAGCGTCTCGATCAACTGGAGCAGCAACACGAAGAGCAGCAGGAGCAAACCGAGCGCCAGCAGAAGATCGAGAAGCAGCAGGTCGAGCAGCAGACTCGCGTGCACCGCCAGACCGAACTGGCGCAGGAAGTCACCCGGCTCGGCGAGCAACGGCAGAACAGTCAGCAGACGCTTGCCGGTCTGCTGGGCGACCACGCCAGCGCAGAGCAGTGGCAGCAGGCGCTGGAGCAGACCATCGAGCAGGCCAGACAGGCGGAAAGTCTGGCGGCGCAGGCGCTGCAGGACATCCACAATCAGCTGATTCAACTGGCTGCCGAACTCAAGTCCGGACAGCAACAGCAGCAGGCCCTGCAACAGGAACTGGCTGAACTTGACGTGCAGATCAGCGAATGGCGCGCTCAGCATCCGCAGCTCGACGACAGCGCGCTGGATACGTTGCTGACCTACGACGATGCGCATGTCGAGCAACTGCGTGTGCAATTGAGTAGCACCGACAAGGCGCTGGAACAGGCAAAAGTATTGCTGCAGGAACGCGATCAGCGCCTGCAACAGCATCAGGCGCAACACAGTGATCTGACCGACAGTGCGCAACTGGAAGCAGCGCTGCAACAGGCCCATGAGCAGTCGGCGCTCAGCGAGCAGCACTGCGCCGACTTGCGTGCCGAGCTCAGTGAAGATCAGCGTCGCCGCAACGCCAACAGCGAACTGCAGGCGCGCATCGCCGATGCCAACAGCGAATACCTGCGCTGGGCACGTCTGGCGTCGTTGATCGGCTCGGCAGAAGGCGACAGGTTTCGCAAAATCGCCCAGGCCTACAACCTCGACCTGCTGGTCCATCACGCGAATGCGCAGCTCAGACAACTGGTGCGCCGTTACCGCCTGAAACGCGGCGGCAGCATGCTCGGTCTGCTGGTCATGGACACGGAAATGGGCGACGAACTGCGCTCGGTTCACTCGCTGTCCGGCGGGGAAACCTTCCTCGTCTCGCTGGCACTGGCGCTGGGCCTCGCCTCCATGGCATCCAGCACCTTGCGCATCGAGTCACTGTTCATCGACGAAGGCTTCGGCAGCCTCGATCCGGAGTCGCTGCAACTGGCGATGGACGCCCTCGACGGCTTGCAGGCACAGGGTCGCAAGGTCGGCGTGATTTCCCACGTGCAGGAAATGCACGAACGAATCCCGGTGCAGATCAAGGTGCGTCGTCAGGGCAATGGATTGAGCACCATCGAGGTGGGGCACTGAGAGACCTGTGACGCGGAACGTGAGGCACGGCAGTTGGTTGTCGTTCCTCACGCTCCGCGCGGGAATGCCGTTCTGGACGCTCTGCGTCCGCTCTTGAATGTTGTGCCACCAGCGCTTTCGCGAACAGGCTCGCCTGGCAGTCTTCAGCTTTTGATTCTGCCCGGGAGGGCGTAGGAGTGGACCGGGCGACGCTTCGCTTGTTCGCGAAAGGGACGTTAAATTCAGAGAAAATGTAGCGCCCGAAGTACCGCCTTCGCGAACAAGTTCGCTCCTACGCCCGCTGGGCAGAAGCCTTGTTTACAGGCGTGGATGTGCCGCCACCAGCGCTTTCGCGAACAGGCTCGCCTGACATTCCGTGCATGGTCTGCCACGCATTGGGCAGTAAGTCGCAGGGACCTGTGTGGGCGAACATGCTCGCGAAAGCGTGACGGCTGATCAATCACTGGGCGGATTTGTGGTCCAGCGCTGCGTAGAAATTAGCGCTCTGTTGCAGGTATTTGGTTGTGTAGGTCGCAGTGTAGGTCTGAGCGGCGTGGGCTTTCTTGTCGTTCATTTCGACACTGGCGCTGGCCGGGAGAGCGACGCTTGCCGAGATAGCAGATGCAGCGATGATGGAGAAAAGATTGAAATTCATGTCGGTCACCCCTCTTGTCTGTCTGTACGCTGGTTTGAAGTCCTGACCGTTATGGCCGTGACTCAAACTTACGCCCGAGGGTGGTTCAGCAGAAATCTTTTGTAGCACTAACCCATATCATCAAGAATGATAACGGCCCCAGCCCTTATATCGTAAGGGCTGGAGCCGGGGCGGCTTACTTGTCAGTCAGAAAACGCAGGTAAGAAGGTGCGTCTGCATCGAATTTCTGTACCGTTTCACCGATCTTCCCGCTCTGCGGATCACGGCGTACGGTCACGATCTGGTTGCTCTTCTGATTGGCGAACAGCATGAACTGGCCGGTCGGATCGAAAGCGAACTCGCGGGGTTCCTTGCCTTCCAGGGAACGACGCTGAATTTCTTCAAGCTTGCCGCTGGCCTGATCGATGCGGAACACCACAACCTGATTCGCGTCACCCCGATTGGTCACGTACAGAAACTTGCCATCCGGTGAAGTGTGCAAGGCGCCACCACCGTTTTTCTCGTCCACGCCCTTGTTCTTCATGTCGACCAGCTGGGTCTGCTTGAAGGCGCCGTCATGGTAGTCGAACACCGCCACCTGAGCCGTCATCTCCAGTACCAGCCAGGCATGTTTGCCATCGCCACTGAAGAGGGTATGACGGGGTCCGGAACCGCCCGGCAACTGCACGAACGGTACCTTGGCTGGCTGCAACGGCTTGGCCTGGCTTGCGTCGTAGTGATACACGAACAGCTTGTCAGCGCCCAGGTCGGCAGTCACCACGTACTTGTCATCCGGGGTCGGCACGGCCAGGTGCACATGCGACGACATCTGCCGCTCACTGTTGACCTTGCTTCCAGGACCCAGCGGCAGCACCTGAACGGCTTCGCTCAACGTGCCGTCCTTGCCCACCGGCACCACGGTCAGCGCACCGCCCGGGTCAGGGTTTACGGCGTAGTTGGCCACGAACAGGTAGCGACCGTCATAGCTCAGGCTCGAATGCGTCGGTTCTTCACCGCGGCTTTGAACCTGATTGATCGGCGTGATCTGACGGGTTTTCGGGTCGATCGCGAAGCTGCTGACCTTACCGACCGCGTCTTTTTGTCCAGGGCCGTTTTCATTGACCGCGAACAGATAGCGCTGGTCTCTGGAGACGGTCAGCCACGACGGGTTTTCGGCTTTGACCACTTGCAGCGGCTTGGCGTCGATCATCCCGGTTTTGCTGTCGAAGGCAAAACGATAGATCCCTTCACTCTTGCCTTGCGTGTAGGAACCTATCAGCAATTCAGTATCGGGCATGGCTTGGGCCTGCAGGGTAAATGCGCTCATGGCACTGGCAATCGCCAGCCACGGCAGGAATTTATGGGGCATGGGGGCATCCCTTGTTATCGAAGTTATTGATGCCTGTTACGGCACTGTCGGGGTCTATGACAGCGCCAGCCCGCATTTACTCAATCCTGCGCAGAATCATCTTCATCGGTGGGGGTAAAGGCATCCAGGCAGATGATCCGGTGATCGGCGTTGCCGTCATTGATCACCCAGCTTTGCAGGGACTCATCGAAGGTCGCAGCCTCGACTTGCGCCTTGGTGAAGCGCCATACCTTGCGCTCGCGGCCGTCCATGCATTCGACGTTCAGCTCCTCGCCCAGAGAGAAGTCCCAGGCGTGCAGACCGTCGATTTCCAGCATGGTGGTGGCTTCGAGCGCGGCGAGCAGAGTGGTGGGTGTGGTAGTCATGAAATTCATCCGGCCAGCAAAAGCGCGAATGATAGGGCAAAACGCAGGCGCAGATACAGTCGGAGCGCAGCTGGAGCCGTACCAGCGCCGAGCGCTGGCACGGTGAGCAATCAAACAGTGACTGCGCTTACAGCTTGCCGATGCCGCCCGGCTGAAACACCGGTTCGCTCGGTGCCAGGCCGTTGACCAGCGGCTTACCGAACTCGGCCTGACTGATCTCGAAACGATCGCCCGGCTGTGTGCGCACGCCATCGGCAAACGACAGGGTCGCGGTGCCGAAGAAATGCACATGCACGTCACCGGGCCTGAGGAATTGCGCGTACTTGAAGTGGTGGTATTCGAGGTTTTCCAGGCTGTGGCACATGTTCGCTTCGCCACTGAGGAACTCTTTCTCCCACAGCACCTTGCCGTCGCGCCAGACCCGGCTGGTGCCCGACAGGCTTTGCGGCAAGTCGCCCACGCGCAACTCCGGCCCGAACGAACAGGCGCGCAGTTTCGAATGCGCCAGATACAGGTAGTTGCGACGCTCCATGACGTGATCGGAGTATTCGTTACCGATGGCGAAGCCCAGGCGATAAGGCTTGCGGTCATGACCGATCACGTACAGGCCGCTCAGCTCGGGCTCTTCCCCGCCATCTTCGGCAAAGGGCGGCAGCGAAAACGAATGTCCGGGGCGCACGACAATGCTGCCGTCACCCTTGTAGAACCACTCGGGCTGAACACCGGCCTGCCCCGCCGCCGGCTTGCCGCCTTCGACGCCCCATTTGAAGATACGCATGGTGTCGGTCATCGAGGCTTCGTCGCCGGACTGCTGGTGCATCTTGTCGCGTGCCGACGCACTGCCCAGATGGGTCAGCCCGGTGCCACTGACCAGCAGGTGCGCCGGATCGGGATGGTCGAGCGGCGGCAGGATCCGCAATTCCTCAAGCAACTGCGAATAGTCATGCGTCTCGCCAACGCCACGCTGCTCGACCTGATGCGCCAGAGCAGAACCCGCCTCGATCGCCGCCAGCGCCAGCTCGCGAACACTCTCGACACCCTGGACCTCACGCACCTGATCACCGTCGACCAGACCGACCCGGCGCTGACCGTCGCTCAATTCAAACTGTACTAACCGCATGAAATTCTCCTTCCAGATAATGGGCCGCTGAAAACCTATCTCGCCTTGGCACTCGCCGCGAAGTCAGACACTGGCAGCACATGCTTGCGCTCCAGCACGTGATAAACGATGCCGGTCAGCAGCAGCCCGAAGACCATCACGCCCGACAGGAAATACAGGCCCGATGCCAGGCTGCCGGTGATTTCCTTCAACGCACCGATCACGAACGGACCGATGTAACCGCCCAGGTTGCCGACCGAATTGATCAGCGCGATGCCGGCTGCGGCACTGGCACCGGCGAAGAACCGTCCCGGCAAGGTCCAGAACACCGCCGTGCAGGAAAACAGCGCGAACGCCACGACGCACAATGCAGCCAGCTGCGCCACCGGCATGGTCAGCCAGGCGCTGCAGAACAGGCCGATGGCGCCCAGCACATACAGCACGGCCAGATGTCCGTAACGGTCGTTGAGGCGATCGGAACTGCGCGGCACGATCAGCAGGCCGATGATGCCGAAAATGTACGGCACCGACGACACGAAGCCGGTGGTCAGGTCACTGCCACCGAACTGTTTGATCAGCGTCGGCAGCCACAGGCCCAGACCGTAGATGCTCAAGGTCACCGGCAGGTAGAACAGCGCCAGCAACAGCACGCGTTTGTCTTTCAAGGCATGCAACGGATTGCCGTGGCGGGTCTGGCCATACTCTTCAAGATCCTTTTTCAGCTCACCGGTCAGCCAGTCCTTCTCGGCCTGGTCCATCCAGTTGACCTGCTGCGGACCATCCGGCAACCAGCGCAGCACCGGCCAGGTCAGCAGAATCGCCGGCGTGCCGATGACGATGAACAGCCACTGCCAGCCATGCAGGCCGAGTATGCCGTCCATGCCCAGCAAACCGCCGGAAACGGGCCCGGTGATCATCATGGCGATGGGTTGCGAGAGGATGAAAAGGCCAAGGATCTTGCCGCGATGGCGCACCGGAAACCACTGGGTGATGTAGTACAGCACACCGGGGAAGAAGCCCGCCTCGGCAGCGCCCAGCAGAAACCGCATCACGTAGAAGCTGTGCGGCCCCTGGACGAAGGCCATGCCGATGGTGATCGCGCCCCAGGTGATCATGATCCGCGCGAACCAGCGGCGTGCGCCGAAACGCTCAAGCATCAGGTTGCTGGGTATCTCCAGCAGGAAGTAACCGATGAAGAACAGTCCGGCACCCAGCCCGTAGGCGGCGTCGCCAATACCGATGTCCGCGCCCATATGCAGCTTGGCAAAGCCCACGGCAGAGCGGTCTACATAAGCGATCAGGTACAGCAGGATAAGGAAAGGAATCAGTTTCAGCGTGATGCGGCGTATAAGCCGCAGTTCCTGGCTCATGTAGGCGGTCTCCCATTGTTTTTGTTATGGAACCTGCGGGGATCGCCTCTGTGCCTGGGGGCTGAATAACACTGCACATGCGCCAGGATGATCCCTCGTCTGCGACTGACTATATAGTAATACTATTTAAACTGACAACTCTTCCAATACGCGTTTTTTAGGCTTACCTTAGCCAGCAGTATCGCCATTAAGTCTTACAATAAGAGAGCCGATCATGTCTGACTCCGATAAAAAACCGACCCTCCGTTCTGCCCAGTGGTTTGGCACCGCCGACAAGAATGGCTTCATGTACCGCAGCTGGATGAAGAATCAGGGCATTGCCGACCACCAGTTTCAGGGCAAGCCGATCATCGGCATCTGCAATACCTGGTCGGAGTTGACCCCCTGCAACGCGCATTTCCGGCAGATCGCCGAGCATGTCAAACGTGGCGTGATCGAAGCAGGCGGCTGGCCGGTGGAGTTTCCGGTGTTTTCCAACGGCGAATCCAACCTGCGCCCTACCGCAATGTTCACCCGTAACCTGGCGAGCATGGACGTTGAAGAAGCGATTCGCGGCAACCCCATCGACGGGGTCGTGCTGTTGACCGGCTGTGACAAGACCACCCCTGCCCTGTTGATGGGGGCTGCCAGTTGCGACATCCCCGCCATCGTCGTCACCGGCGGACCGATGCTCAACGGCAAGCATGAAGGCAAGGACATCGGCGCCGGAACCATCGTCTGGCAGATGCACGAGTCCTACAAAGCCGGGACCATCAGCCTCGATGAATTCCTCTCCGCCGAAGCCGGCATGTCGCGCTCGGCAGGCACCTGCAACACCATGGGCACGGCGTCGACCATGGCCTGCATGGCCGAAGCGCTGGGCACTTCGCTGCCGCACAACGCGGCCATTCCGGCGGTGGATTCGCGGCGTTACGTGCTGGCGCACATGTCCGGCATGCGTGCCGTCGACATGGTCCGCGAAGACCTGCGCCTGTCGAAGATTCTCACCAAGGCTGCATTCGAAAACGCCATCCGGGTCAACGCGGCCATCGGTGGCTCGACCAACGCCGTCATCCACTTGAAAGCCATCGCCGGACGCATCGGCGTCGATCTGGACCTGGATGACTGGTCACGCATGGGCCGTGGCATGCCGACGATTGTCGACCTGCAACCGTCGGGGCGCTTCCTGATGGAAGAGTTCTATTACGCCGGCGGCCTGCCCGCCGTGCTGCGCCGCATGAACGAAGCCAGGCTGCTGCCCAACCCGGATGCCTTGACCGTCAATGGCAAGAGCATTGGCGAAAACACCTGCAACTCGCCGATCTATGGCGAAGATCAGGTGATCCGTGCGCTGGATAACCCGATCCGCGCCGACGGCGGGATTTGCGTGCTGCGCGGCAACCTCGCGCCGCTGGGTGCCGTGCTCAAGCCTTCGGCCGCGACACCGGCACTGATGCAGCACCGTGGCCGCGCAGTAGTGTTCGAGAATTTCGAGATGTACAAATCGAGAATCAACGATCCGGATCTGGACATCGATGCCAACTCGGTCATGGTGCTGAAGAACTGCGGCCCCAAGGGCTATCCGGGCATGGCCGAGGTCGGCAACATGGGCTTGCCAGCCAAGCTGCTGGCGCAGGGCGTGACTGACATGGTGCGCATTTCCGATGCGCGCATGAGCGGCACGGCGTACGGCACAGTGGTTCTGCATGTGGCGCCGGAAGCCGCAGCCGGCGGCCCGCTGGCGGTGGTCAAGGAAGGCGACTGGATCGAACTCGACTGCGCTGGCGGGCGCCTGCATCTGGACATCCCGGAAGCCGAACTGGCGGCACGCCTCGCCGACTGGCAGGCTCCGCCTCAATTGCTGCTGGGAGGCTATCGCCAGCTGTACGTAGACCGGGTGATGCAGGCGGATCAGGGCTGTGATTTCGACTTCCTGGTCGGCTGCAGAGGTTCCGAAGTGCCCCGCCACTCGCACTGACAAAAGCGGCGGTTTGCCTGACGCAGGCAGCCGCCGCAAGTGTTACGCAATGGTATGATGCCCAGCAATTACCGCCAGGACCGACCAGCGTTCCCATGGATTATCGAAAGCCTTCCGACCGAAAAAGCATGCACGCCCGTATCGTCCAGGAACTGGGCATGCAAATCGTGTCCGGCCGTTTCAAGCCTGACGAAAAGCTGCCTGCCGAAGCGCTGCTCTGCGAAGAGTACGCTGTCAGCCGCCCGGTCCTGCGTGAAGCCACGCGGGTTCTGGTGGCCAAGGGTCTGGTTTATTCGCGTCCGCGTGTCGGCACGGTGGTCAAGGCACGCCGCGAATGGCATCTGCTGGACCCGGACGTGCTGCACTGGGTCATGCAAAGCTCGCCGCAGAATGATTTCTTCAATCTGCTGACCAGCGTACGCGCGGTCATCGAACCGGCAGTTGCAGCACTGGCCGCGCAGCATGCCACCGACGCAGAGATCGAGTCGATCCATGAAGCCTACCTGCGCATGGAAGCCGCACCGACGCCGGAAGACCTGCTGCAACCGGACCTCGACTTCCACAGCCGCATCGCCGACGCCACCCACAACGATCTGCTGGCGCACTTGTGCAACATGCTGTCACTGGCGTTGCGCGAAGCGCTCAAATACTCCAACAAACGCCCTAACCTGCACGAACTGGCCATGCCACGCCACAAGGCGATCCTCACCGCCATCCAGAACCGCGACGCACTGGGCGCACGCCACGCTTCGCTGGTGCAACTGGACGATGCGCGTAATGCGCTGAGTGTGGTACTCGGGGGCGGTTGATCGACAGGCTCGACCGAATCGATAACTTCCTGCGCCTGTCTATTCGTCGTGTTTATTAATCAGGCATGGCGAACCCTGACGATTACTGGTACCCGCCGCTGAACGTTCTATTTCCGTGGGAAATATCCAGTTCATTCGTAAGATCTTTACTAGCCCAGCGTAAGCTCAGTCCTTAATCACTCCAGATAGCAAGTCTGCTATTTGCGAACATATAAAGTAATGATATCTCTCCCTGCACATTAATCAAAACACTGCGCTTGTTCATATACGTCGATTAAATCTGTCGGACGTCAGGAATTAGTGCAGCTGATAAAAAGTGTGCAGGGAGCATTGCATGAAACTTCTGGCCATCGTTCAAGGCGATACCACAGACCACGGAGGGTCTGTCATCAACGGCAATCAAACAACGCGCATCAATGGTTTCGCCATAGCGCACAGGGGCTGTGACGTCATCTGTCCGCTGCATGGCGCCAGCAAAATTCTCGGCGAAGAAAACAACTTCCATATCGACGGGAACATCATCGCCCTGGAAGGCGACCTGACCAGTTGCGGGGCCCGGTTGATATCCAGGCAACAAAGTTTCTTTCGGGTCGGGAGGCGCTCCGATGCAGTGGAGTCTGCGCCTGATACTTCGGCCGGTCATCATCAGGAGCTGGCCAGCGAAGGTGCGTTGGATGGCGGTGTGCAGGCCGTTGATTCGTTGCCGAGCCAGCGGAACTCAATGGCATGCGACGAACGATTTCGTCTGTTCAACCAACAGCGTTCCAGCCTTGGCCATCTGGGCTATGTGGTCATGCAAGACCAACGCTGCACTGCCGTTGGCGCGCTTGACCTGCAGGGCTACAGCCGCAGCCATACAAGTCATGCGGTCACCGCTGTACAACTCGCAACCACCGCACCCTGGCCGGTCATGGAGTAACCCCGATGTCTCTGAACGATTTCCAGCGTACCAACGCCTTGGGCCCCGACACCTACTTCGCCTTGCCCCAAGGCGCCTCACACACCTACGCCCCGACAGACACCCCGGCCAAAGAAGTCATCATCCAAAGCCTGGCCCTCTCCCGCATCCCCGGAGCCATGCGCAACATGGGGTGGAATACGGCAGCGGCGCTGATGCAAAGATGGTTTGACAGTCCAGCGTGGGAGATGCCGGAGGAGTGGAAGGAGCAGGAAACACAGCCTGACCCAATGAGCCTGTCTCCCGCGCAGTGCGATGAAAGCATCGTGAAGATGGAATGGGCAATGCAGTTTGATCGATGCAGGCAGGCTGTTGAGGTGGCTGAGTCGAGGCTAAGTACACCTAACGCCTTGGAGCAGTTGGAAACACGATTAAGAAAAGCTGGCTGGCAGCAAAATAATCAGATAAATCTGGGATTTTATGGTATGTCAGCAAGAGAAATGGATTCTATGTCCCAAATTAATTTTTCATTACTTGGAGACACATGGGACGCATTGGATGACATGTATGGTGCCTTAGGAAAAGCAACATTAAAAGTCGGATTAGTAGGAAAAACAAAAACCAAAGAAAACATTATCACGCAACAGCAAAAAATATATTTCAATATAGAACACATTGGTTTTTACATTCGAGACCACTATGACTTTAATGGACTGCAATACTTAGGCACTTGGACAGAAGACCGAGTACTGACTAAGGCAGAATCCATTATTACTCTAACACCACAAGGGCATCTCGTAATACGCTTGAAGGACGGGCCTTTTTCCGCAATTACAAACATGCACTTCCGTGGATATAGAGAAAAAACAGGTAACGGAGGCGACTTTCTAATCTATTCAGATATATTATGGAAGCCAGTCAACCAGACTATCGAACTTAAGGGGTTGGCTTGAAAACCTCATCGCGCCGAATAGCCTTTTTTCTAACGTACGCCACCCTAGCGGGCAGTCTCTGGACCGCATCGGAATGGTGGGAAAAAGCGCTGGCTACAAAACTGGGCGCAGACACGGTCAGTCCAAATGGTTGCTATCGTGTTGAACGATTTAAACCATACTGGGTACTGCCCGGTATATTTCATCGAGAGTCCGATCCTAATGAGGATATCGAGCCCAAGTGGTTTCCGTTGTGGGGGTACCCTGGTTTTTATCGCTTATATAATAATCATACCGGCGCATTGATCGGCGAAAGCAAAATCTATGACCTTCAGTACACAAGCGGGTCATTAAATTGGGGCTATCCATCAATACCGAAAGTGACAGCAGGAATAATTTATATCGGCCCAAACTTTCCTGAATGCATAGGCGACCAGCCAGTAGCTGTAGAGCCGAAAACATGAAACATTCCAAAAGGCATTTCTTATTATTAACATGCATTGGTATTGGCAGCCTCTGGACTGCCTCTAGCAGATGGGAAAAAGGCTTGGCTGAAAATCTGGGAGACCCCGTCATTAGCCCGAACGGGTGTTATAGAGTGGAAGCGCTTAAACCTTTTTGGATTTTGCCGGATATATTTCACCCCGAACCGGACCCTAACGGCATCAGTGCGCCAAAATGGTTTCCGTGGTGGGGATATCCTGCTTTTTTTCAACTTTATGACCATCGCAGCGGCCAATTAATTTCCGAAACTGATATTTATGATCTGGAGATAGCTGGCGGAGAAATAACATGGGGAGCCGGGTCCAAAACCGTTTTTGTAGGGATGATCCCCGTTGGCCCCAACGCACCTGATTGTATTGGTGATCAGCCAGGCATTTCGGAGCAGCAGCCATGACACCGACGAGGCTGCGCGCAATTTTTTTCCTAGCTTATATTATTATCGCAGGCGGTCTCTGGACCGCATCGGAATGGTGGGAAAGAGCGCTAGCCAAAAGATCAGGAGCTCCACTAATCAGTCCTGGCGGGTGCTATCGATTGGAAGCTTTCAAGCCCTTTTGGGTGCTGCCAAACATATTCCACCCACAACCGGACCTTAACGGAGTTGGATCGCCAAAATGGTTTCCTGGGTGGGGTAGCCCCGGTTTTTACAAGCTGTACGATCATCGAAATGGAAAACTTATTTCAGAGACCAAGATTTACGATCGTGAAGCCGGGGCATGGGGAATGGACTGGGGAGAAGGCTCGGGTTTCGTTTATTCAGGGCTGATCCCTATCGGCCCCAATCTCCCTGACTGCATGGGTGATCGCCCTACTCGCGTGAACCCTCGATAACGAGAGCATTACGATGCTGGATGTTTTTTAATGATCGTTCCAGCGCCACATTGGCACAGTAGTTAAAAGGACACCGAGTTACAGGTCGCCACACCCTCAATGCGAAAACAACGAGTTCCCCACCTTCCCCGCCATCTTCTCCGGCTTGATCAAAAACCGCGCCAGCGCGGGCAGCAGCCACAGTGCGCCGAACATGTTCCACAGCAGCATGAAGGTCAGCATCAGGCCCATGTCGGCCTGGAACTTGATCGCCGAGAAGATCCAGGTGCACACACCGATGGCCAGACACAGGCCGGTGAACAGCACGGCCTTGCCGGTGGATTTGAGGGTTTCGTAATAGGCTTCCTGCAATGGCAGTCCGGCGCGCAGGAAACTCTCGAGACGGCTGTAAATGTAGATGCCGTAATCGACGCCGATGCCAACGCCCAGCGCCACCACCGGCAAGGTCGCGACCTTGACGCCGATGCCCATGAAGGCCATCAGGGCGTTGCCCAGTACCGAGGTCAGCACCAGTGGCAGGACGATGCACAGCGTAGCGGCCCATGAGCGGAAGGTGATCATGCACATCGCGGCCACGCAGAGGTAGACCAGCACCAGAATCACCAGCTCGGACTGCTTGATCACTTCGTTGGTCGCGGCCTCGATACCGGCATTGCCGGCGGCCAGTAGAAATTGCAGGTCCGGCGTGTTGTTCTGTTTAGCGAAGTCCTGCACTGCATGCACCGCACGGTCCAGGGTCTCGGCCTTATGGTCGTTGAGGAACACCAGCAGGGGCGCCAGCGAACAGGTGTTGTTGTACAGGCCGTCGGCGCGGGCGATGGAGTTGTTCAGCACGTCTTTGTTACGCGACAGACTCTCCCATTTCAGGTTGCCCTCGTTCATGCCCTTGATCATCTGTCTGGACACCGTCACCAGCGAAATGGCCGACTGCACGCCCTGGGTGTTCTCCATCTTCCAGGCCAGCTCGTTGATCGCTGACATTGTCGGATAGGCCGAGCAACCTTCTGGTGGCGTCTTGACCATGACCACCAGCACGTCCGAACTGGTGGAGTAATGACTGATAATGAACGCGTTGTCCTTGTTGTAGCGTGAATCGGGACGCAGCTCCGGCGCGCCCTGGTCCAGGTCGCCGATCTTGAGGTTCTGGCTGTACCAGAGGCCGCCACCGAAGGCCAGAAGCGCCAGCACAATCGAGACAGGTGCAACCTTTGGGCTGGCAAAGTTGGACAGCAAGCGCCAGAACGGATGCTCGGAGACCGCATCCTGCTTGCTGCGATTGATCGCCCGCTTGCTGATGCCCACGTAGGAAATCGCCACCGGCAGCAGGATAAGGTTGGTGAACACGATCACTGCCACACCAATGGACGCGCCGATGGCCAGCTCGCGGATCACCCCGATGTCGATAATCAGCAGCGTGATAAAGCCCACCGCATCGGCGAGAATAGCGATCATGCCGGGCAGAAACAGCTGACGAAACGTCCGCCTTGCAGCGGTCAGGGCGTTGTCGGCCTCGCTGGATTGCAGGGCAATACCGTTGATCTTCTGTACGCCGTGAGAGATACCGATGGCGAAGATCAGAAACGGCACCAGCATTGAGTACGGGTCAATACCGAACCCTACAACGTGCATCAGCCCCAATTGCCAGATCACAGCAATCAGCGTGGTGCTCAGTACCGCCACCGTGCTACGGATACACCGGGTGAACCAGATCAGCAGCACCAGCGTGATCAGAAAGGCGATGCCGAAGAACATCACCACCATGAACAGACCGTCGATCAGATCACCGACCTTCTTGGCGAAACCGACGATATGAATCTTGATGTTGGGGTTCTGTGCTTCGTACTTGTCGCGGACCTTCTCTTCAAGCTGGTGCGAGAACTGCTGATAGTCCAGCGCCAGCAACTTGCCCTGATCTGCCGGGTCCGGGTAGGACTCCTGCAACGGCACATCAATGATGCTGGATTTGAAATCGTTGGCCACCAACCGCCCTACCTGTCCGGACTTGAGCACGTTGTTGCGCAACAGATCCAGACTCTCCTCCGAACCGTTGTAACTCTGCGGAATCACTTCGCCTCCGGCAAAGCCCTCCTCCGTCACTTCGGTCCAGCGTACGCTCGGGCTCCACAGCGATTTCAGGCCAGACCGGTCGACGCCGGGAATATAGAACACCTCGTCGCTGATCTGACGCAGCGTCTCCATGTACTGTCTGGAGAAGATGTCGCCGTCCTTGGCCTCCACCGAGATACGAACGGTGTTACCCAGATTAGCCAGATCGTTGCGGTGTTCCATCATGTTCTGAATGAACGGATGAGACAGCGGGATCATCTTCTCGAAACTGGTGGAAGGCCTCACATGCGTGGCCTGCCAGAACAGAAAGAGGCTGGCCAGCAGGCAGAGGATGATGACTGCCGGGCGATGGTTGAAAATCAGGCGTTCGAGGAAGGTTGCCTTTTCATCCGGATCTTGCGCGTGCTGGTGCGTGCTCATGCCTGAATATCCCCGCCCTGAAAGGTCTTATTGTTGGGTCGTATCGGCGCCCGTCGGCGAGGTGAGGCGAACACCGCCCTGCCCGACCAGAATCAGATTGCCCTGAGGGTTGCCGGTAACCCCGGCCAGCGAGATGCGATCAGGTCGATTGAAGACCGCGAATGTTTCCCCGTCATCGGTGCTGCGCATGACACTGCCGCCATTGCCGACCAGCACCAGCGAGCCATCGGCCAGCAGCGTGGCGCTGGCCAGACCGAACTCGAGCGGCCCGCGCGCGCCCTTCAGTTCGATCGGCTGCCAGCTGTCACCAAAATCGCTGGAGCGAAACAGATTGCCGCGCAGACCATAGGCCAGCAACGTGGACGGCTGAGCCGTGCCGATCACGCCGAATAACGAGCCTTGATACGGGCCGTCGACTTTCTCCCAGGTCTGCCCCTCGTCGCGGGAGCGAAACATGCTGCCCGCTTCGCCGACAATGAACAGGCCGGCGTCCTTGACCTGAGCGATGCCGTTCAGGTGGTATTGGTCTTCGTTGTCCAGCCTGTCGCTGACATCTTCCCAGTGCTGCCCGCCATCGGCAGTGCTCAGCAGCAGGCCGTAGGCGCCGATGGCCAAGCCGTTGTCGAGGTCCTTGAACCAGACATCCAGCAGCGGAGCCTCGCGCTTCAAGTCCTCGAACTGCTTGTTCCAGGTCTTGCCGCCATCGCTGCTGGCCAGTACCTGCGCGTCGTGACCGACCGCCCAACCGTGCTGTTCATCCACAAAAAACACGGCCGTCAACAACTGCCGGGTAGGCACGCGGGCCTGACTCCAGGTGTTGCCCTGATCATCGGAAAGCAGAATATGCCCATGGTCACCCACCACGACCAGCCGCGCCCCCGCATGGGCGACGTCCAGTAATAACGTGCGAGAGGCTTTGGCCGACTCGATGGCATAAACAGACGTGTCGGCAGCGGCGGCAGCGGCTAGCGCCTCGGAACCGGCCATGGCTGGCAGCGCAAACAGGGATGACGCAACGACAGCCAGGGACATGCCCGCGCATAACCGGGTGCGACGATGGAAAGACTCACGCATGGACTTTTCCGCTCTTATTATTATCAGGTGGCTGTTATCGGGTGCGGGTGCCGGACAACTCATATCGATGCCGACGCCCACAGCGCTATGGCGTTACCTGTCTGGAAGCTCAGCCATCCTAGGCAGCTTTGCAAATGCCTGACAATCGACATGTCGTTATCTTTTGTTAAGCGTGCTGAATGTGATTGATGAAACATAACGACGGTTGATCGGACAGATTGACCAGACGCCGGTCAGCGAATGCTCCTGCGCCGCAAGGCCGCTGGTTTGAAGGCGTTCACGCGGGGTACCGGCTGAGAGAAGTCACTGGTGCCAGGCTCTTGATTGTCGAGGTTCTGTACGTGATAACGCCGCGCCTGCAAGTCATGGAAAACGTCCAGTGCGGACCAGGTCGTCGGCAGTTCGTAATAGTTTTTCAGGTACGCCATGGAGACGCGCCACAACTGCCCCCGGGCATCGTACTGATCGACGATTGCAGCCTGCCAACTGTCCTCGTCCAGGTACAGCGTGCGTCTTGAATAGACATGACGCGCGGTCGGTTTGAGCGTGCCCTCCACCACCCATACACGATGTAGTTCATGGCGCGTATAGGCCGGGTTGAGATGACCCACCTGCAATAATTGCCGATAGGTAATGTCGGGGCTGGAAATCCGGTAGTTGTTGTAGGGAATATAAATCTCGCGTTTGCCCAGTAACGTCCAGTCGTAACGATCCGGCGAGCCATTGAACATGTCGGTGTCGTCGGCCGTGCGCAAGCCTTCAGAGGCCGGGATCGGCATGTCGTAAGCCAGACTCGGCGCGCGGCGTACCCGGCGTTGCCGAGCACTGTAGGTCCACGCTTGCCGCGGCTCCTGGATCTGGTCCAGTGTTTCATGGACCAGCACGGCAGAACCGGCCATGCGCGTCGGGCACTGGGTAAACGACAGGTAATAAAACAGCACGTTATCCAGACTGGCAAAGCTGCCCGCAGGGTCATAGAAGCGAAACAGCACTTCCTGACGCGACGTGTTCAGCTTGAAACTGCCGTCGCGCTGTATGGCAACTTCCGAAGTACGTCGCACCGCATAATGGCCGCGATACCGGGCAATATGGTTCCACACGGCCTGAATGCCCTTTTCCGGAAGCGGAAATGGAATGCCGCCGTAGGCATCGACAAAACCGTTGCCGCCGCCGATCAATCGGGCTTTCTGCGCATTGCGGCGGGTGTTGTCGTAGACCCATTGCGGCGCCGATCCGGAACGTCGCGTGGGGTATACCGGCATCCGGTAGCTGTCAGGGTAGGCTTCGAACATCGCCACCTGCCCTGGCGTCAGACGCGTGCGATAGTGCTGCATATTGGCGTGGGTGATGGTGAACAGGGGTTTGTCAGCGGTATACGGGTCGACATGCCGAGTGCCCGCCCCCTTGTATCCGGACGGCGGTCGGGTGATTCCGCCCGTCCAGGGCGGAATGGTCCCCGTGGCATTACCTGCCATCTCGCCTCCCAGCGGGGTCAAACGACTCCCGAGCAACGTGGCATCGACTGCCTGGCAGGTGTCGATCGCGAACAGCAGCATCAGCGCGCCGCCCAGCCGAAGTTTCATGAGCATGTGGGCTCTCCTTGCATGGCCACGTCGGGACGCGTGTCTGGCGTCCAGGCCGGGAATAGTTCCGTGTAAACGGCAGGTTGTAAGGGCGACACGGTTATTGACGTTCGGCCAATAACCGTTTGTTTAACAGGCAAACCAAATTGCCCACGTATTCCTACCGCGAACAGGTTATCTATCGGGTATAGGTCTGTAGGAAACTTCACAGAACAAGAAGAGTCGACAACGCGCTGTTAAACACCAATGAAGCAGGCACCCGGAATAGCCCACAGTAATGCAACGTGAATGCCAACAGGCGATAAAGAGCAGATCACAACTTATATAAGGTACAGATCTGAAACGTCGTGCCCCCGCGTTATTACCAGAATTAAAAACAGCGACACCGCCTGTTTGATTGTCAGACAGCACGCTAACAAAACCACTTATTATCGCTGCTTGAGGGCGGGTATATGAACGCGTGGTAACAACAAGAGTGTTACGTGCTCGAAGCCAGTAACACCGGGTGACGACAGGCAGGGTTCAGTCGATGACGACGTGTGGCAGGAAGCGGCTGGTGTCCTTGGTGATCAGGCTGTCGTCTTCACGAATACCGATCCCGGACGCAAGATCGCCGATGACCCAGGAGCCGATCAGCGTGTAGCTGTCGCCGAATCGCGGAAGCGGCGAGTAAGCCTGCAGAATGTAGGGCGCATCCGTGTAGGGCCCATCGACCGAGATCACCTGATCGCCGGGCGTGCGCATTTCAATGTTGGCGCCCTCACGGGAAAAGTAGGGTTTGCGTACCCAGCCTTTGGGGACCGCTTTGTTCGGCTCCTGGTCGACGTGCGCAGGCAGCAGGTTCGGATGGCCTTCGTTGAACTGCCACAACAACGGCAGAATCCCCTTGTTGCTGAGAATCGCCTTCCATGCGGGTTCGACGAATTGGGTACCACTGGCCGACACGTGCTGGCCGAATTCCTCGTGAAAGATGTGCTCCCACGCATGCAGCTTGAACAAGCGCTCGATCCAGCGCCCGTCCAGATCGACAAAACGTCCGTCAGCGCCGAGCCCGATGTCTTCGATATCAATATGCCTCGCATCGATGCCGACGTGTGCCGCCATGCGCCGCAGAAAATCGGTGGTGCCCCGGTCTTCGATGGAACCGGACATCGCCGAAAAGTAGAACGGACTCGTACCGGGAAACTCGGCAAAGGCCCGAACCAGGTCCTCGGCAATCGAGTTGAACTGGGTGGCATGCGCAGGCAAACCGCCGCGCGCCATCTGCTCTTCCAGCCAGAGCAGTTGCACGGCCCCGGCTTCCATCAGACTGGTCGGCGTATCGGCATTGATTTCGTACATCTTTGCCGGGCCCGTACCGTCGTAGGCAAAATCGAAGCGCCCGTACAAATGCGGATGTCCCTCCTTCCACGAAGTCTGGATCAGGTCGAAGAACGCTTCCGGAATCGCCAGTTGATGGAGCAGCGCTTCGCTGTCCACCACTCGCGCCACGGCGTCCATGCACATCTGGTGAAGCTCCTGGGTGGGCGCTTCAAGATCGCGGGTAATCTGCTGTTCGCTGAACAGGTAATACCCGCGCTCGTCCCAGTAACGCTCGCCGTCGATGGTGTGAAAGTTGAAGCCTTCACGTTCGGCGGTCGTGCGCCAGTCCGGACGTTCCTCGATGCTGATCTTTTTCATGCCGCGAACCGTCAGCCTCCGAAACTGCTGCCACTGCTGCTCTTGCCGCCCCAGCCACTGCGTGCCGAAGCCTGACTGCCGAAGCCGCCGCGCGAGATGGTCGATGACACAGAGGACGAGCCGGAACCCGAGCTGCCCAGGTTGCGCCCCAGAGTGCTCCTGCCGTAGCTGCGATCCGGGCTGGATTGCGCCTGGGTCGAGCGCCCGAAGGTCTTGCCGCGATCGATCTGACTGGGCAGGGACGAGCTGTAATAACCGCCCCGGTCATCGCGCGTCTGATAGATGGGCTGCGAGTAATAGCGGTTATTGCCGAAGCCGTTGCTGAGCAGATTGCCGATCAGCAAGCCGGCCATCAGCCCGGTGGTGCCACTCATGCCTGCCGAAGCAGACTGGTTGACTTCCTGATTGGCCCGGTCCAGCGCCTCTTTCGGCACTTGCCCGGAAAAGCCCAGTTCGAAGCCGCCGAGCTTGGGCATGTACTTGCCGTCAGAGGTGACCTGGCAATAATCCGGTACGAAGTCCGCGTCGCAGGAGGCCTTGTCATCGTAGGTCGGCGCAATGCGGCGATGATCGGACAGCGCCTGCATGTAGGCATCCGAACAGATATTAACCGGCACCTTGGCATCGGCGCATTCCTGCACCGAACTGAAGTTGGCCTTGGCGTTGACGGTGTCCTTCTGCTCGGACGGACCGCACCCGGCAAGGGCCAGCGGAAGCGCACCGGCGAGTACCAGTTTTACTGAACTACGTCTCATCGTGAGTCTCCTTGTTCAAGGCTGCCGTCAGACCGACGGGGTCATGCAGGCGGCGTTGAGAAGACCGACGCTGATCGCGACGCTGGCCGAATAGATGGCCGCCGCCATTTCGCCATTGGCGATACGCGTCGACAGGCCCTTGAGCACCAGGCTGGTAACGCCGAACGCCAGCAGTTGCACAACGGCGGCAATCACTGCCCAGACGACCACATCCAGGATGCTGATGCTGTAGCTGATGATGTTACTGGCCGGCAGCGCGAAACCGATCAGCGAACCACCCAAGGCCAGCGCAGCGGCACTGTTGTTCTCGCGAATCAGCGCAAATTCCTTGTGTGGCGTGATCCGGCTGTAGATGAACTGGAACAGCGCGAACAGAATCGCCGCCACCAGGATGTACATGACGAAGCCGAACACAGCGGTGGCATTGAGCGACATACGCAGCGCGTCGATCATGAGGATTTCCTTGTCAAAGAACGTTGATATCAGTGGATTGCAGCGTGATGCCGACCGCCGTGGTGAGCGTGATGCTGCCCTCCTCGTCTTCCTCTACGGAAAACAGCAGAAACTCACGGCGGTTGATCAGTCCCGTCTCGCGGGCGTACAGCATGCTCAGGTGCTTGACGCGATAAGTCGCGTCAGGACTGACGATGTCTTCATCGAGTGGCGTCAGTTCGGTCTGGCCGGGTGAAGTCCCCCATTGCCGCTCGAAGACCTCGCCATCGTGCTCGTAGGTCGGCAGGCCGATCTTCGACGACGGGCCGGTCAGGCGCAGCAATTCATCCTTGCTGGTGATCGGCTCGGCACTGTAATAGCCGAACAGGATGATGTCCTGTACGTCTTCCGGGTTGGGGCCGTCGCTGACCACTTGCAGAAAGTAGTCCTCGTTATCGAGGTAGAAACGATGCAGCGCCATGGATTGGCCGAGATCGATATGCCCTACGGACCAGACCTTTTCATCGCCCGGGACGACCACTTCCGAGTGACCGTCGAGCAACAGCTTCAGTGAACTGTCCAGGCATAGCATGCGTCCGGACGCCAGCCCCAGCGGACTCACCGTGCTGACCGGTTGTGCGCCATCGCGGCCTGATACCTTGGGGGCTTCCAGGCCCATGGCCCGTTTGAACCAACTCATAATCCGTTTCCTTGCAGTGACGGGTGACGATATAAACGCTCTTCAAGCGCAACAGGCGCACTGCCTCCGCGCGTGAGACTGACTCACTTCTGCGCCAGCAATGCCCTGGAGTGCATCAGCCAGGCCACACAAACGCCCGCAAGTGCACCGGCGATATGTGATTCGAACGACACGCCGGCCACCGGAACGAAACCCAATACCAGCCCGCTGTAAGCAGCCAGCACCAGCAGCGCGATCAGCACGCTGGCGATACTGCGCTGATACCACGCACGCGCCAGCAGATAAGCCCACAAACCAAAAATCAGACCGCTTGCGCCGACATGGATATTGCTGCGACCCAAGCTCCAGACCAGCAGCCCGCCCAGCAGGCAGATCAGCCCGGCGACCCATGCGTAACGCCTGACACCCTCGGTCGCGACCAGCCAGCTCAGCACAATGAACGGCAACAGATTGCTGAGCAAGTGCTGAATCGACCCGTGCAGGAAGGGGGCAAACACAATGCCGCGCAACCCGATGAGGCTGCGCGGCATGATACCGAACTGGACCAGACTGTTGCCGGTGACCGAGTTGATTGCCTGTACCGCAATCAACACGGCCGACAGGACGAGGATGACCTTGAGTCGTCGGGAAAACGCCATGCACCACCCTCGCCTGCCTCGTTGCAGCGCTTACTGAGCCGGCGTCTGATTTTTGGCTTTCAGGCGCGCCAGTACATCCTGCGCACCACCGCTTTTGGCACCGATCCCGGCATCCTGCAGACGACGCTCCAGATCGCTGCCGCTGGACTGGCTGGCCAGTTCTTCAGCGGCTTCAAGCTTGGCGTCCTGTTCATCCTGGCGCTGCTTGAGGCGTGCCAGCGAGCCGACTGCGGTTTCCACGGCGCCGCTGGCGCCACCGGTTGCAGTGGCCGTTGCCACGCGGGCCTTTTGCACGGTTTCACGGGCCTTGGCCATTTCGACCTGCTGCTTGAGGCTCTTGATTCGTGACTCGGCCTTGATGACCTGCTCCTGCAACAGACCGACCTGCTTGTTGAACTGCTCGGCCAGCTCCTGCTCCTGATCACGCAGGGCTTCGATTTCGGCGATCTTGTTCGCGCATTCTACGGCCAGGGCTTCTTCACCCTTGTTCAGGGCCTGCATGGCGCGACCTTCCCAGTTGGCGATGCTGGTGGCATGTTCTTCAAGGCGCTGTGCTGACAGTTTGTGCTTGGCCTTGATAGTGATCAGCCCATCGCGAGCCTTGACCAGCGCGTTCTCGGCGTCGCGGATTTCCTGGTCCAGGATGCGGATGGCATTGGCGTCGGCAATCGACTCGCCCACTTCGGAAGCACCACCACGAACGGCGGTGACCAGTTTTTTCCAGATACTCGTAGTCATGAATGTACTCCGCCTGACAGCGCTGTTCAGTAGATGAAATGATCTTCAAAAGCGTCGGCCGCACGCATCACGTTATCCGCGAGGGTGAGGATTTCCTGCACGATTACGGTGAGCGACGAGGCAGCGCTCAGTGCGCCGAACAGGCAGTAGACTTCCTGATCGCCGCCCAGCTTTTCGATGCCGATCGAGGACAGTGGAAACAGGTCGCGACTGCGCAGCACAACGTCGTTGAAGGCTTGCACGTTCTTGACCTTGTTGACTTCAATCAAGGTCGCGTCAGCCAGAATCTGCTCGCCTTCCACCGCGATATAGATTGGCAGGTCGCCGTGACTGGCCATTTTCAGTTTCATGCCCGCCGCGCTGCCTTCAATAGCGCTCATTTCGACCTGCCCATGACTTACCAGGTCCAGTTCGGAAAAAGCCTTGTGCAGTGAGCTGATGGTCCAGTGGGTATTCTCGGTCATGAAGTCCTCCAGTTTTATTCTGTCGCCCAAAAAGGGCTGTCTTAAGGCTTTTTCGATCCCCCGCAGGGCATCGACATTTTCGGGCCGGATCCAGAACTCGCGCTTCACCAGCCCCGCCTCCTTGAGCCGCTGACGCATTTCACGCATGTAATCGGTGGAACTCTTGGAAACCTTGGCCGGGACCGCTGCGTTATCGCCCTGGGTCTTACGAGGCATTGGCGCTTCCCTCTGTTGCTGGCCGTGGATCAGGTGAGCAACGTAGCAGATGTTTCTGAAGATAGATATGTATCACATGTGAGATTTTAAGGATCGAATTCCTATCGTCGCTAAACAAAACGAGATGAACTCTGAAAACCGCAAGGCTGAAACCTTGGTAACTGGATAAACACCAGTCTCTGTGGGAGCGAGCTTGCTCGCGAAGGCGATGGTTGCAACGCCTTTTTTCGTGGACTGTACCGGCACCTTCGCGAGCAAGCTCCCACGAGATTGGCGTATTGCGATGAACGCTTCGAGCATTGGCACGCGAATCAAAAAAGGCGCTATCCACGTCAGCAGATAGCGCCTTCCTTCTGAGCGCCCATCACGCACTCAGCATGGCATCAACCCTCATTCCGCCAGGCTTTTGCTCACCACTTCATACACGTCCGCAGACAGTTTGCCGGAGGCGAGGATGCGCTCCAGCTCGGCTTTCATCAGTGCCTGACGGGCGCTGTCGTATTTGCGCCAGCGGGTCAGTGGTGCCAACTGACGCGAAGCGATCTGCGGATTCAGCGCGTTCAGCTCGATGACCAGGTCCGCCAGGAAGCGATAGCCGGAGCCATCGGCCGCGTGGAAGTTGACCAGGTTCTGCCCGGCGAAGGCACCGATCAAGGCACGCACCTTGTTCGGGTTCTTGATGCTGAAGGCCGGGTGCTTCATCAGTTCCTGCACGCGCTGCAGGCCGCCCGGCAGAGTGCTTGCCGCCTGGACACTGAACCACTGATCCATGACCAGTGCATTGCTCTTGAAGTTCTCGGCAAACACCGCGAGCGCCTTGTCGCGCTCGGCAGTGAACGGCGAATTGACCAGCACGGCCAGCGCAGTCAGGCGCTCGGTCATGTTGTCGCTGGTATCGAACTGATCAATGGTGGCTGCCAGCACCTCCGGCTTGCCGCTGAGCATCAGGTAAGACAGCGCGATGTTTTGCAGGGCACGACGGGCAAAGTGTGCGGCTTCGGCTACATAAGGCGTGACCTTCGACACTTCACGGTTGGCCTGATAGCGCGCCAGCAGCCCATCGAACAGCCCCTCTGCCAACTGCTGACGGGCAAAATCGCGAGCGGCGTGAATGGCATCGACATCGGCCACTTCGCTGATTTCTGCCAGATAAGCCTCGCCCGGCAACGAAAGCATTTCCGCGACCATCGCCTGATCCAGATGATCATCCGCCAGCACGGCGCCCAGTGCGGTAATCAGACGCTGATCCATGACCAGTGGCTGGCCTTGCTGATGCTGGCCGATCAGTTCCTGCAACACCTGAACCGACAACTGCTGACCGGCATCCCAGCGATTGAAACCGTCGCTGTCGTGCTGCATCAGGAACATCAGTTGGTCGCGGTCATACGGGAAGCTCAGCTTGACCGGTGCAGAGAAGCCGCGCAGCAGCGAAGGCAGCGGCTTTTCGGCTACATCGACGAAGGTGAAGGTCTGCTCGGTTTCGGTAACCGACAATACCCGCGTGGTGCCGGTCGCCGCCGTTTCGTTCGCCAGACGCAGGGCAATCTCGCCACCCTTGCTGTCCAGCAGCCCCAGTTCGACCGGGATCACGAAGGGTTGCTTCTGGTCGCCAGGCTGGCCTGGCGTGGTCGGGCAGCTCTGGCGGAAAGTCAGGCCGTAGGTTTTAGCTGCAGCGTCGTACGACTCGCTGACCGCCAGACGCGGCGTGCCCGCCTGGCTGTACCAGCGCTTGAACTGGGTCAGATCGACGCCATTGGCGTCTTCCATGGCCTTGATGAAGTCGTCGCAGGTCACGGCCTGGCCGTCGTGGCGCTCGAAATACAGATCGCTGCCCTTGCGGAAGCCTTCAGCCCCCAGCAGGGTGTGAAGCATGCCGACCACTTCCGAGCCCTTTTCGTACACGGTCAGGGTGTAGAAGTTGGAGATTTCGATAAAGCTGTCCGGGCGCACAGCGTGCGCCATCGGGCCTGCGTCTTCGGCGAACTGGTGGGTACGCAGGTAGGCAACGTCCTGAATTCGCTTGACCGTGGCCGAGTTCATGTCGGCCGAGAAACCGGCGTCGCGGTACACCGTGAAGCCTTCCTTGAGCGACAGCTGGAACCAGTCACGGCAGGTCACGCGGTTGCCCGACCAGTTGTGGAAGTATTCGTGGGCGACGATCGCTTCGACACGCTGGTGTGCGGCATCGGTCGCCGTCTCGGCGCGCGCCAGCACGGCGCTGGAGTTGAAGATGTTGAGGCCCTTGTTTTCCATCGCGCCCATGTTGAAGTCGTTGACCGCGACAATCATGAAGATGTCCAGGTCGTACTCGCGACCGTAGGTCTCTTCGTCCCAGCGCATGGACTTTTTCAGGCTGGTCATGGCGTGCTGGCACTTGTCGACGTTTTCCGGCTCGACGTAGATACGCAGGGTCACGTTCCGCTCATTCATGGTGGTGAATGTGTCTTCGATACACCACAGATCACCGGCCACCAGCGCAAACAGGTAGGCCGGTTTCATGAACGGATCTTCCCACGTCGCCCAGTGCCGGCCACCCTCTTCTTCGCCGCTGGCCACCGGGTTGCCGTTGGACAGCAGGATCGGGAAATCCTGCTTGTCGGCGCTGACGGTGGTGGTGAACTTGCTCATCACGTCAGGACGGTCGAGGTAATAGGTGATTTTGCGGAAGCCTTCGGCCTCGCACTGGGTGCAGAACATGCCGCTGGACTTGTACAGCCCTTCCAGTGCGGTGTTGGACTCCGGATGGATGCGCACGGTGCTGTCGACTGTAAAACTGTCAGCCTGTGGGTGCAGGGTCAGATGGTCGTCGGTCAGCTGATAATCCGCAGCGCTCAGCTCGACATCGCTCAGCTTGACCGAAACCAGTTCCAGATGCTGACCGTCGAGCACCAGCGGTGGCAGGCCTGCGCCACGCTCGGGGTTGCGGCGCATGACCAGCTGCGCGTGGACCAGCGAGTGGTCGTCGAACAGTTCGAAGGTCAGGTTCGTCTCATCAATGAGGTACTCGGGAGCCTGGTAATCCTTCAGGTAGATCATTTTCGGTTGTTCGGTGCGCATGCTGGAATCCTTCTACTGATGCACGGCCAGCTGATAGGCCGTGTACTTGCGAATATTGATCACGCCCGTGTCGAAAATCAGGTATTGGCCCTTGATCCCCAGCAGCGTGCCTTCGGCAATCGGGTTCTTGTCCAGATTGAAGCTGACAATCTTGGTCGGATACGCCTCGACCGGGTAACGAAACTCGACAGGCTCGGCGTCATGTAGCAATTGGATGGCCTGCAGCCCGAATCGTTCTTGCAATCCCAGCAGCCCTGCGCCGCAACTGTCGAACAGCGCCTGGCGAATGGCCTTGAGGTCGACAGGTTGAGCGTCGCCCTTGAGCAAGGCACGCCAGTTGGTGCGATCGGCCACCTGGCTGCGCAGCAGGTCTTCGACGAAGCCGGACTGTTGACGGGTTGCCACGCGCAGGATCGGCAGTGCCTGGCTTGCGCCCTGATCCAGCCAGCGGGTCGGCAACTGCGTTGAGCGGGTAATACCGACCTTGACGCCTGACGAATTGGCCAGGTAAACGATGTGATCGGTCATGCAGAACTGCTCGCCCCACGCCGGATCACGGCAAGTGCCTTGATCGTGATGGCATTTCTCCGGGCTCATGATGCACAGGTCGCACTGCGCCAGCTTGAGCATGCACGGGTAGCAGTAACCCTGGCTGTAGCTGGACTTGGTCTTGCGCCCGCAATGACTGCAATGAATGGCGCCGAGAAACTCCAGACGCAGCGTCTTGCCGATCAGCGGGTTGACCGCGATCTCGGTCTCACCGAGGCGAAAAGCGTATTGCACACACGACGTGTCGTCCTGACGCGCCGACATTTTGTTGACTGCTCCGCGACCAATTTCGATCAATGAATAGCATCCGATTTGAACAGGATATTGGGCACCGGGGCCGATTTGGAGGCGCATTCCTGCGGCCCCATGTAGCCGGTGCGCTGGTCTTCCGGCAGGTTCTGCGCTTCCCAGGCGATCAGCGCCTGCAGGGACAGCTCACGTTGTTCCTGAGTGAGCTTGCGACCGTCGGACCATTTGCCGATTTCCACCGCCAGTTTCAGGCTCTCGTAGATATCCGGGGTGATGTTTTCGATCATTTCTATAAAAGACGACATGGCGCACTCCAGAAAATAGCGGGTAATTCTAGGCCTTGCGGCGCGCAATCGCACCACCCAGCAGCCCGGTGACACAACCGATGATCAGCCCGCCGACATGCGCACCGTTGGCGATTTCGCCGAAGCCGAGCATGCTCACCAGCCCGGACAGGCACAGCGCCAGCCAGACCAGCATCATGATCAACACGCCGCGCGGCAGGCGGTAGACCGGGTTGGGCGCCAGCATCTGGAAAATCCAGCAATGCCCGAGCAGGCCATACAGCACCCCGGACAGTCCGCCAAACAGGCTTGGGCCGCTGAACAGGTATTGCACATAATTTGAAACCGCCGAAAACAGCAAGGTCAGCAACAGCAGCGACAGGCTGCCCTGACGAATTTCGATCCGCCGCCCCAGCTCCCAGAACCACATGCCGTTCATGGCCAGGTGCAGGATGCCGAAGTGGATCAGCATGGGCGAGATGATCCGCCACCACTGTCCGGACGCGAGGCTTTCGGACAACGGCAAAAACGTTGCGTACTCGCCATTGATGCGGAAATCCTGGAAAGTCAGCCAGCGGACGGCTTCGAGGTTATCGCCCAGCAGCGTCAGACCGGCCACCAGCAAGGTGACCAGCAACACCAGGGCCGTCACCGGACTGCTGCGTAACTGCTCGATCAGGCCGGGCGGCTTGTAGGTGACGCTTCCGCTGTCTTGCGTCAGTTGCACGTGCTCGTCACCTTCGGGAAAGCGCGTGTACAACTCGCGTACTTCTTCGACCAGTCGCGGCGAGTCCGGCACCCACAGGACTTGCTCGCCAGCCTCTTCACTGACCCGGTGAGGGATCTGCAAGCGCAGCAACAGCCTGACAAAACCGCTCAGGTCGGTGGTCAGCGGCAAACGCAGGACAGCTACAGGACTCATTCTCAAACCTCGGGACGCTGCACGTCGACCCAGACGAATTTGTCCGGATCGATCTGTGTTTCCTGGTCCAGCCGATAGGCGACCAGTTTGCCGTAGAGCACGGCGCTGTAATCCAGGCAGGCCAGGTTCGGCCGGATAGGCGCAGGGATGCCGCTACGCCAGTAATGACCGACAAACAGCAGCGGCTCATTGATGCCATACCGCAGCAAGGCGTTTTTCTCCGACGTGGACAGCGGCGTCTTGGCGACCCCTTCAGGCAAGGCGTCCGGCTGAAAGACCACGTCGCCGTAGGTCTGCGGATCATCCTCCCAGAACTTGGTGCGGAAGAATTCGCGGGTCAGGCCATCACCGCCAGTCAGGGTCAGGCCATGCGGCAGGCGCATGTCGGTGCCACGCAGCAGACGGTTGAAGACATTACTGGCGAAACTGCCGGGCACTGCCGACGCCTGAACGAAATGCTTGTCGATACACCCCGTACCATGCAGGCCACGCAGCGGATCGATCAGGGTCGCATCCCAGCAGGCATGCACGACCCTGAAGCGACCGGCATCGAGGTACAGCGGTAGCTCGTAGAACCAGTTGACGAACTCGCTCCACTCATCTGCATACTGCTCGAACTGTGCCAGGGTCTCGCCGATCAGCCGCGCATGCCGCGGAGTGTGCTCGCGCACGAACTGGTGACCGCTTTCGGACAGGGCCGGTGTCACCCAGCCCAGCGCGTTGAACTCGTGGTTGCCCATGATGCACAACGCCTGACCGGCCTGAACCATGTCGCGGACGATGTGCAGCGATTCGCGAATACGCGGGCCGCGGTCGATGATGTCGCCGAGGAAAATGACGATGCGCTCGGGATGGCGCCACACGCCAGCCTGCAGACGGTAACCGAGAAGCTCCAGCAAGTGCTCGAGGGTATGGGCACACCCGTGCACGTCACCGATCAGATCATAGCCACGCGCCGGATCGAGCATTAATCGCCCCCGCCGCCGAGCTTGCTGCCCCAGCCGAGTTTGGTGCGGCAAACCTCGTAATAGTTGTGATCCAACGGATGGATCAGACGCAGTTTCTGCGGCTTCTTGCTGACCGTAATGGTGTCACCCGGCGCACAGGTGAAGTGATTCTGACCGTCGCACGACACTTGCGGGTAAATGGTCATGTCCTTGGACACCACGATTTTCAGCTCGCTGTTGCCGTCGACCACGATGGGCCGCCCGGACAAGGTATGCGGGTACATCGGCACGATGACGATGGCGTCGAGCTTGGGGTGCATGATCGGCCCGCCTGCCGACAGCGCGTAGGCCGTCGAGCCGGTCGGCGTGGCGACGATCAGGCCGTCGGCCTTCTGACTGCACACGAACTGACCGTCGATGTAGATCTCGAACTCGATCATGCGCGTGGACTTGCCGGGGTGCAGCACCACGTCGTTGAGCGCATCGCCCTGACCGATGGCCTCGCCGTGGCGACGCACTTCGGCCTGTAGCAGGAAGCGGTTTTCAACCAGGTAATGCCCGTCGAGCACTTCGGCGCATTTGACTTCCAGCTCGTCGGGGCGGATGTCGGTCAGAAAGCCCAGGCTGCCACGGTTGATGCCCAGCACCGGAACGTTATGCCGGGCCAGTGCCCGCGCCGCGCCCAGCAGGCTGCCGTCGCCGCCGACCACAATGACCATGTCGCAGACCTCGCCGAGCATCTTGCGCGATGAGGTCTGCAGGCCATGACCGGGCAGGACCTCGGCGATCGTCTCTTCGAGAATGACGTGCAGGTGGCGGTCCAGCAGGAATCTCTTGAGTCGGCGAACGGTCTCGAGCACCTGAACACTGCCCAGGCGACCGATGATGCCGATATTGCGAAATTGCTCCATGAGGCTCCTGCTGCGGGTTCGAGACGACTTTAAAAACGTGATTATGGGCGAAAGGGCCTGATCGCAGCAAACCGGGGTTTAAAAAGGATTTCGCGGACCTTGCAACAGGGTACGGGCAGCGCGATAAAGTCCGATGCCCGCCTACCGTGTCAGGGCGCGGGTTTTATCGCATTCCATACTGATGCCGCCCGCCTGATGGCCGCCTATCTGCGCACCTCGCCAGAATGCCCGGTCCTTGCCGCCCCGCTTGGCCTGATACAAATTGATGTCGGCAATCTTGAGCACTTCCGAGCTGTCCGCTGCCGCAGGGATGTCTGCCAGCCCGGCACTGCAGGTCAGCGGGCTGACAGCGAGGGCTTTTCTGATGCACTCCAGCAGGTTCAACACATAATCCCGAGCATCATCTTCGCTGCACATTGGCAGGATCACGCCGAACTCCTCTCCGCCCATTCGTCCGAAGGCGAGACTGCCCACGGTCTTTTGCAAGCAACCAGCCATCACGCGAAGTGCCTGATCACCGGCGTCGTGGCCGAATTGATCATTGATTGTTTTGAAGTCATCAATGTCGAGCATCAGAAAATAACCGGCCGAGTTATTCAGCACATGATTATCCAGTGCCTGCATCAGTGCCCGGCGATTCAATATAGCGGTCAGGTCATCGGTCAGCGACAGTTCGCGAAACTGATGTTCCAGACTCAATACCGTACGAAGTGTGCGCGTGTAAGTATGATTCATCACACTGCCCAGACTGACCGACGTGATAAAGAACAGCGTCATGAACAGAGTCGCGACACTGTCGGTATCGACCCCCTGCGCGGGAGAGAGAATACACCAGGCGAGTACCGCCACCAGCAGATAATCCCGGGTATACACCACTAACAATGTCGAACACAGGATAATCATCACGGCGACCGAGAGTGACCAGTTGATGTCCGTGCCGGTGCGCAAATGGCCCGCCCTTGAAAAGCACAGTGCCACAATGATCACGAATGCCATGCCCACACAGCGCCAGACCCGGAAGTCGGCTGCACGGTATTGCCAGGCGCACGCCCCCAGCAGGCCAAGGGTCAGCAGTATTTCCGGCAGACCGAATTGCAGATACGGCGTGAACGACAGAACAACCAGCCAGCAAACGATGGCAATACATTGCACGCGCGCAATGGCGGGTGAGAGCAGTTGTTTTATCCGGGTCTGCATGTCACCGTTCATAGAAAACTCCAGGCATCCGATTTGCCGAGTCGACTATCCGCCGCATGAAGACCACCTATAATTAAGCAGCCCAAGCGTCGACCGACTGATTGAATGACGTTCACCACAAGGTGACCACAATTGAGACAGACCGGCCAATGAACATGATTGAACAGTGCCTGAATTGTTTGACGCAAACAATATACTGGATATGAATGACAGTTTGCACAAAGAGAAGGCCACTGATAGTTTTCGATAACCTTTCGTTATTCGATGAACATCCTGTCGCACGTCATACGTCATACGTTGTCTTCGAAGCAGAAACACCAGCGCGAATATGCCGCTTGCCAAACACCCTGTCTGTCAGCGGCGACTCACGCTATCCTCAGCGCATGACTCTATTTCCCGGCCTGATCGATCTCCCCCGCCAATTGCGGCATCCCGAAGTGCGCGACCTTGCCTGGGTGATCCTTGCGCCGCCCATGCTTGAAACTGCACCCTGGCCGCAGCGCCATCCACTGGCGGGCAGCGACTGGGTAAAAGCCCCACAGCAACTGGCGGATTTTCTCTGGCAACTGGACCGCGACAGCCGCCCGCTCGAAAACTGGCTGGCGCAGGCCAGCACACGAAGACTGGGGCGCTATTACGAGCGGCTCTGGCAATTCGCCATACAGCATGCGCCGGGGGTGGAAATAATCGCCGCCAACCTGCAGATCAAGCTTGGCAGCCAGACGCTGGGCGAGCTGGACATGCTGCTGCGTGATGATGAAGGCGTGCACCACGTCGAACTTGCGATCAAGCTCTACCTGGGGCCGCAGGACGGTGATGGCAGCGATCCGGCGCACTGGCTGGGGCCTGGCTGTCAGGACCGGCTGGACCGCAAGCTGGCCCATCTTAGTCAGCATCAGTTGCCGATGTCGGCACGTCCGGAAAGCCGTGCGACGCTTGCAGCGCTGGGGGTCGAAACGTTCAGTGCGCGGTTGTGGCTGGGCGGCTACCTGCTGTATCCGTGGCCAGGCTCATGCCAGTCCCCCGTCGGCGTTCATCCGCAGCATCTCAAGGGTCGCTGGCTGCATCAGCGTGACTGGAAGTCATTCCTGGCGCAGAGCCAACCGGGATGCTGGCAGCCCCTGCCGCGCCATGCCTGGCTGGCGCCGGCACTCTACAATCAGGCCTGGAGCGATCATCAGTTGCACGAATGGCTGAGTGAACTCGACCCGCTGGCCCCGGCGCAGCTATTAGTGCGCCTCAGGGAAAATGCAGAGGGCCACTGGGAGGAAGCCGAGCGGCTGTTTCTGGTGTCGGACATGTGGCCGAACCTGGCCGACACCAGTCATCCGCTCAACTTAACCGCAATGCCAGCGCAGCCAGTGTGACCAGCAGGACAGGCACGGTCAGCACGATACCGACCTTGAAGTAGTAGCCCCAGCTGATAGTGATGCCCTTGCGCTGCAGCACATGCAGCCAAAGCAGCGTGGCCAGGCTGCCGATGGGAGTGATTTTCGGGCCGAGGTCGCTGCCGATCACGTTGGCGTAGATCATCGCTTCCTGGATGGCGCCGCTGGCATGACTTGCGTCGATGGACAGCAGCCCGATGAGTACCGTGGGCATGTTGTTCATGATCGAAGACAGGAACGCCGTCATCACACCGGTGCCCATCGCCGCGCCCCAGATGCCATAGCCCGCGAACCAGTCCAGCAGATTGGCCAGGTAATCGGTCAGCCCGGCGTTACGCAGGCCATAGACCACCAGGTACATGCCCAGCGAAAAGACCACGATGTGCCACGGTGCTTCTTTCATCACCTTGCGCGTCTTGATCGTATGCCCTTTGGCTGCGATGCCCAGCAGCAACACTGCGCACACCGACGAGATCGCACTGATCGGGATGCCCAGCGGCTCAAGGGCAAAACAGCCCACCAGCAGAATCACCAGCACTGCCCAACCGGCCAGAAACGTGGCCCGGTCATGGATGACCGTTTCCGGCTTGTCCAGCTGCTCGGGCTCGAACTCGGCGGGAATATCCCGACGGAAGTACCACATCAGCACGGCCAGAGTGGCGGCAACACTGGCCAGATTCACCGGCACCATGACCGCTGCGTAACGGTTGAAACCAATCTTGAAGTAATCCGCCGACACGATGTTCACCAGGTTCGAGACCACCAGCGGCAGGCTGGCCGTATCGGCGATGAAACCGGCCGCCATGACGAACGCCAGCGTCGAGGCAGGCGAGAAGCGCAACGCCAGCATCATGGCAATGACGATCGGGGTGAGGATCAGCACGGCACCATCGTTGGCGAACAAGGCGGATACCAGCGCGCCGAACAGCACGAACAGGGCAAACAGACGTCGCCCGTTGCCCTTGCCCCAGCGCGCCACATGCAGCGCTGCCCAGGCGAAGAAACCGGCCTCATCGAGCAGCAGCGTGATGATGATCAGCGAAATGAACGTTGCCGTGGCATTCCAGATGATGCCCCACACCACAGCGATGTCACTGACGTGCACGACGCCTGTCAGCAACGCCAGGATTGCCCCGAGTACGGCACTCCAGCCTACGCCCAGGCCCTTGGGTTGCCAGATGACCAGCGTGATGGTGAACAGGAAAATCAGCGTTGCTATCAGCATTATTTGGTCCGAGGCAGAAGAATCGCGAGGATGCCGAGCAGCGGCAGGTACGAGCACAGCGTGTAGACGAACAGGATGCCGTGGCTGTCAGCTAGATAGCCGAGCAAGGCAGCGCCGATGCCGCCGAAGCCGAACATCAGGCCGAAGAACAGCCCGGCGATCATGCCCACGTTGCCAGGCACCAGCTCCTGGGCGTAGACCACGATGGCGGAAAACGCCGAGGCCAAAACAAAGCCGATGATCACGCTGAGTACGCTGGTCCAGAACAGATCGGCATAGGGCAGCGCCAGGGTGAACGGCGCAGCGCCAAGAATCGAGAACCAGATCACCGCCTTGCGGCCAATGCGGTCACCGATCGGCCCGCCGAAAAAGGTCCCCGCCGCCACGGCGCCGAGAAACAGGAACAGGTGCAATTGCGAGCTGGCAACCGACAGGTCAAATTTCTCGATCAGGTAGAAAGTGAAATAGCTGGTCAGGCTGGTCATGTAGAAGAATTTGGAAAACACCAGAAACGCCAGCACTGCCAACGAGGCGATCACGCGTTTTCGGGATAGACCATGAGTGGCGGCCTGACCGGCCTTGAGCTTGAACAGGTTGAGGTGCGCGCGATACCAGCGGCTGATTGCGTACAGCAGCCCCAGCGAGAACAATGCAAACAGGCCGATCCAGGCGACATTGCCCTGGCCGAACGGGATGATGATCGCCGCCGCCAGCAACGGCCCGAACGCCGTGCCTGTGTTGCCACCGACCTGAAAGGTCGATTGCGCGAGCCCGTAGCGACCACCGGAGGCCAGTCGCGCGATACGCGAGGCTTCCGGGTGGAACGTCGAAGAGCCGATGCCGATCAACGCGGCGGCCAGCAGGATCAAGGGGAAGCTGCCGACCATCGACATCATTACGATGCCGATCAGCGTGCAGATCGATCCGACGGGCAGTACCAGCGGGTTGGGATGGCGATCAGTGTAATAACCGACCCAGGGCTGCAGCAGCGAGGCTGTGATCTGAAATGTCAGGGTAATCAGGCCGATCTGGGTGAAGCTCAGGTCGTAGCTGGCCTTGAGCATGGGGTAGATCGACGGGAGGATGGCTTGAATCAGGTCATTGACCAGGTGCGCGAGGGCAACGGCACCGATGATGCGCATCACCAGCGGGCTGGCTTGAGGGGTGGTCGAGGCCTTCGCCGTCGCGGGCGGAGCACTGGTCGCCATGGTATTTATCCGTAAAAGGGTTCGCGGTTCGCCCGGTACGGATGATTACAAGATGTGTCACGCGTACCGGGGCGCGCCAATGTGCCATTTTTCGGGGCGACTGTGCCACGTTTTGTTGCGTTTTTGCTGACGGGTCGGAAAGTGCTCTGCCGGGCATGGCGCTTTCCTGTGTCTGACTATCGTGCCGATGCTCCGCGCTCAGCGTTATACACACATCTGTTTTTGATTCTGGCCGAAGGCCGTGGGAGCGAACTTGTTCGCGAAAGCGCCGGTACATTCACCGAAAATACATCGTCTGAAATGACGCCTTCACGAACAAGCGAAGCCTCGCCCGGTCTGCTCCCATGCCCTGCGGGCAGGAGCCTGAAAGCGCCGTCCTCCCGGCTCTTCAGCACCTGTGTATAAAGATGAGCGCTGCGCGTGGTAATGCAGTTCGTGACGCTCCGCGTCACACAGCGGTTCTGCGATGTGAGCGATGTTGCGGCGCTTGCCCTCAGGCAATTGACCCCACCACTGGCTCCTCGCCTGCAACAGGTACATCATGCAGCGAGATTTTCGAGGTTTCCGGCAGGGCCATGCCGCCGGCCATTGCCAGTGCTGCCACGGCGATGAGGTAGAACGCGGGCGAAAGGTTGCTGCCGGTCATGCTGATCAGCCAGGTTGCCACCAGCGGCGCGGTGCCGCCGAACAGGGTGTAGGCCATGTTGTAGGTGATCGCCGAGGCGGTGTAGCGGGTACGGGTGGGAAAGGTTTCGGACAGCAGTGCAGCTGTTACCACGCCGCATAGCACTGCGCCCACGGCGAGCAGCATGACGCCGATGATAGAGGCGATGAACGAGCCGGAGCTGGCCATCAGGAATGACGGAAACACCACGACCATCAACAGAATGCAGGCCGTCGCCATGGTGACCCGGCGCCCTACCCGATCCGAATAGGCACCGGCCAGTGGGCAGAGGGCGGCGGCGAAGGCCAGCGCGATCAACGAGACCAGCAGCGCCGTTGCCCTGCTCAATCCACCGGCCACTTGCAGGTAGGTCGCGAAATAGGTGGTGAACATATAGAACGACAACGCCGTCAACGACACGAATGCGCCCAGACAGCACATCGCCGCCGCGTGATGGCGCAAGGTGTCCTTGAGTGGCGAGTGAGCAACGGCGTGCTCTTGAGCGACCGCCTGAAACGCCGGGGTCTCGTCGAGCTTCCAGCGCAGGTACAGCCCGACCAGCCCCAGCGGTGCAGCAATCAGAAACGGCAGACGCCAGCCCCAGTTACCCATGGCCTCGGTCGACAGAAACGACTCCAGTGCGTAAGCCACCACTGCCGCGGCAGCGAATGCGGAGAACGTCGAGACCGGAACGAAACTGCCGTACCAGGCGCGTTGCGTGCGCGGTGCGTGCTCCATGAGGTAGGCGCAGGCGCCGGCATACTCCCCGCCGGCCGAAAAACCCTGCGCACAGCGAATGATGGTCAGCAGCACCGGCGCCATCACACCGATCGCGGCATAGGTCGGTAACAGGCCGATCAGCGTGGTGGCGCCGGCCATCAGCAGAATGGTCATCGCCAGGGTTTTCTTGCGCCCGATCCGGTCACCCAGCATGCCGAAGAAAATCCCGCCCAGCGGTCGGAAGGCAAAGGCCACGGCGAACACGGCAAAGGTCTTCAGCAACGCCGCACTGCTGTCGCCGCTGGGGAAAAACTGCAGCGCGATCGTCGTCGCCAGAAAGCCATACACGGCAAAATCGAACCACTCGACGAAGTTGCCGATGGCCGCAGCAACGATGACTTTTTTCAGCGTGGCAGGATCGACTTGCTCTACGGTAGTAGTTGTCATGGCGGGCCTCGGCGTCTTGATCGGGAATGGATCGATTATCGAGACAGCGACCCGGATGCCCCTCTCCAGAAGTGTCATCCACGTAGTCAGGGCCGACGTCTCGCCATCGAACTGCGCAGAATTCATCCCAAAGGCTCTGCCACGTGGCTTACAGGCACATGGCGCGTCGTCCCTGAAGGCCTCCGGTGTGAACGAAGACCAGGCGCGTGCCGGGCGCGAAACGACCGGCCAGCACTTCATCATGCAGGGCCAGCAACGCCTTGCCGGTGTACAGGGGTTCCAACGGTATGCCGCTCTGTGCCTCGCTGGCGGCAATGAAATCAAGCAGCGCCGCGTCGGTTCTGGCGAAAGCGCCGCGGCTGGCATCGAGCAGAACACAGCCGGGGGGCAGGCACGGATGGACATCGGCCTGAGCGCCAGCAGCCTCATTCACCACCGCGATAATGTTTTGCGCGACCCCATGATCCTCGGGCACAGCCATCGCCCCATACACCGGACGAGCGCCCGCCTCTGCCAACAGCAAGCCGGCCAGCGTGGTGCCGGTGCCTGCCGCCAGCCACCATCCGTGGTAATCGTCCCAGCCCAGATGCGCGAGCTGCGCGTCGAGCATTGCCCGCAGCCGACCGCACCCCAACGCACCCGCAAGCCCGCCACCGCCTTCGGCAATCGGATAAAGACCTGGATAGCGGGCCTGCCACGGCAACCAGAAGCCCGTAGCATGCCGCTCGCGATAACCGGCGTAACCCAGCCAGTGCAGTTGCATGCCGAAAGCCTGCAGATCGAGCACCGTCGGCGTCTGCTGAGCATGACCGCGCAACAGGCCGACCGTCGGAAAACCGAAACGTTTGCCTGCTGCGGCCAGAGCATGCAGATGATTGGAGTGCGCACCACCGAGGCTGATCAATCCCTCGGCACCCGAATCGACAGCCAGGCTCAGGTGCTCGCTGAGCTTGAACCATTTGTTGCCGCTGATCAGCGCGTCGATGAGGTCCAGGCGCAGGATCGCAACCTCGACCCCGGCGTCTTGCAGCCAGGGCAGGTTCAAGCGTTCCAGAGGAGCAGTGGGTTGCCAGCCAAGGGCATCGAGCATCATGCGCCGCAGTTTACAGCCAAGCCGTTTCCGGGTCTTTGCCGGTCAGCAGGCTGCGTTGCGAAACCCTTGATCAGGCGTTGTCTGTCACAGGGTGGCGGCCAGACGTGAGCCCTGGTCGATGGCCCGTTTGGCGTCCAGCTCTGCGGCAACATCCGCGCCGCCGATCAGGTGCACGCTTTGCCCGGCATTGAGCAGATCGTCATACAGTTCGCGCAACGGGTCCTGCCCGGCACAGATCACCACGTTATCCACCGCCAGCAGCTTTTCCTCGCCGTCTTCGCCGATGCGAATATGCAGCCCTGCATCGTCGATTTTCAGGTACTGCACGGCATTGAGCATCTGCACCTGTTTGTTCTTGAGCCCCGTGCGGTGAATCCAGCCGGTGGTCTTGCCCAGGCCGTCGCCGACCTTGGAACTCTTGCGCTGCAAGAGAAACACCTGGCGTGCCGGCGCGTGGACTTCGGGCTTTACCCCGGCGACACCGCCGCGAGCCTGCAAGGTCGTGTCGATGCCCCACTCTTTCCAGAAAGCCTCGCGATCCAGACTGGTGGCCACGCCCTGGTGCACGAGAAATTCCGACACATCGAAACCGATGCCACCTGCACCTATCACTGCCACGCGGCGCCCGACCGGCTTGCGCTGCAATATGACGTCCAGATAGCTCAACACCATGGGGTTATCGATGCCGGGGATGGCCGGCGTGCGCGGCGCGATGCCGGTCGCCAGAATCACCTCGTCAAAGCCTGCGCCCAGCAAGTCTGCGACCTTTACCCGATTGCCAAGGCGCAACTGAACACCGGTCTCCTGCACTTTGTTGCGGAAGTAACGCAGGGTTTCGGCAAACTCCTCCTTGCCCGGCACGCGCTTGGCGATATTGAATTGGCCGCCGATTTCGCTGGCCGAATCGAACAGCGTCACCTCATGCCCGCGCTGTGCGGCAACGGTTGCCGCGGCCAGACCAGCAGGACCGGCACCCACTACGGCAATTTTCCTGACCTGCAGGGTGGGCAGGTAATTGAGCTCGGTCTCGTGACAGGCACGCGGATTGACCAGACAGCTGGTCAGCTTGCCGCCGAAGGTATGGTCGAGGCAGGCCTGGTTGCAGCCGATGCAGGTGTTGATGCGTTCGGCATGGCCGGCAGCAGCCTTATTGACGAACTCGGGATCGGCCAGAAACGGACGAGCCATCGAGACCATGTCTGCATCACCTTCGCTGAGAATGCGCTCGGCGACTTCCGGGGTATTGATGCGGTTGGTGGTAATCAGCGGGATGTTCACCGAGCCGCGCAGTTTGGCAGTGACCTTGCTGAACGCGGCGCGCGGCACCTTGGTGGCGATGGTCGGAATGCGCGCTTCATGCCAGCCGATGCCGGTGTTGATCAGCGTCGCACCGGCCTGTTCGACCGCCTTGGCCAGCTCGACGATTTCTTCCCAACTGCTGCCGCCTTCCACAAGGTCGAGCATCGACAGGCGAAAGATGATGATGAACTGCGCACCGACTGCCTCACGCACGCGCCTGACGATCTCGATCGCCAGACGCATGCGGTTTTCATAGCTGCCGCCCCAACGGTCGGTCCGGTGGTTGGTATGCGCGGCCAGGAACTGATTGATGAAGTAGCCTTCCGAGCCCATGATTTCGACACCGTCATAACCGGCGCTGCGGGCCAGCGTTGAACAGGTCACGAAGTCAGTGATCTGCTTTTCGATGCCTTCTTCGTCCAGCTCTCGCGGCGTGAACGGGTTGATGGGCGCCTGAATGGCGCTCGGCGCGACCTGCTTGCGGCTGTAGGCGTAACGACCGGCGTGGAGAATCTGCAGGCAAATCTTGCCACCAGCCTCGTGCACCGCGCGCGTCACGATGCGATGGCGATCTGCTTCTTCGGCGTTGGTGAGTTTTGCCGCGCCATCATAGACACCGCCCTCTTCGTTGGGCGCGATGCCGCCGGTGACCATCAGCCCGACCCCGCCATGGGCGCGCTCGGCAAAATAGGTCGCCATGCGCTCGAAGCCACCCGGCCGCTCTTCAAGACCGGTGTGCATCGAGCCCATCAGGGTGCGGTTGCGCAAGGTCGTGAAGCCCAGGTCCAGCGGGGCCAGCAGGTGCGGATAATGAGCAGCAGTCATGGCGAAGCTCCATCGAGTCAATCACGGAATAGCAAGGACCTCTGCGGGTCCTCTGGTTCATGGGCAACAGTAAAGACGCATCCCGCCACACACTCAATGACCGAAAGTGACAAGTTATTGATCCAAACGCGCAGTGGCACTTGGCAAGCGCCCGACGCCGCCCTACCCTAGTCGACAATTTCTCGATGGCCGTCATTCGATCTTTTTATGCGCAAATTCTTCGCCATCTGCCTGGTTCTGCTGAGCGTTGCCAGCCTCGTCAGCTACGCAATCTGGACCGATCAACGTCCGGCGGGTCACTACCTGTCCGATCTGCGCATTCGTCTGGCCATCAATGAAGGCCAGCCCGGTGAACGCGGCAACCTGCTGGGGATCGAGCCCGAACTGTTTCCGACTGATTACCAGAACACCGAGCGACTGCACCGCAAGCTCGCCGCTTATCTGCAACAGGCCCGCGAAAATGGCCTTATCAACCCACGCACGGTGGTGGTACTGCCGGAACATATCGGCACCTGGCTGTTCGCCAGTGGCGAGAAGGATCAGCTCTATCAGGCTGCCACGCTGGATGAAGCCATGGAGTGGCTGTCGTGGAGCAATCCGCTGCAATTCATCAAAGCGGTTCTGGGGGCCGAAGGCCGGGACCGTCTGGATGACGCCCACCTGCGGATCAAGGCCCGATCAATGGCGCGGGACTATCAGACACTGTTTGGCGGTCTGGCCAGAGAGTTCGGCGTCACACTGGTGGCCGGTTCAATTGTGCTGCCCGATCCCAGTGTTGAAGGCGGTCAGCTGAAAGTCGGTAGCGGCGCCCTGTATAACAGCAGTCTGACATTTGGCAGCGATGGCCTGCCACTGGGTCAGCCGCAACGTCAGTTGTACCCCGAGCGCTATCAGAAGCGTTATGTGCGCACGGCAAGCGACGCGCCGTTGAATGTGATCGACACCCCGGCCGGGCGTCTGGGAGTGCTGATCGGTAGCGACAGCTGGTACCCGGAGAATTACGCGCGCCTGAACCAGAGCGGTGCGCAACTGATTGCGGTGCCGGCCTTTGTGATCGGCAAGACAGCCTGGTCCGAAGCGTGGCGCAAGCCCCGGCATTCAGACATCGACGTACCGACCGACACGCCTAGCGAGGGCGAAGCCTGGCATCACCTGACGTTGACCGGGCGTGCTCCGCAAAGCACTGCGCAGGCGGGGATCAGCGTGTTCATGCGCGGGCAGTTCTGGAATCAGGGCGTGGCCGGGCAAAGTTTTGCCAGCCACGCAGGACAAACGATCGCCGAGCCGCAGCCGGAAAATGCTGCCGCTGGCGGTGCGCGCCTGATCAACCTCTGGCTTTGACGATGCCGACCCTGACGCTGCGCCTAGGTGATCTGTCGGTGGGTTTCATCCAGAGCCTGACCGATGCGGTCAACAGTTTCGACAGGAACCCTGACGCGCTGCTGGAGCAGTACGGTCTTGACCCGATTCGCCTGAGCCAGGCGCGAGCGCGGCTGTCGATCCCGCGCTACATGCGCCTGGGGCATGCTGCCATCCAGCTGACCGGCCAGCCCGGGCTGGGGTTGCGCATGGGCCAGCTCAGTCGTTTTGCGCAGGCAGGTCTGGCCGGTATCACCGCGGCCCAGGCACCCAACGTGCGCGAGGCGGCACGTACCCTGATTCGCTTTGAACCCTTGTACGGTTCCAATTATCGCGGCCAGTCGAGTTTCCACGAGGATGCCGACGGCGCCTGGATGCGCTTCTATTCAATCAGCCCCTATAACGCTTACAACAGGTTTGTGGTGGACTCGATTTTAGCTGGCTGGCTGGCTCAGCTTTCGACGCTGGCAGGAACAGAACTGCGCGCACAACGCGTCGATATCGAATTCGAGGCGCCTGACTATGCCGCGCAATACGCCGTATTGAGTGATAACCCGGTGCTGTTTGGCGCGTCGACCAATCAACTGCGTCTGGACCAGACCAGCTTGGCATTGCGCAACCCGGACCATTGCCCAAGTACCTGGCGGCACCTGTTGCAGTTATGCGAAGGTGAACTGGAGCAACAAACCCGCACCCGCAGCCTGCGTGAACGCATCATTCAATTGCTGGGGCCTCTATTGAACGGCGGAAGTGAACCGGATCTGGAGGAAGTGGCGGCAAGGCTCAAACTGCCGACCTGGACGCTGCGTCGCAAGCTGGCCGAGGAAGGTACCTGCTTTCGCGCAGTGCTCAATGACACGCGGCGTGACCTGGCGATGACTTATATTCGCGACACTGAACTGGCGTTCGGGGAGATCGCCTACCTGCTGGGATTCGCTTCTGCCGAAGCCTTTCAACGCGCCTTCAAACGCTGGAACGGGCAGACTCCGGGAGAGTTCCGCCGCAGCCAGCGTCAAAGCGCTTGAAGCCGTTCACAGCTCGGTAGCGTCGTCGGCAGGCTCTACCGGGTCCAGTTCCGATGCACGGTATTCAAGTAGTTCTTCCTGGTATTCGTCCATTTCTTCGCCCTCTTGGCTGAGTGAGTGGGGGTGATAATCAAAGCTGAAATAACTGACCGCAAGATCAACATTAAAGTGCCAATGTGAAATAAAAATGTTGATTCCTGTCAAACAGACGAAAAAGACCGTGGCCGATTCAGTACTCCCTCACCCCGGTAGCGGACGGGCGCTATTGACTTGCATGCCAGTGTCGACCTAACCTCCTGCTCATGAACCTCATCAAGCACAACCTCGGCCAGATTATTATTACCGTCATTCCAGTCATGGCGGGTTAGCCGACGTTTGCAAAAAACCCGCCCTGGAGGCGGGTTTCTTCTGTCTCCCGGGCAACAATTGCCGAATCAGGAGTCAGACATGATCGCCATCCCTCGCTCTATCGCCCTTCTCGCCGCTCTGGACCTGATTATCGATCTGCCGCGCGCGCTCGCCGAGTACCCAGGCACGACGTATGAAGAGGCGATGCGATGAGCCAGGACCCGCACGCTCTGCTCAACTATTACGCGCGCAAAATCCTCACCTCCCGCGTCTACGACGTTGCCATCGAAACGCCGCTGCAAGGCGCTCGTCAGCTGTCCGAACGGCTGGGCAATCAGGTGCTGCTCAAGCGCGAAGACCTGCAGCCGGTGTTCTCGTTCAAGATTCGTGGCGCGTACAACAAGCTCGCGCAATTGCCCGCAGAGCAGACTGCACGCGGCGTGGTGACGGCATCGGCGGGTAATCATGCTCAGGGCCTGGCGCTGGCGGCACGTGAGCTGGGGATCAAGGCGACCATCGTCATGCCGCGCACCACGCCGGAGATCAAGGTCGAGGGCGTGCGCTCGCGGGGTGCCACCGTGGTGCTGCACGGCGATTCGTTCCCGGAAGCGCTGGCCTACTCGCTGAAGCTGGTCGACGAACAAGGCTTCGTCTACATCCATCCATATGACGACCCTGACACCATCGCCGGGCAAGGCACGGTGGCGATGGAGATTCTTCGTCAGCAACCGGGCCAGCTAGATGCGATCTTTGTTCCGGTCGGGGGTGGCGGTCTGATTGCAGGCATCGCGGCGTATGTGAAATACCTGCGCCCGGAGATCAAGATCATCGGCGTCGAGCCGGACGACTCCAACTGCCTGCAGGCGGCGATGGCCGCCGGGGAGCGCGTGGTGCTGAGCCAGGTCGGGCTGTTTGCCGATGGCGTGGCGGTGGCGCAGATCGGCCATCACACCTTTGAAGTGTGCCGCCATTATGTCGATGAAGTGATCACCGTCAGCACCGACGAGATCTGCGCAGCGATCAAGGATATTTACGACGACACCCGTTCGATCACCGAGCCGTCCGGCGCGCTGGGCGTGGCCGGGATCAAGAAATATGTCGAGCAGCGCGGCGTCAGCGGCCAGACGCTGGTGGCGATCGATTCAGGGGCCAACGTCAACTTCGACCGCTTACGGCACGTGGCCGAGCGCGCCGAACTGGGTGAGGGTCGCGAGGCGATCATTGCCGTGACCATTCCCGAACAACCGGGCAGCTTCAAGGCATTCTGCGAGGCCATCGGCAAGCGGCAGATCACCGAATTCAACTACCGCTATCACACCGATCGCGAGGCGCACATCTTCGTCGGCGTGCAGACCCATCCCGAGAACGACCCGCGCAGCGCCCTGATCGCCAGCCTGACCGGGCAAGGCTTCCCGGTGCTGGACCTGACCGACAACGAACTGGCCAAACTGCACATTCGCCACATGGTTGGCGGGCATGCCGAGCGCGTCGACGATGAAGTGGTGCTGCGCTTCGAGTTCCCGGAACGACCGGGCGCACTGTTCAACTTCCTCAACCGCCTGGGCGGTCGCTGGACCATCTCCATGTTCCACTACCGCAATCACGGCGCTGCTGACGGCCGGGTGGTTGCCGGGCTGGTAGTGCCGGAGGATGAGCGGCATCTGGTGGGTGCAGCGCTGGATGAGATTGGTTACCGGTACTGGGATGAAAGCGAGAACCCGGCGTACCGATTGTTTCTGGGCTGAGTCCGTGGATACTTCTCGTTCCTTACGCTCCGTCACAAGAGGACGCAGAGCGTCCAGAACGGCATACCCACGCGGAGCATGGGCACGATGGTGATCTGACTGACGACTATCGTTCCTCACGCTCCAGTGGGAATGCAGTTCACGACGCTCCGCGCCACTCCTTACTGCGCCGGGGCGGGCTCGGCTGGCGTGGGCGCGGTGCTTTCTGCAGGTTCTGCGGCCGGTGTTTCGACAGTTTCTGCCTTGAATGAAGCAGGTTCGGACGGCGCAGGCACAGGTTCGCTTGCAGCAGGCGTGACCGGTTCGGCGGCATGCTCGGCCTTCGGCGTGTTTTCTGACGACGCAGGCGCCAGCTTCGCAGGCTCGGCAGCCTTGGCGGGAATCGCAGGGGCTGCGGGAGCCGTGTCAGGCACACCGAGGTCGGCCTTGGGCTTCTCGACAATATGCGCAGCCTTTTTCACTTCGGGCGGCAGGAAGTTTTCCACCAGACCGAAAAAGCGCTCGTAGAATTTCGCTGACGAGACGGTCTCGCTGGCGACCTTGACCATCGAGTCGTCAGTCGAGCCTATCGGCATCGACACGGAGCCCAGCACGCCTACGCCGAGGCTGGCCGAGTTGTTGGTTTTCTTCAGCGCGTAACGGTCCTGCAGGGCGTTGGCAAACATGGTGGAATTGCCATCCTTCGCATCGGCGGCACACACCAGATTGAAGCTGATCTCGATATGCGTATCGCCGGTCTGCTGGAAGCTCTTGCGGCCGGCAATCATCTTCGGGTCGCTGCTGGTGATGATATAGCCCTGACTCAGCAAGGCACGCCGCCCCGCCTCGCAGTAAGCCATATCGGTCGCAGGGTAGCTTCGGGAGAAGGTCCCGGCGTCGTCGAAGTGTTCATGGTCATACACCGCCTGCTTGGGCGACGATGAACAGCCGGCCGCCATCAGCACGGCGGAGATCCAGAAGGCGGTACGAACGTTCAGTAGCTTAAACATCGAAAATCCTGAGGAAGGAAAAGACTGCCAGCAAGACTGCGAACTGGGAAATGGCGGTAAGTCTGCAACAAGGCCGACGCTGGATCAACGTACAGTTCAAAAGGATTTGGATACAGTCCATGCTCAAGCGAACCAGATCTCCCCGCAGGCACACAAAAACGCAGACAACAAAAAAGCGACCCTAGGGCCGCTTTCTTGTTTGCTTCAAGGAGTTCAAGGGCCTTGAAGCGGTGTATGGCGCAGCGGACGGGACTCGAACCCGCGACCCCCGGCGTGACAGGCCGGTATTCTAACCGACTGAACTACCGCTGCGTATCGCTGTAAACCTGTTTGAAACAAACTTTCGGTAGTCTGCTTCCTGTACACGTGACTGAAAGGCCCTTGGGCTTTTCAATCGCAGACCCGGCGAACCCGATCTGTACAAATATGGCGCAGCGGACGGGACTCGAACCCGCGACCCCCGGCGTGACAGGCCGGTATTCTAACCGACTGAACTACCGCTGCGCATTGTGGACTTGCGTCCGTATAAGCTTTGTAAAATCACTTTTGAAAGCCCTCGTACTTCAGCTTTCAAACTCAACGATGGTGGGTGATGACGGGATCGAACCGCCGACCCGCTGCTTGTAAGGCAGCTGCTCTCCCAGCTGAGCTAATCACCCTTTGCTTCGTTGAGGCCGCGAAATTTACGCACCTAACGAACCTAAGTCAATAGCCTGATTGAAGTTTTTTTAAAAACCGCCTCAATCACAAAACCCTAACCACACACCAAAAGCACAAGCAATAGCTCAATTGAAGCTCGCCCGCACAAACTACTCGGCGTACACCATCTTGCGCGTCATGCCACCGTCGACCACGAACTCCTGCCCGGTGACGAAACCGGCGTTTCTGGACAACAGCCAGGCAACCATCGCCGCAACATCCTCCACCGTCCCTACCCTGCCGGCCGGATGCTGAGCATGATCGGTCTCGGACAACGGCTCGGCTCTGCGCAACGAGGGGTCACGCGCGTCGATCCAGCCAGGGCTGACAGCATTGACACGAATCTCCGGCCCCAGGCTGATCGCCAGCGCATGTGTCAGCGCCATCAGGCCGCCTTTGCTGGCTGCATAAGCCTCGGTGTCGGCCTCCGACTGACGGGAGCGTGTGGAGGTCAGGTTGACGATGCTGCCGCAATGCGCACGCAGGTAAGGCGCGCAATGCTTGGCCAGCAGCATCGGACCGCCGAGGTTGACTGCCAGCACACGGTTCCAGTGCGAAAGCTCAAGGCTTTCCAGCGTAGTGTTGTGCGGATCGGCGATCGCAGCGTTGCACACCAGCGCATCGAGACGACCGAACTGCCGAAGCACCTCGGCCACGCCCGCTGCGACCTGCTCTTCACTGGCAACGTCCATGGCAATGAACAGGGCATTTTCACCCAGCGCACCGGCCACTTTCGAACCACGCGCACGGTCCAGATCGGTCAGCACCACTTGCCAGCCTTCGGCAATCAGCCACGCTGCGATACCGAGCCCGATACCGCGAGCGGCACCGGTCACCAGGGCGACACGACCATTGTGGACGCTGGCAAATTTCAACGCCCACTCCTCGCCCGGCTTGCCACTGGCCGGATTGCTGGCCTCGCTACTCACAACGCCGCCAGACCACGAGCCAGGTCAGCCTGCAGGTCAGCCACGTCTTCCAGCCCCACTGCAACCCGAATCAGGCTGTCGCGAATACCTGCAGCTTCACGCTCCTGAGGCGCCAGGCGACCGTGAGAGGTGGTGCTCGGGTGAGTGATCGTGGTTTTGCTGTCACCCAGGTTGGCAGTGATCGAAATCAGTCGTGTGGCATCGATGAAGCGCCATGCGCCGTCCTTGCCACCCTTGACCTCGAAGCTCACCACCGCGCCGAACCCCTTTTGCTGACGCTGGGCCAACTCGTGCTGCGGGTGACTCTTCAGTCCGGCGTAATGGACCTTTTCAATCCCGTCCTGCTGCTCGAGCCACTCGGCCAGTGCCTGAGCATTGGCACAGTGAGCGCGCATCCGCAGGTTCAGGGTTTCGAGGCCCTTGAGGAAGATCCACGCGTTGAACGGGCTGAGTGTCGGCCCGGCAGTACGCAGGAAACCGACCACTTCTTTCATCTGCTCGCTGCGCCCGGCAACCACGCCGCCCATGCAACGGCCCTGGCCGTCGATGAACTTGGTGGCCGAATGCACAACAATGTCAGCGCCCAACAACAGCGGCTGCTGCAAGGCCGGCGTACAGAAACAGTTGTCGACGATCAGCATCGCGCCCTTGGCGTGGGCGATCTCGGCCAGCGCCGCGATGTCGACCAGCTCAGCCAGGGGATTGGACGGCGATTCGACGAAGAGCATTTTGGTGTTGGGCTTGATAGCCGCGTCCCAGCCGCTCAGATCGGCGAGAGGAACGTAATCCACCTCGACACCAAAGCGCTTGAAGTACTTGTCGAACAGGCTGATGGTCGAGCCGAAGACGCTGCGTGACACCAGCACATGATCACCGGCGCTGCACAGGCTCATCACCACAGCCAGGGTTGCCGCCATGCCGGTCGCCGTAGCGACGGCCTGCTCGGCACCTTCCAGTGCGGCAATGCGCTCTTCGAACGAACGCACCGTCGGGTTGGTGTAACGCGAGTAGACGTTGCCCGGCACCTCACCGGAGAAACGCGCAGCCGCGTCGGCGGCTGTGCGAAATACGTAACTGGAGGTAAAGAACATGGGTTCGCCATGCTCTCCTTCCGGTGTGCGGTGATGCCCGGCACGTACGGCTAGGGTATCGAAACCTACGCCTTCAAGGTCGCTGTCCAGCCGACCTGCATCCCATTCCTGAGTCATGCCGCCCACTCCTTGCCCAATTAGTTGTTGTACAGATCGATGATCGCGCTCACTGCCTGAGTCTTGATCTTGGAGGCGTCATTACGCGCGCTCTCGATCCGGTTCAAATAATGCTCGTCGATGTCGCCGGTCACGTACTTGCCGTCGAAAACCGAGCAATCGAAGTTGTCGATCTTGATTTTCTTGCTGCCGCTGACCGCTTCGATCAGGTCATTCAGATCCTGATAGACCAGCCAGTCGGCACCGATGAGGTCGGCCACGTCCTGAGTGGTGCGGTTGTGGGCAATCAGTTCGTGAGCACTCGGCATGTCGATGCCGTAGACATTGGGGTAGCGCACAGCCGGGGCTGCAGAACAGAAGTAGACATTCTTGGCACCGGCTTCGCGGGCCATCTGGATGATCTGCTTGCAGGTCGTGCCGCGTACGATGGAGTCATCCACCAGCATCACGTTCTTGCCGCGGAACTCCAGCTCGATGGCGTTAAGCTTCTGGCGTACGGATTTCTTGCGCGCAGCCTGGCCCGGCATGATGAAGGTCCGGCCGATGTAACGGTTCTTGACGAAGCCTTCGCGGAACTTGACGCCCAGATGATTGGCCAGCTCCAGCGCCGCAGTACGGCTGGTGTCCGGAATCGGGATGACCACGTCGATATCGTGATCAGGACGCTCGCGCAGGATCTTGTCGGCCAGCTTCTCGCCCATGCGCAGGCGGGCCTTGTAGACCGAGATGCCGTCGATGATCGAATCCGGGCGCGCCAGATAGACGTGCTCGAAGATGCACGGTGCGTACTTGGGGTTGGCCGCGCACTGACGGGTGTGCAGCTTGCCGTCTTCAGTGATGTAGACCGCTTCGCCCGGCGCCAGGTCGCGAATCAGGGTAAAGCCCAGCACGTCCAGCGATACGCTTTCCGAGGCGATCATGTACTCGACGCCTTCGTCGGTGTGACGCTGGCCGAACACGATAGGACGAATGGCGTCCGGGTCACGGAAGCCGACGATACCGTAGCCAGTGATCATGGCCACGACCGCGTAACCACCACGGCAGCGATTGTGCACGTCGGTCACTGCCGCGAAGATATCCTCTTCGGTCGGCTGCAACTTGCCACGCACGGCCAGCTCATGGGCGAACACGTTGAGCAGCACTTCCGAATCGGAATTGGTGTTCACATGGCGCAGGTCGGATTCGTAAATTTCCTTGGCCAACTGCTCGACGTTGGTGAGGTTGCCGTTGTGCGCCAGCGTGATGCCGTAAGGCGAGTTGACGTAGAACGGCTGAGCCTCGGCCGACGTCGAGCTGCCCGCGGTGGGGTAGCGCACATGACCGATGCCCATATGCCCGACCAGACGCTGCATATGACGTTGATGAAACACATCGCGCACCAATCCGTTGTCCTTGCGCAGGAATAACCGGCCATCGTGGCTGGTTACGATACCGGCAGCGTCCTGGCCGCGGTGCTGGAGGACGGTAAGCGCGTCATACAGCGCCTGATTGACGTTCGACTTGCCGACGATACCGACGATGCCACACATGCGACACAACCCCTACTTAGTGGAACTGGATTTACCGAGCACATCCTGCGGCATTGTAGACGGCAGGATCTGTTCCTTGAACGGCATGTCAGCGGGTACGCTGATGCCGCTGGCGAGCCACTTGCTGGACATCCCGAGAATCAGGTTTTTCGACCAGTCAGCGACCATGAGAAATTGCGGCACCAGCCTGGACTGCTGCCACCATTGATCCTGTTGCACCGGCCCCAGGCTCAACAGCCCTACCGCCACAACGACAAGCAGGCCTCCGCGCGCTGCGCCGAAGACCATGCCGAGAAAACGATCGGTCCCGGAAAGCCCGGTGACGCGAATCAGCTCGCCTATCAGAAAATTGACCATGGCGCCTACCAGCAGGGTGGCGACAAAAAGAATGGTACAGCTCGCGATCACGCGGGCCGAAGGTGTTTCTATGTAATTGACCAGATACTGCGACAGCCCTGCACCAAACATCCAGGCCACAACACCTGCAATGATCCACGTCGTCAACGACAGTGCTTCTTTTACGAAGCCGCGCTTCAGACTGATCAGGGCGGAGATGGCGACAATTCCGAGAATTGCCCAGTCAACCGGAGTAAATGGCACGTTGCAGCCTGCAGACGGATAAGGCGGCGCATTTTAGCAGAGCGCCCGCCTGCCGGTAAGCAGCGATTACCGGCGCGAGGCATTTTCCTTTGTGCCAGGGGCACCAGGTGCCGAACGGTCAGCCGCGCTCGGGCTGAAAGCGCACCACAATGCCCTTGAGCTTTTGCTGTTTGTCGAGCTGATCGCGCAGGCGATCAGCCTCGGCGCGCTCGATGAGCGGGCCGACAAACACCCGGTTCACGCCATCAGCGGTGCGAATGTAGGCGTTGTAGCCCTGGGTGCGCAGCGTCTTTTGCAGATTGTCGGCATTGGCACGATTGGACATGCTCGCCAACTGCACCGACCAACTGATCGACAGGCCGTTGGCGTCGACGCCAGCAGGTGCCGCAGGTTTGGCAGGCGCCGGTGTCGCTGCTGGTGCAGCAGCTGTCGCTGGCGCCGGAGCAGGTGCCGGCTTGGCAGCAGGTTTGGAGGCCGGAGCGGCAGGTGCGGTCTGAGCGGTCGGCGCAGGCGCTATCGGCATGGCAGGCGGCTGGTTGCTGCTCATGTCATCATCACCTGGCACAGGCTCCTGAGGCAGAACCTGAGGCTCCGGAACAGGTACCGGATCGACCCGCACCTGCGCAGCTGCAGGCGCCTGAGGCGCGGCTGGCGCCTCGACCTGCACTTGACGTGTTTCATCTTCACGCGTGAAAAGCATGGGCAGGAAAATGACCGCCACGGCGATCAATACCAATGCTCCAACCATTCGCTGCTTGAATACGTTATCCAGCAAAGCCATTTGCAGCGTCCTCATCGGTGTACCGGGCCAACCATTCAAGGGCCTCGGCAACACAGTAAAATGAACCGAACAGCAGAATCTCGTCATCGGGCGTGGCATGCGCGCACTGAGCTTCCAGCGCCAACGCGATACTCTGATAGGACGTCACGCGGGCCCCAAGGTTCTGCAAGGCCGCCTGCAACTCTTCTGCCGGCCGGCTGCGCGAGGTCGGAAGCGGCGCAACAGCCCACTCTTCAATGACCGGCGCCAGGTGCGCGACCACACCGTCGAGATCCTTGTCGCTGAGCAGGCCAAATACCGCAAGACGCTTGCCGCCAACCGGCTGACGCGCCAGGCGCTGCCCCAGAAACTGTGCCGCGTGGGGGTTATGGCCTACATCCAGCAGCAGGTTGAGCGACTTGCCGTGCCACTTGACGACCCTGCGATCGAGACGACCGGCGAGCCGGGTCTCGGCAAGTACCTTGCCTGTCGCATCCGGTTGCAATGGATACCCCAGCAGGGCGAAGGCCTGAAGTGCCAGCGCTGCATTCTGCATCGGCAGGTCGAGCAGCGGCAGACCGCGCAGCTCGATCTGCTCGCCCTGAGCGACACCGCGCCAGTCCCAGCTGTCGTCACCTATGGAAAAATCGAAATCCCGGCCACGCAACAACAACGGACAGCCCAGCTCGCGAGCTTTGGCCAGCAGCGGCTCGGGTGGCGTCGGGTCACCGCACAGCGCAGGACAGCCGGCGCGAAAGATCCCGGCTTTCTCGAAAGCGACCGACTCACGGGTGTCGCCCAGGTACTCGGCATGATCGACCCCGATACTGGTGACCAGCGCCAGGTCCGCATCCACGAGATTGACCGCGTCCAGACGACCGCCCAGACCGACTTCCAGCACCACCGCATCGAGCCGGGCCTGCTCGAACAGCCAGAACGCCGCCAGCGTGCCCATTTCGAAATAAGTCAGGGTGACATCGCCGCGCGCCGCTTCGACCGCAGCGAAGGCATCGCACAGTTCCAGATCGGTTGCCTCGACGCCCTGCACTTTCACCCGCTCGTTATAGCGAATCAAATGCGGGGAGCTGTAGACACCGACCTTCAAGCCCTGAGCCTGCAACAAGGCGGCGACAAAGGCGCAGGTCGAGCCCTTGCCGTTGGTGCCCGTCACCGTGATCACCTGACGCGCCGGGCGTGTAAGCCCCAGTTGCAGCGCCACCTGTCGAGACCGGTCCAGGCCCATGTCGATGGCCGACGGATGCAGTTGCTCCAGGTAGGCGAGCCAGACGCTCAGGGATGTAGAGGTCATATCGTCGCGGGTGCCGGCGGAACGACGATTGGCTCGATGACGGGTGCGACAAAGCGAGGGGTTGGCAGGTTCATCATCTGTGCCAGCAGGTTACCCAGGCGCGGACGAAGCTCACTGCGCGAGACGATCATGTCGATAGCACCGTGATCCAGCAGGAATTCGCTGCGCTGGAAGCCTTCAGGCAGCTTCTCGCGAACAGTTTGCTCGATGACCCGCGGACCAGCGAAACCGATCAGCGCCTTGGGCTCGGCGACGATAACGTCACCCAGCATGGCCAGGCTGGCGGAAACGCCACCGTAGACCGGGTCGGTCAGCACCGAGATGAACGGCAGCCCTTCTTCGCGAAGGCGCGCCAGAACCGCCGAGGTCTTGGCCATCTGCATCAGCGAGATCAGCGCTTCCTGCATGCGCGCACCGCCGGAAGCGGCGAAGCAGACGAACGGGCAGCGATTTTCCAGCGCGTAGTTGGCGGCACGTACGAAACGCTCGCCGACAATGGCCCCCATCGAACCACCCATAAACGAGAATTCGAATGCCGAAGCCACCACCGGCATGCCCAGCAAGGTGCCGCTCATGGAAATCAGCGCGTCCTTCTCACCGGTCTGCTTCTGCGCAGCGGTCAGGCGATCCTTGTACTTCTTGCCGTCGCGGAATTTCAGACGGTCGACCGGCTCAAGATCGGCACCCAGCTCTTCGCGCCCTTCGACGTCCAGAAAAATGTTCAGGCGTGCACGTGCGCCGATACGCATGTGGTGGTTGCACTTGGGGCAGACGTCCAGGGTCTTTTCCAGCTCAGGGCGATACAGCACCGCCTCACAGGACGGGCATTTGTGCCAGAGGCCTTCGGGAACCGAGCTCTTCTTGACCTCGGAACGCATGATCGATGGGATCAGTTTGTCTACCAACCAGTTGCTCATGCTTTATATCTCCAGTACCGGTGCGGCTCGAACGACTGACAAATCAAACACCAGTCGCATGCCCTCAGATAAATTCGTATATGGACGACGATGAAAGGATAGCGATCGACTCACGGCCGGACCTGCACACCCCTCACCCCGATTTTTCACAACGACGGCGTTGCACATTGGCCCCACCGCTTACTCGATTCGACCCGCGTGCCTCTTGGCGCGGACAGGCTTATGGACGGCGGCCGATCAATAGCCGTCACATCAGGTGCCGTGCACCGCACTCATGAACGCCAGGATCTTCTCCCGATCCTTGATGCCCTTGCTCTTTTCAACGCCGCCGCTGACATCCACGGCATAGGGCCGGACCTGAGCGATGGCCTGCGCCACATTGGCCGACGTCAGCCCGCCCGCCAGGATGACCGGCTTGTCCAGGTCGTCCGGAATCAATGCCCAATCGAAGGTTTCTCCGGTACCGCCGGGCACACCTTCGACGTAGGTATCGAGCAGCACGCCGCGTGCATTGCGATAGGTCCGGCAGACCCCGGCAATGTCATCACCGGCCTTGACCCTCAGCGCCTTGATGTAAGGACGATGATACCCGTCGCATTCCTCGGGTGTTTCATCGCCATGAAACTGCAGCATGTCCAGCGCGACCGCATCCAGCGTCTCGTTGAGCTCGCAGCGACTGGCGTTGACGAACAGGCCCACCGTGGTGATGAACGGCGGCAGCGCAGCAATGATGGCACGCGCCTGCAATACCGTCACCGCACGCGGGCTTTTCGGATAGAACACCAGACCTATCGCGTCGGCACCTGCCTCGGCGGCAGCCAGTGCATCCTCTATGCGGGTAATCCCGCAGATCTTGCTGCGAACGGCTGACATGTCGTGAGTAACCTCAGGCCTTTCGGAAAGTCCCGGATGTTAGCAAATGCGGCCAGGATCGTCAGCCGTCCAATTCCGCAAAGCCCGTAAGAAAATGAGGACCGATGTAGCGCTCGGGCAATGGGAATTCATCACGGTACTCGACCCCGACCAGATACAACCCGTAGGGATGGGCCGTGACACCGCCGGTGCGCCGAATCCGGCTTTCCAGCACCTCGCGCGCCCACTCGACCGGACGCTCGCCGGTGCCGATGGTCATCAGCACACCGGCGATATTGCGCACCATATGATGAAGAAAGGCATTGGCGCGCACATCGATCACGATCATCTTGCCGTGACGGGTCACGCGCAGATGGTGCAACTGCTTGACCGGCGACTTGGCCTGACATTGACCAGCGCGAAACGCGCTGAAATCGTGAGTACCCACCAGATACTCGGCAGCATGCGCCATGCGCTCGACATCCAGCGGGCGGTGGTTCCAGGTAATCTCCTGGTTCAGGTGCGCCGGGCGGATCTGATCGTTGTAGATCACGTAACGATAACGCCGGGCAATGGCCTTGAAGCGCGCATGAAAGGTGGCCGGCATGACTCTGGCCCAGGTGACACTGACATCATGGGGCAGATTGATATTGGCGCCCATGACCCAGGCCTTCAGGGTACGCTCGGCCTGGGTGTCGAAATGCACCACCTGACCGCAGGCATGCACGCCGGCGTCCGTGCGACCGGCACACATCAGTGAAACCGGTGACGCGGCCACTTTTGACAACGCGTCTTCAAGGGTCTCCTGCACGGTCAGCACGCCGGACGCCTGACGTTGCCAGCCGCAATAGCGCGAGCCCTTGTATTCAACGCCCAGCGCGATTCGGGAAAAGCCCTCGGCCGCCATCTCGGCGGCCGGGTTATCTATGTTCGCCAAAGTGGTACAGCCTGTCGGTTCGCGAAAAGTCGGCCATTATACGGCCGCAAAAAAAACACGCTACTCAAGCCGGACATCTGAAATGCAAACGGCCGCATAAGCGGCCGTGTGCAGGTTGCCGGGGTTGAATCATGCCAGCCGCGAAAGCATCTCCCGCGCTTCGCTTTTCTGACCGTCATCGCCCTCGGTGACGACCTCATCAAGAATATCCCGAGCGCCGTCCGCATCGCCCATGTCGATGTAGGCACGCGCCAGATCAAGCTTGGTCGCCGCTTCGTCAGTACCGGACATGAAGTCGAAGTCCGGCTCGTCATCCAGCGCTGCCGCATCCTCCGCGGTGAATCTCGGCTCATCGAGCGGCGGATGTTCGAGATTCTGCGAAAGACGCTCAAGCTCGGCATTGACGTCGTCGATTTCAGTCGCGAACGCCTGACTTGCCTGATCGGTTTCAATCTCGTCCGCCAGCGACAGGTCGAAATCCTCTGGAAGCTCCAGGTCATCACTGACCGGTGGTGCTGGCGAGGTTTCACCCAAATCCAGCGGATCCTCGCCAAGGCCGAGCAGGAAATCATCTTCGCTCTTGAGGGCCGGGTCTTCCTCGGACAGATCGAGGTCGAAGTCGGCCAGGTCCTGCGGCGTTGTCGCTGCACGGGCCTCTTCCTGCTGCTGCATGACCGACTCGAAGCTCAGCTCTTCGTCATCCGCTACCGCCGAGACCTTGGGCTCGTCGAGCATCAGGTCATCGATGTCATTCACAGTAGAGACTTCAGGCACAGGCGGTTCTTCGAACTCGTCCAGGCTCAAGTCAAAATCGTTATCGAACGGGTCTGCCTCTTCAACAGGCTCTGCGGCCAGCGGCGCGACTACTTCCGGCTCAGGTTCAGGTGTAGCAACAATTTCGGGCTCGGGCTCTGGCTCGGCCTCCTGCTCTGCCGCATCATCGGCCAGCAGCTCTTCAAGATATTTGGCATCAAGCTCTGCAACCAGTGCGGCTGTTGTAGCCGCTGCGGCGGCTGCAGCTACCACTGGGGCAGCCGATGCAGTGGAGGTTTCAGAAGCCAGCGGCGCAGCAACAGGTGCCACCGGCTTCAGGGTCGAGTTAAGTTCTTCCCGCTGCTCGACCTCAGCTTCAAGCTTTCCCGCTGCCACCAGTTTACGTTCGTGGGCGGCATAGGCTTTGTTGTTACCCTGCTCGGCGTAGATTTCCATCAGTTTCAGACGGATATCGTCGCGCTTCGGGTCTTCGTTAACGGCCTCTTCCAGCAACTCGATCGCCTGATTCATACGACCGTAAGCGATATGGATCTCGGCCTGAACCAGCGGATCGGCAGGACGTTCACGACCGGCAGCGCCTGCTGCTGCGGCGCCTCCCATGCGCACATTGGGCGGCGGCACATCAAGCCCGTCGAAGCTGGCGGGGGGTGCGTTCATGTCCATGTCCGAGACGAAATCCGACTCCTCGGCCAGCGCACGTGCCATGCGCTTGTGCTTCTCTGCCTCGGCCTTCGCCGCACGACGACGCGCCAGGAACAACAGCAGCAAGGCCAGAATCAGCAATACCGCACCGCCGATCAAGCCAAGCAACACAGGGTTGTTGATGATTTTCTGCAGCGCGTCCTCGTCCTCTTCTGCTGCTGCAACCGGCTCCACCGCCAGCGGCTGCTCTGGCGCCGGGGTCGCAACTTCGGCAGCACCGGCAGGCAGCGCATCTTCAGGCGCGATCTCGCCAGCCGGTTTCACCGGAGCACCGTTGGCGTCAACCAGCGAGGCAGGCACTGCCGCGTTGGCGGGTGTCGCCGCTTCCGGAGTGGCGGCAGGAGGCGGCACGGCTGCGCCAGCGGCCTGCATCTTGGCCAACTGACCGTTTTTCAACTCGACCAGACGCTGCAACTTGTCGAGCTGGCTTTGCAGGTCGTTCATGCGGCTTTTCAGCTCGGCATTGTCACGACGCGTTGTATCCAGGGCTTCCTGAGCCACGGCCAGCTTGTTGCCAACATCGCTGTCGCCCGCCGCACCTTTCGCCGCAGGCTTGCCGCTTGCCGACACCAGACTGAGGTTGTCGGAGGTATCGACTTTGGAGGGCGCCGCGCCCGCACGGTCACGACGGGTAGCATCGACCTGACGTGTACCGGCTGGCAGACGGCGACCTTCACGCCAGGCGCTGTATTGCCGGGAAACTTCTGCCACTGCCTGTGATTGCGGCAGCGCGGTGGTCTGTTGCGGCGTCGGAAGGCGCAGCACCTGCCCTTTCTTCAGGCGGTTGATGTTGCCACCAATGAACGCATCCGGATTCAACGCCTGAATCGCCAGCATGGTTTGCTGGACAGTCCCGCCAGTACGCACCTTGGCAGCGATTTCCCACAAGGTGTCGTTATTGGCGGTGACGTACTGTGACTGCTTGTCGGCGGCTGGCGGCGGCACTGCGGCTGGGTTGGCAGCCGGTGCCGGTGCTGGTGCCTCGGCTGCCGGCGCTTCAGCCGACGGGGCTACCGTTGCCAGTTGCGCAGGCGCCGCGGGCGCTGCAACGGGGGTCGGGGCAGCCGCCGCAGCGGCTGCCTCGGGAGAGAATTTCGGCGGATCGAGCAGAAGGCTGTATTCACGCAGCAACCGGCCATTGGGCCAGAGCACCTGAATCAGGAACTTCACATAAGGCTCGCGCACCGGCTTGCTGGATGTAATGCGCAGGACACTTTTACCGCTGGCATTGATAACCGGGGTAAAGGTGAGATCGTTGAGAAATGCCTGACGGGTCACACCCGCCTGCGCGAAGTCGGCCGTGGTGGCCAGGCTGGGCACAACTTGCGTTGCGTTGAGTCCCTGCGCCTCGGTCAACTCGATTTCCGCTACCAATGGCTGATTCAGGGTCGACTTGACCGACAATTCCCCGAGCCCCAGCGCCTGCGCCATACCCGATGACAGCGCTGATGCCGCAGCGATTGCTAATACCAGTTTACGAACCTGAACCATAGCCCATCCCTTGTTTAAAGATTCCCCGAGATCCGGGGAGGTAGTCCTGCATTTGGGTGTAAGGCGTATCGCCGCTAAAACAATTATTCAAATTGTTGCCAAGTATCTTTTACACATAGTCTTTTATCAACAATTCGCCAACCTGCACAGCGTTGAGCGCCGCGCCTTTACGCACATTATCCGAGGTCAGCCACAGATTGAGCTGCTCGGAATCGTCGGTTCCCGCCCTGACGCGTCCCACATAAACCACGTCCTGGCCCACCGCATCGCCCACCGGCGTAGGGTAATCGCCCGCATCGACCAACTCGATCCCCTCTGCAGACTCGAGTGCAGCATTGACCGCCGCCACGTCGACCGCCCCGGCCGTGCGCAGCGCGACAGTGAAGCTGTCACCAAAGAACACCGGTACCTGAATGCAGGTCGCAGACACTTTGAGCGATGGCAGCGCCAGCAGTTCGCGCAATTCTTCGACCAGACGCCTTTCCAGCGGCAGGTGCCCCGACGCGTCCGGTGTACCCACTTGAGCCAGCAGGTTGAAGGCCATCTGGCGATCAAAAAACCGCGCTTCCAGCGGGCGGACATTCAACAGTTCGGTGGTCTGACGTGCCAGCTCGCTGACGCCTTCACGCCCCAGTGCCGATACCGCCAGACACGCCGTTACCGTCACCGACTGAATATCGATGAGGCCGCGCAACGGCGCCAGAGCCAGGGCAACCGCAGTGGCAGAAGCGCTGGGGCTGGCAACCAGACAAGGCGCGATACCACGGCTGTGCAAAAGCGTAGCATTTATTTCCGGCACGACATTCGGCGCCTGGGCTGAGGTAAATGCGCCCGACAGGTCGATGACCGTGCACCCCGCTGCTACCGCCTTTTCGGCGTGACTGCGACTGACCGCAGGCCCCGCAGCGAAAAACGCCATGCTCACCGTGCTGAAATCGAACTCGTCGACTTCACGTACGCGCACATTCTTGCCTCGAAACGGCACCGAGTGGCCTGCGGACTCGATGCTGGCCAGCAGGTACAGATTGCCCACCGGAAAATTGCGCTCCTCCAGAACCTGCACAACGGTTTCGCCGACAGTACCGGTTGCGCCGACTACGGCGATATCAAAGGACTGGCTCATGCAAAAACCTCAGGAAAATCAGGGAGCGGCACTTTAACCGCCGCATTGCCGACAGGCAATTCAAGCCGGCAATCAGGTGTGTATTTCAAGGCTCGAGCCCTATCGGGAAAAACACGCCATGGCTCCAGACGCCCAGCCAGCGCTGTCCGTCTATATCGCGGGAACCGGCCAGCTCGACCAACTGATAGAAAACATTGCGGTGAATCAGCGCCTCCAGATTGCTTCGCACGTGAATGTACGGCGCCGGTTCCTGGGTATCCGGGTCGGTGACAACCCGCAAAGGGTGTTCCGGTCCAGCTTCAGTCTGATCCTCTACATTGGTCAGAAAGCGCAACACCTGGTCCTCCCCCTCCCCCAGCACCTCGAGGCTGACAGCGACAAAAGGCGCGTCATCGACTGTGATGCCGACCTTCTCGACGGGCGTGATCAGAAAATAGTCATCGCCATCGCGGCGCATGATGGTCGAGAACAACCGAACCATCGGTTTGCGCCCTATCGGCGTGCCCAGGTAATACCAGGTACCGTCGCGAGCGATACGCATGTCGATATCGCCGCAGAAATCCGGATTCCACAAATGAACAGGCGGCAACCCTTTGGTTTTGGGGATCTGCGCGAACAGATCACCCGCCTTGTTTGAATCGGTCACTCAACTCTCCTGACGCGGCTTCTAGCGTTCGACACCCAATAAGGTACGAGCGTAGTCCTCAAGAGGCGGACCCAGCAAATCCTCGGGGCTTTTGTCGTAAAGCGTCAGCAATCCGCCACGGCTGCGAATGCGTGCGCTGTCTATGAGGTAGCGGGTGCCGGTCTCGATCAGCATCAGCTGAATGACGCCGCTGTCGACGCCCAGACGATCCACCGCTTCCTGATCGGCCCATTGATCGCCATTGCCGATGCGGTCGTCAGCCTTGGCGAAACGCGCATAGAGCAAATAATGTGCGCCCGCAGCACGCGCCTCGACCATGGCTTCATCCAGCCCCAATGGGCCTCGGGCACGACGGACCATCGGGAAGTACTCGATGAAGCCCTTGAAGGCCTCTTCAGCCACCACGTTGGGCCGCGGATAGGCGTTGCCTGGCGGCACGAAGGCGCCCTGAGCGATGTAAATGAACGAGTCAGGCTGCACGCGCCAGTTGGCAGTACGACGGGTTTCGCTATGGTCGAGCAGACCTGCGTCGCTGAATTGCTCGCGAACACCCTCGCCCATGTCACTGACTTTCATGCAGCCACTCAACGCCAGAAGCGCGAGCAGCATAACCAGGCTACGCATTATCCCCTCCCAAATACCGGTGACGGAAAACCGGCGAATGGTCGTCGGATGCAGCTTCCGCGCCATCTCTGGCGCAGTGGGTGCCAAAGCCTTGAAGCTGATGCTCAGGGCCGGGCCGGCGGGTTATTCGGCGGCAGGATCTGGCGTGGGTTCGGCGCTGACGTCGCCGTCGCGCTTGCGCTTGTTGCCCATGCGTACGCCGATGTCCATAAGGAAGTGGAAGAAGCCTTCCTGGTCTTCCAGCACGTTGCTCCAGAACGGCGAGTGATACAGCGCAACAGCGCCATGCACCAGCGCCCAGGCGGCGCAGTAATGGTAGTAAGGAGGGACATCTTCGAGCTTGCCTTCGCTGATGCGGCCTTTGATCAGCAGCGTCAGGTGTTCGAAGTTGGAAGCGCGAATCTTGTGCAGCTCTTCGACCAGCTCAGGCACCTGATTGCCCTTGACCACCTTCTCTTCCAGGCGGTCGAACAGGCGATAGCGCTGCGGGTCACGCATGCGGAATTCGAAGTAGGCGCGCGAGAGCGATTCCTTGTCCTTGTCGACATCGGCCGAGTGCAGCAGCTCGTTCAGGTCCCGCTCGTAGTCGAGCATCAGGCGCAGGTAGATTTCCGCCTTGGACTTGAAGTGCTTGTAGATGGTGCCTTTGCCAATGCCGACGGCGTCCGCGATCATCTCGACAGTGACGCTGTCTTCGCCTTGCTCGAGAAACAGCTTTAGCGCGGTGTCGAGAATTTCCTGCTCACGGCGGCGAAATTCACGGACCTTACGAGGTTCTTTCTGCATAGAGAGGTCTGTCAGGATCGAAATCGAAGCCGGGTATTATGCCCAATCGGCGCTAAATTGCACGGTTCATCCATATTTGTCGACCTGCAAGAATGATTCGGGCGGGAAATCCGCACCGGTCATACCGGACGCCCGATACCGTTCCAGCGCAGTGGCAACCTAGTGCGCTGGCAACGCGGGAGCAGCGACGACAAACTCCAGATAACCCGTGATCACCACATACAACGTGAAGTAGGCAAAGATCAGCGCCGAGGCAATGTATGACCAGCGCAACACTCGTTCGCCCATGAAACGCCCACCCTGATGAGCCAGCGCACACAGCGAGACCGACCAGACCACGCCCGCAGCGACGAAACCGGCGAGAAAGGTCGAAGCGCTGACAAGATCAGAGCCTTGCCGGGCAATCAGCGCTCCGCCGACTGCGGCAAACCAGAGGATGGCGCTGGGTGAGGACATCGCCAGAAAGATCCCGCGCAGGAACAGCGCCAGGCTGGATTTTTCAGATTCAACGTTCTGACTGTCGAGACCGGCGCTGACGGTGGTGGCACTCATGATCATCCTGAAGCAGAACCAGGCCAGCACCGCCGTGCCGCCAATCCAGAGCACGTAGCGCACGGCTTCATATTGCAGCAGCACGGCCATGCCGAGCATCGCCAGGATTGCGTAGGCCAGATCACCGACGCAGGTTCCCAACCCTAGCCACAGCCCTCTGGAAAAACCGCGCTGCATGGACAGCGTGATCATGGCGATGTTTGCCAGACCAATGTCCAGACACAAGGACAGACTCAGCAGAAAACCGTTGGAAAACTCCACCCCACCACTCCACTACTGCAGCGCACCCGCATTTCGCCCGATACAAAGTGTTCATCGAGCACTCAAGGAGCGCTTTAGTATTCCAAAACTGTTTAAAAAACGATCAAAAGACACTGGACGCTACGCTGTCCTGAACAATACTTAAGCTGCTGCCGCGTCATCATTCCCCAAATGACTCGGCAGTAGAGGCGCCAAAGGACTCGCGCGCCTTTGTTTTACTCCTAATGGTCTTAACCCGGCTTCACCCCCCAGAATCCGGGTTTTTTTTTGCCCGCGATTTGTCTACCCGTGAACGTGCGCATCCGTCAGCGCTGAACGTGCGCCAGCGGAAACAGGCGAGCGAAATTGGCCGTAGTCTGCTCGGCAAAGCGCTCGTAGGACTCGCCTCGCAACATTGCCAGAAACTCGGCCACCTCACGTACGTACTGGGGCAGATTCGGCTTGCCCCGGTACGGGATGGGCGCGAGGTACGGGGAGTCGGTCTCGACCAGCAGACGATCGGCGGGCACCTGCCTGGCAACGTCGCGCAGGGCATCGGCGTTGCGAAATGTCACGATACCGGACAGCGAAATGTAGTAACCCAGGTCCAGCGCGGCCTTGGCCATCTCCCAGTCCTCGGTGAAACAGTGCAGGACACCGGCGTGGGGCAAGGCCGCTTCACGCAGCAGGCTGAGGGTATCGGCACGTGCGCCTCGAGTGTGGATGACCACTGGTTTTTCAGTGATTCTGGCCGCCTCGAGGTGAACCCGGAAAGACGCCTGTTGCAGCTCGGCTGCTTCAGGTTCGTAGTGGTAGTCCAGACCGGTCTCGCCAATCGCAACCACCCGCGGGTGATCCAGCTCCTTGAGCAACCAGTCCAGGGGCGGCATTTCGCCGGGCTTCACGTCCAGCGGATGAATGCCCACCGAGCAATCGACATCCGCGTAGCGTTCGGCGAGTGCCTTGACCGCACCCGCATTGTCGGCGCTGACACCGATGCAGAGAAAATGCCCGACCCCTCTGCCGCGGGCGGCGTCGAGTGCGGCATCCAGAGAGCCGTCGTGCTGGGCAAGGTCAAGGCGATCGAGGTGACAATGGGAATCTACAAGCATGGGTTAAAACACAACTACATCGTATGGGTTGGACGATCGGACTTGAGAGCGCCGACCAGGTGAGTTTCGATCAGATTGCGGGCGGTGTTGTCGCCGTCATTGAACTGCACGCCAACGCCGGCAGTGCGATTGCCCTGCGCGCCTTTTGGCGTGATCCAGGCAACACGACCGGCCACCGGAACCTTCTCCGGTTCGTCCATCAGATTGAGCAGCATGAACACTTCATCGCCCAGCTTGTAGCTCTTGCTGGTCGGAATGAACAGCCCGCCGTTTCTGATGAACGGCATATAAGCAGCGTAGAGAACGGATTTGTCCTTGATGGTCAGGGACAGAATGCCATTACGTGGACCTGTGCTCGGCGGCAGACTCATGACAACACCTCAACGGTTCCGGATAACGCAGAGTCTACGCCTGTCCCGGCAGGCCTGCCCACTGCACCAACAACGCTTCAAGCAGCAAAACCCGATTGAGGTTGGCCTTGGACATGACTTTCTGGCGCTGCGCCAGAATCCAGTCCTGAATATCCAGCACTTTGGCGCGAGAAGACTTCTGCGCCAGGTATTGAATCACCTTGCGCATGTCACCCAGGCCAAGGCCCTCCTCGTCCTGCGTCATCTGATAGCGCAGGATCAGGTGCGACCAGTCACAGAACCAGTCGAACAACAGTAACAGCGGAATATCCTTCCAGCCCTCGGCCAGTTGGGTAGCCGACTGTTGTTGCTTGAGCAACTTCTTGACGCCGTCGACCACCAGAGCGCGCTGTTCGCGAACACCCTGCGCGTGCAGCGCCACCGCAGCCAGCGGCGACCCGGCGGCCAGCGTCAGCAACTCGAAGCGCTCGTCCTGCGTGCAATCGGGCAATGCGCCGCTCAGCCAGTCAAGGCTCATCTGTTCGCCGGGTAACGGGCAGGCCTGCTGCACACAGCGGCTCTTGACCGTTGGCAGCAAGCGGCTCGGCTGATGACTGACCAGCAACAGAACGGTATTGCCTGAAGGCTCTTCCAGACTTTTCAGCAAGGCGTTGGCCGCGTTGGTATTCATCGCTTCCACCGGCTCGACGAGCACCACCTTGCGCCCGCCCATCTGAGCGGTCTGCACCACGAAACTGACCAGATCACGCACCTGATCGACCTTGATCGGCTTGTCCGCCTCTTCCGGCTCGAGCACGTAATTGTCGGGATGGCTGCCAGCCGCCAGCAGCAGACAGGACTTGCAGTGCCCGCAGGCATCAAGCCCTTCGGGGGTCTTGCACAACAGGCTGGCCATCAGCCGTTCAGCGAGGGCGCGCTTGCCGATGCCTGCCGGCCCGTGCAGCAGATAGGCGTGAGCATGCTGAGCGCGACCGGCCATCTGCTGCCAGAGCGAAGCCTGCCAGGGATAGGCTTCAGCCACGTTGCAGCTCCAGCAATTGAGGCAGCAAGGTGTCGAGGGAAGCCTGCACATCGGCCAGGGTCTGTCCGGCGTCTACCAGGCGATAGCGCGCAGGCTCAGCCTTGGCGCGCTCCAGATAGGTGCTACGCACGGCGTCGAAAAACGCACGGCCTTCCTGCTCGAACCGATCCAGCCGACCGCGTGCAGCGGCGCGTGACAGGCCGATCTCTACCGGCAAGTCGAACACCAGCGTCAGGTCAGGGCGCAGGTCGCCTTGAACGAACTGCTCCAGCGCTGCAATACGCTCATGGGACAAGCCGCGACCGCCGCCCTGATAGGCGTAGGTGGCATCGGTAAACCGATCACAGAGCACCACCTCGCCACGCGCCAGCGCGGGACGAATGACTTCGGCCAGATGCTGTGCACGCGCGGCAAACACCAGCAGCAGTTCGGTGTCGGCGCTCATGGCCTCGCCGCTGGGCGCCAGCAACAGCTCGCGAATACGCTCGGCCAGCGGAGTACCACCCGGTTCGCGGGTCAGCAGTACCTGAACACCCTGCGCACGCAATTGCGCCGCCAGGTAGTCGCGGTTGGTGCTTTTGCCTGCACCTTCCGGGCCTTCAAGAGTGATAAACAAGCCAGTCACAGGTCATCCTTAATCGTCATCATTGCGCATTTGGCTCTGACTGCGGGGCATCCGGAGCATCCGCAGGCACGGCTTCCGAAGAGGGAGAGTCAGCTGCCGGTGCCGGTGTGGCAGGTGCAGCAGGTGCCGGGCTGGAACGATAATCCGCGCGGCGCTTGAGCTGATAATCACGCACGGCCGCGTTATGGGCATCCAGATCGTCCGAGAACACATGGCTGCCGTCACCCTTGGCCACGAAATACAGGCTGCTGCCGTCCACCGGATTGAGCGCAGCGTGAATCGCTTCGCGCCCCACCAGCGAAATGGGCGTCGGCGGCAGGCCGGCGATCATGTAGGTGTTGTAGGGTGTGGCTTCCTTGAGGTTGGCACGGGTCAGTTTGCCGTTGTAGCGCTCGCCCATGCCGTAGATCACGGTCGGGTCGGTCTGCAACTGCATGCCCAGCTTCAGGCGACGCACGAACACACCGGCTATCTGGCCGCGCTCCTGAGGCACGCCGGTCTCTTTCTCGACCAGCGACGCCATGATCAGCGCCTGATAAGGATTTGAGTAGGGAGCCTCTGACGAACGCGCATTCCATTCCTCGTCGAGTACTTCTTCCATGCGGCTGTAGGCCTGCTTGAGCAATTCGGCATCGGTCATGCCGCGCACATAGCGGTAAGTGTCCGGAAAGAAACGGCCCTCAGGAAACACGTCGGGGTGGCCGATTTTCGCCATCAGCTCGCTGTCGGACAGACCTGACAGCGTTTGATCGAGCTTGGCCTGTTTGGCCAGCGCAGCACGTACCTGGCGGAAATTCCAGCCTTCGACCAGCGTCAGGCTGTATTGCACGACTTCCTTGCGCTTCCAGACGTCGAACAGGCCCTTGACGTTCATGCCCGGCACCATACGGTATTCACCGCTGTGCAGCGCCTGTCCGGACAGGTTGAAACGCCAGTAAAGACGCAGCCAGAAAGCGTCCTTGATCACGCCATCGGCCTGCAATCGGTTCAGTACGCCGGTCGGCGTCGAACCGGCAGGTACGTCCAGCAGTTGCTCCTGAGCCACCTCAAGTGGCTGGTTCAGCGCCTGATACTGCTGCCAGAACGCAAAACCGAGCAGCAAACCTGCCAGGACAACCGCTGTTTCCAGCAACACCAATATTTTTCGGATCAAAATCAGATATCCAGAAGGGTGCGAGCAATACCTTGCAGTTTACGGGTCAGCGGCCCGACCGGCCAGTTCAACGCTGCAAAGCTGCAAACCGGCCAGACGCCGTACACGCTATTGCATAGAAACACTTCGTCTGCCGTTTCCAGGTCAGACATGTGCAGGTCACGGATATCGACAGCCACTCCCAGCTTTGGTGCCTGATCCAGCAGCTCTGCACGCATCGCACCTGCAACCCCGCAGCGGCTGAGATCAGCAGTCAGCAGACGGCCCTGACTGACCAGAAACAGGTTGCTGTAAACACCCTCTATCAGTCGCCCGGACGTGTCACGCATCAAGCCCTCGGCGTGCTCGCTATCACTCCACTCGGATCGGGCCAGTACCTGCTCCAGACGATTGAGGTGCTTGAGTCCGGCCAGAAGCGGCTGTTCCGCCAGACGCGTCTGGCAGGCAAACAGGCGCACGCCCTGCTCGGCATGCGCACCGGGATAGGCTGGCGCAGGGCCGCCCTGCAGGATTCGGCGCGATTGGGCATTGGGGGCCGGAGCGTAGCCGCGCTGGCTGTCGCCACGGGTCAGGATGAGCTTCATGACCCCATCGCCAAGTGCTGCAGCGAAGCGGGACATTTCTGCGCGAATCAGCGCGTGATCGGTTGCGATCGACAAGCGTGCGCAGCCGCTCTCGAGACGCTGCAGATGGCGCTCCAGGAGCAATGGCTGCCCGGCCTTGACGACGATGGTTTCAAACAGTCCATCGCCGTAGGCCAGCCCTCGGTCCTTGAGGGACAAGGCGTCTGCGGGGCAGCCATCGACCCAGTCGGGCATTACTCGGCGAACCGACGGAATACCAGCGAGCCGTTGGTGCCACCGAAGCCGAAGGAGTTCGACAGAACGACGTCGATCGGCATGCGGCGCGCTTCGTGAGGCACGAAGTCCAGATCGCAGCCTTCGCTTGGCTCATCCAGGTTGATGGTCGGCGGAGCCACCTGATCAACCATTGCCAGGACGCTGAAGATCGCTTCGACAGCACCGGCGGCGCCCAGCAGGTGGCCGGTCATCGACTTGGTCGAACTGACTGCCAGCTTGTAGGCGTGATCACCGAATACCGACTTGATCGCAGAAGCCTCGGCCAGATCGCCTGCAGGCGTCGACGTACCGTGTGCGTTGATGTACTGCACCTGATCGGGATTGACCTTGGCATCACGCAACGCATTGGCGATGCAGCGTGCAGCACCGGCGCCGTCATCAGGTGGCGAAGTCATGTGATAGGCGTCGCCGCTCATGCCGAACCCGACCAGTTCTGCATAAATGGTCGCGCCACGCGCCTTGGCGTGCTCGAGCTCTTCGAGCACCATGGCACCGGCACCGTCGGACAGGACGAAGCCATCACGGCCCTTGTCCCAAGGGCGACTGGCGCGGGTCGGGTCATCGTTGCGGGTCGACAGTGCACGCGCTGCACCGAAGCCGCCCAGACCCAGTCCACAGGCGGCCATTTCAGCGCCGCCGGCGATCATCACGTCCGCTTCGTCATAGGCGATGTTGCGAGCCGCCATGCCGATGCAGTGGGTTGCAGTCGTGCAAGCCGTCGCGATGGAGTAATTGGGTCCCTGTGCGCCCAGATGGATCGACAGGAAACCGGAAATCATATTGATGATCGAGCCAGGAACGAAGAACGGTGATATCCGTCCAGGGCCCTGCTCGTGCAGCAGGCGACTGCTGTTTTCGATATTGGTCAGACCACCGATGCCCGAACCCATGGCAACGCCGATGCGCTCACGGTTTGCATCAGTGACTTCAAGACCTGCATTACGCACGGCCTGAAAGCTGGCCGCGAGGCCATACTGAATAAAGAGATCGAGGCGGCGCGCTTCTTTGGGCGCGAGGTATTCTTCGACGTTGAAACCCTTGACCGAGCCGCCGAAGCGGGTGGTGAAGGCTGACAAGTCCGTGTGCTCGATAAGGCCAATGCCACTGCGGCCCGCCAGAATGCCTTGCCAACTGCTGGGCACGTCATTGCCCAGTGGCGAAAGCATGCCCATCCCGGTGACCACGACGCGTCTACGCGACACAGGACTCTCCTTCTCTCTTGTTTACGGAACAATCACAGCGTTTTTTAAAGAAAAAACCGCACGCCGGTTAAAGCAGTGCGGTTTTCCCGTGACAGCAGTCAGCGATTACAAATCTTAAGCCTGATGGCTAGTGACGTAGTCGATTGCTGCTTGAACGGTAGTGATCTTTTCCGCTTCTTCGTCAGGGATTTCGGTCTCGAATTCCTCTTCCAGAGCCATTACCAGCTCGACGGTGTCCAGGGAGTCAGCGCCCAGGTCCTCAACGAAAGAAGCAGTGTTGACAACCTCTTCTTGTTTGACGCCAAGTTGCTCTGCAACGATTTTCTTGACGCGCTCTTCGATGGTGCTCATACCTAGTTTTAACTCCTAGTGGAAATGTTCAGGCATCTGGCCAGTGGGTAAGTGTATAGAAGAGGTTTTGCGAATTTCAAGCTTAACGCTCTCCCCTTATGCCCAACCGTACCTTTGCCCATTCATAGATTGCAGCTTTATAACGGATTTTAGACAGCTCGTATGACATTTTTTTGAAACAGGTCGTCACATTAGCTCATGTACATGCCGCCGTTAACAGGGATTGTGGCCCCGGTAACGTAGCCTGCGCCTTCGGACGCAAGAAAAGCGACTACGTGCGCAATCTCTTCGGCTTGCCCCAAACGGCCCAGGGGTATCTGGGTAATCAGTGACTCACGCTGAGCCTCAGGCAGCTCACGCGTCATGTCGGTATCGATAAAACCCGGTGCCACCGAATTCACGGTGACCGCCCGCGAGCCCACTTCACGGGCCAGAGCCCGACTGAAGCCTTCCAGACCGGCCTTCGCGGAAGCATAGTTTACTTGACCGGCGTTGCCCATGGCACCCACAACCGAACCAATGCTGATAATACGCCCCCAACGCGCTTTGGTCATGCCACGCAGAACGCCCTTGGAAAGACGGAAAAGGCTGTTCAGATTGGTGTTGACGACGTCATACCATTCGTCATCTTTCATGCGCATCATCAGGTTATCACGGGTGATACCGGCGTTATTGACCAGAATCAACGGTGCGCCGACGCGCTCCTGAATGGTGGACAGAACCGAATTCACAGACTCGGCATCGCAGACATCCAGCATCAGGCCAAAGCCTTCGATGCCGTTTTCCTTGAACGTCGCGCTGATGCGCTCGGCACCGGACTCTGACGTCGCGGTACCCACGACAACAGCACCGTTGCGTCCCAATTCCAGAGCAATGGCTTGACCAATGCCGCGACTTGCACCGGTTACCAGTGCCACTTTACCTTGAAGGCTCATGCAGGCTTCTCCTAATCAGGCCAATGCCGCGCGCGCGGCGGCAAAGGCGTCCGGGGTATCAAGGTTGTAGGTCATCACGCCGTCGGCGCAACGCTTGTTCAGACCGGCCAGCACTTTGCCCGGACCGCACTCCACAAGCTGGGTCGCACCGCGACTGGCCAGGCATTGAATGGATTCGACCCAGCGTACCGGCTTGTACAACTGCTCCAGCAAATCACGCTTGAGCGTTGCCAGATCACTGGCCACGCTGGCACTGACGTTCTGTACCAGCGCAATTTCCGGCGCCTGCCATTCGATGGCTTCAACGGCCTCGGCGAAACGCTCGGCGGCCGGGCGCATCAGTTCGCAGTGCGATGGCACGCTGACCGGCAACGGCAAGGCGCGCTTGGCGCCACGGGCCTTGCACAGCTCCATGGCACGCTTGACGGCCTCGGCGGAACCGGCAATCACCACCTGGCCCGGCGAGTTGAAATTCACGGCACTGACGACCTCACCCTGTGCCGCTTCGGCGCAGGCTGCGATAACGTCGGCATCATCGAGCCCCAGAATGGCGGCCATGCCACCCTGACCCGCTGGTACCGCTTCCTGCATCAACTGGCCGCGACGCTCGACAAGCTTCACGGCGTCAGCCAGGCTCAGGCTTTGCGCGGCTACCAGTGCACTGTATTCACCCAGACTGTGACCGGCGACGAACGCAGGAACCGCACCGCCCTCGGCCAGCCACACATGCCACAAGGCAACCGAAGCGGTCAAAATGGCCGGCTGGGTCTTGTCGGTCTGGTTGAGCAGCTCGGCAGGACCGTTCTGAGTCAATGTCCACAGGTCATAGCCGAGGGCTTCGGAAGCCTGCTCGAAAGTGTCGAGGATCAGCGGATGTTGCGCGCCTTGTTCGGCGAGCATACCGAGCGATTGCGATCCTTGACCCGGAAAGACGAATGCGAGGGATGCAGACATTTGACAAGCCTCTGAATTATTGTCGCCAAAATGGGCGTCCGGACAGGCCGAACGCGGGAATTCTAATGTATATGACTGATCGGTTGGATGACTGACCAGTCTGATGCGTCACATTTTCAGCTTCGGTCGTCCTGGAACATCGTTTCAAGCCGCCCCTTCAAACGCTGTGGCAGGTTTTCACGGGACTCGACGAGCGCTCGATGAATCGCACTCTGAAAGCCTGAAACACTTGCAGAGCCATGGCTTTTCACCACGACCCCCTGCAACCCGAGCAGGCTCGCGCCATTATGACGGGCGGGCGCCAGGTCGGTCTGCAAGCGCTTCAGCAAGGGCAACGCCAGCGCGCCGACCGCCCTGCTGAGCAGATTGCGCTGGAACAGCGTCTCGATTCTGGCCGCAATCATGGTCGCCAGCCCCTCACTCGACTTGAGCAATACATTGCCGACGAAACCATCACACACCACCACGTCAGCCTCTCCCCTGTACAACCCGTCGCCTTCGACATAGCCAATGTAGTTAAGCCCCGAGGCAGACTGCAAAAGACCGGCAGCACGCTTGACCTGCTGATTGCCCTTGATGTCTTCAGTGCCCACATTGAGCAAGGCCACTCTGGGCGTTGCGACACCGAGGATCTCGGCAAGCACCGAGCCCATCACTGCAAACTGATAGAGCGCCTCGGCGCTGCAATCGACGTTCGCCCCCAGGTCCAGCAGCTGGCAATGACCGGAGCGAGTGGGAATGGCTGCGATCATTGCCGGGCGATCAATCCCTGGCAAGGTCTTGAGCACAAACCGGGAAAGCGCCATCAGCGCACCGGTATTGCCGGCACTGACACATGCCTGGGCCTGACCGCTGGCCACCAGCTCGAGAGCAACGCGCATGGAAGAGTCAGGCTTGCCACGCAACGCCTGAGACGGACGCTCGTCCATCGCAATCGCTTCACTGGCATGAATGACACGCAGGCGCGAACGATCCACGGCTTCATGAGCAGAGACGAGTTCTTCAATAAGGGAGGCTTGGCCGACAAGGACCAGGTGAAGCGAGGGAGTAGCTGTCAGGCACGCGAGGCTTGCCTGAACAATGTTGCGGGGACCGAAGTCCCCGCCCATTGCGTCGATCGCGATGATCGGAGCGGACAAGAAATTACTCGTCAGCGCCCTTGTCGATCACTTTGCGACCACGGTATACGCCTTCTGGCGATACGTGGTGACGCAGGTGAATTTCACCAGTGGTCTTTTCTACCGACAGAGTGCTTGCCTCAAGAGCGTCGTGCGAACGACGCATGTCACGGGCAGAGCGGGATTTTTTGTTCTGCTGAACAGCCATAATTGATTAACTCCTAAACGTTTGGGTCACGCTTTAACTGCGCCAATACACTGAACGGGTTGGACCGCGTTACCTCGTCCACGCTCGGTTCGGGCTCATCGAGACCCGCCGGTTGCTGGCATTCTTCAGGATGATGAGCAGGCACAATGGGCAAGGCGAGCAATAGCTCCTCCTCGATCAATGCCAGCAGATCCAAAGGATCTTCGCCCAGTTCCAGCACGTCATAACCTTTCGGTAACGACTGGGTATTCGCACCCTCCTTCACCACAACGTAACTGCATTCGCTGTGGATCGGCAGGGTCACCAGCTCAAGACAACGCTGGCAAACCATCTTGACCGGGACGTCTATCGAACTGTGGATAACCACAGAACGGCGTTCGTCACGCTCAAAAACGAATTTCGCCTGCACCGTACCGACAGTGTCGGCAAGCGGGTCGCAGAGTCTCTTCAGATCGCCCAGCAGCACTTCACCCTGAAGGGTAGTGCCGCGATCGGACAATTTGCGCGGGTCAACGTGAGATGGAATCGGGTCATTCAACATAGGCGCAGCATTCTAGGGATGCCCCCCGGGCATGTCAAAGGAAATTCAGGCCTGTTCGTCACTCCGGCCACTCTTTAGAATCAACGCTCAGCCTACGGAGAACCGCATGCCATCCCTGCTCCTCGCTTCCAGCTCCTCATACCGCCGCGAACTGCTCGCCCGCCTGCGCCTGCCATTCACCTGCAGGTCTCCGGATATCGATGAAAGCCGGCGACCGAACGAGGCCGCATTCGACCTCGTACAGCGCCTTGCCCGAGAGAAAGCCCAAGCGCTCGCCGCCGAGCATCCACACCACCTGATCATCGGCTCCGACCAGGTCGCCGTCCTTGACGAACAGGTCCTGGGCAAGCCACACAGCTTCGAGCGCGCACTGGAACAGCTGACGGCAGCGAGCGGCAAAAGCGTGACCTTCCTGACCGGCCTGGCCCTGCTCAATAGCTCGACCGGCGAGTGCCAGGTCGACTGCGTGCCTTTCACAGTGCACATGCGCGAACTCGACCGGGCCAGCATCGAACGCTATCTGCATGCCGAACTGCCCTATGACTGCGCTGGCAGCTTCAAGGCAGAAGGCCTTGGCGTCAGCCTGTTTCGCAGCACCGAAGGCAGTGACGCGACCAGCCTGATCGGCCTGCCGCTGATACGCCTGGTGGACATGCTAATAAAGGAAGGCGTCAGCGTACCCTGACCCTTACATATAAAGAACCCGGCCATTGGCCGGGTTCTTTATGCCTGCATCAAACCATCAACGCAGGCTTGGGCCGTTGAAACCGACCAGCATGGCAATTCGCTCGGCGATACTGGTGCCCAGCTTTTTCGAAAAGCGATCGAAAGGCGACTCTTCGACGGTGTACTCGACGATGTCCTTCTCCTTGATCACATCCCGCGCAACATAACTTGCACTGCCCAGACCATCCACCAGACCCAGCGCAACAGCCTGCTCGCCGGTCCAGATCAGCCCGGAGAACAGTTCCGGGTGATCCTTGTCCTTCAGCCGGTCGCCACGACCCTGTTTGACACTGGCAATGAACTGGCGATGAGTCGTGTCCAGCACACCCTGCCAGAACTGCGTTTCATCAGCCTTCTGCGGCTGGAACGGGTCAAGGAAGGCCTTGTGCTCGCCGGAGGTATAGGTACGACGGTCAACACCGAGCTTGTCCATGGCACCGACAAAACCGAAACCTGCTGCCGTCACACCGATCGACCCCACCAGACTGGCCTTGTCGGCATAGATCTGATCAGCGGCACTGGCGATGTAATAAGCCCCCGAAGCACCAAGATCAGTAATAACCGCATACACCTTGATGTCAGGCTTCGCCGCGCGCAAACGCCGGATTTCGTCGTAGACATAGCCCGACTGCACCGGACTGCCGCCCGGGCTGTTGATACGCAGAATGACACCCTTGGTCTTTTCATCCTCGAAGGCCTTCTGCAGCGCAGTGACAATGTTCTCGGCACTGGCCGCTTCCTTGTCGGCAATCACACCCTGCACATCGATCAGCGCAGTGTGGCTGGAACGGCGCGAAGTACCGCCCTCGAAATCCAGCATCGGGACGATCACTGCAACAAACAGGAACGCGAACGTCAGCAGCTTGAAAAAGATCCCCCAGCGACGCGCCCGGCGCTGCTCCTGAACACTGGCCAGTAGCGTCTTTTCAAGAAGCTTCCAGCTTTTTGCCTCTTCCCTGCCATTGCTGCCCTCGTCCGCGCTTTGCGAAACGGGTGCCTTCCATTCGTCAGACATGTTCCAATCACTCCAACCCGAAAACTAGACGCTGCGCCCGTTCAACCAGGTGCGCAGCTCGGAAAAATGCTCGATAGCCAGCCGCGGTTCGAACTGACGCAGCGACTCCAGTGGCTGAGCGCCATAGCCCACCGCAACCGAATCCATACCCGCATTGCGAGCCATCAGCAGATCGAACGAAGCATCGCCAATCATCAGCGAACGCTGCGGCGCAACACCACAGTGCGCCATGATCTCGTACAACATCAGCGGATCAGGCTTGCTGGCGGTCTCGTCGGCCGCCCGGGTAGCATCGAAGTAATCCTGCCAGCCATTGGCCTTCAGCACACGATCAAGCCCGCGACGCGCCTTGCCGGTAGCGACCGCCAGACGATAGCCGTCCTCGCGAAACGCCTGTATCGATTCCACCACACCGTCGAACAGCGGCGACGGCACGTTATCCATCGCCATGTAACTGTCCGCGTAGTGCTGCCGAAAATCGATCAGTTGATTGCCGCTGATCTGCGGATACAGGGTTCGAATCGCCTCGGGCAACCCCAGGCCGATAATCCCCTTGATCGCCGTATCGTCGCGAACTTCGAGGTCGGTCTCGATGGCCGCTGTGCGCATGGACAGGACGATGCGCCCGACCGAGTCGGCCAATGTGCCGTCCCAGTCGAAAATCAACAGATCGTAATCACGGCGCACACAGACGCTCCACTGTTTTGGCCCACATGTCATCGACAGGCGCCTGCACATTAAGTTTGCTGCCATCGGGCATCGGCACCGTCAGCATGTAGGCGTGCAGAAACAGACGCTTGCCGCCCAGATCGCGAATTTCGCGACTGAAATTCTCGTCACCGTACTTGGTGTCACCTGCAATGGCATGACCCGCATGCAAGGTGTGCACACGAATCTGGTGAGTACGCCCGGTGACCGGCTTGGCTTCGACCATGGTGGCAAAGTCGCCGAAACGACGCAGCACCTTGAAAATCGTCAGGGCTTCCTTGCCCTCTTCATTCACTTCGACCATGCGCTCGCCGGAGCGCAGGTTGCTTTTCATCAGCGGTGCACGCACCTGCTTCAACGCCGCTGCCCAGTTACCGCGGACCAGCGCCATGTAGCGCTTGTCGACGCCGTCGCCGCGCAGGGCTTCGTGCAGATGACGCAGCATGCTGCGTTTCTTGGCGATCATCAGCAGACCGGACGTGTCGCGATCGAGACGGTGCACCAGCTCGAGCTCCTTGGCATCCGGGCGCAGCTGGCGGAACGCTTCGATCACGCCAAAGCTCAGGCCGCTGCCGCCATGCACGGCGATACCTGCCGGCTTGTTGAGCACGATAAGCGCCTTGTCTTCATAGACGATCGCAGCTTCGAGACGCTGCAAAAGTGCCTGCGCGACCGGCACAGGCTCGTCGCGCTCAGGCACGCGCACAGGAGGAATGCGCACGATATCGCCTGCCTGCAACTTGTACTCCGGCTTGATCCGCCCCTTGTTCACACGCACTTCGCCTTTGCGCAAAATGCGGTAAATCAAGGTTTTGGGCACACCCTTGAGATAAGTGATCAGAAAGTTATCGATGCGTTGACCGGCAAGTTCCGGGGCAACCTCAACCAGCTGGACGCCGGGGGTTGGAGGGGCAATATTCGTCATGCCGCAAATGATAACAATTTTTTATGGATTTGAAGCACTTAATGATTGCTGCTATAGTCGCGAACGCCGCCAAAAGCGGCCGGACAGCGGACCAACGGTTGACAACCGGCCCTGACCAACGCAATTCACAAGGACGGGAGGCCGTCCTACGCAGTGTTCGGTGACAACGGAGCACGCTGAAAACGTAACAAGCGCAGGTGACATGAGGCCGGAAACACGCCTGACAGCAGAGCAGACAGCTCGCGGCCAGTGCGGACAGTTCATGGCCAGTTCACAAAGTGCAGTCGCTTTCAGACGCTACGAGCGAATGCTTCGGGAACAACGCCTCAAGCCATGATGCGCGACCTTCCCTATCGAAGGTCGCGGTAAATGCCAACCCGCTGCGGATTCTGCGCGCGGCAGCACCCGAATTATCAGGGATACGTGTAGGGTGGAGACGCACAACCATCGGACTGTGTAGCACAAGGCTTGTTCTAGACGCTTCATCTCGTCCGCTACCGATGGTCGATTCCTCCTCCTGACAAAGCTTTTGCTGAAAGGGGTGTCTTATGCCACCACAGCAAGCAGGAAACGTCGTCGCGACCCTCCGCCCCCTCTGGGCGAGGACCTCGCTAGACACTGGAGTGTCCAACCACTCCTGACGTGCCCTGACACCGACCGTGAGAAGTCGTGTGTGCCGAACGCCGTTTCCGGCAGCCCGGAAACCGACGGTACTACATGAAAAGAATGCTGATTAACGCAACTCAACCCGAAGAGTTGCGTGTTGCACTGGTAGACGGCCAGCGCCTCTACGACCTGGACATCGAGTCAGGTGCACGCGAGCAGAAGAAGGCCAACATCTATAAAGGCCGAATCACTCGCATCGAACCCAGCCTCGAGGCTGCCTTTGTCGATTTCGGCTCTGAGCGCCATGGCTTCCTGCCCCTCAAGGAAATCTCCCGCGAGTACTTCAAGAAAGCCCCTGAAGGCCGCGTCAACATCAAGGACGTCCTGAGCGAAGGCCAGGAAGTCATCGTTCAGGTCGAGAAAGAAGAACGTGGCAACAAGGGCGCAGCCCTGACCACCTTCATCAGCCTCGCAGGCCGCTATCTGGTTCTGATGCCGAACAACCCTCGTGCCGGCGGCATCTCGCGTCGTATCGAAGGCGAAGAGCGCAACGAACTGCGTGAAGCCCTCAACGGCCTGATCGCGCCAGCCGACATGGGTCTGATCGTTCGTACTGCCGGCCTGGGCCGCAGCAGCGAAGAAATGCAGTGGGACCTCGATTACCTGCTGCAACTGTGGACCGCCATCAAGGAAGCGTCCCTCGATCGCTCCGCCCCCTTCCTGATCTACCAGGAAAGCAACGTCATCATCCGCGCCATCCGTGACTACCTGCGCCAGGATATCGGTGAAGTCCTGATCGACAGCATCGAAGCCCAGGAAGAAGCACTGACCTTCATCCGTCAGGTGATGCCGCAGTACGCCAGCAAGATCAAGCTGTACGAAGACAGCGTTCCGCTGTTCAACCGCTTCCAGATCGAAAGCCAGATCGAAACCGCCTTCCAGCGCGTAGTCGAACTGCCTTCCGGTGGCTCCATCGTCATCGATCCGACCGAAGCCCTGGTGTCCATCGACATCAACTCGGCGCGCGCCACCAAAGGCAGCGACATCGAAGAAACCGCCCTGCAGACCAACCTTGAAGCGGCTGAGGAAATCGCCCGTCAACTGCGTCTGCGTGACATCGGCGGCCTGATCGTCATCGACTTCATCGACATGACGCCGGCCAAGAACCAGCGCGCCGTGGAAGAAAAAGTCCGTGAAAGCCTGGAAGCCGACCGTGCCCGCGTGCAGATCGGTCGTATTTCGCGCTTCGGTCTGCTGGAAATGTCCCGTCAGCGCCTGCGTCCATCGCTGGGCGAAAGCAGCGGCATCGTCTGCCCTCGCTGCAACGGCACCGGCATCATCCGTGATGTTGAATCGCTGTCGCTGGCCATCCTGCGCCTGATCGAAGAAGAAGCCCTGAAAGACCGCACTGCCGAAGTTCGCGCTCAGGTGCCGATCCCGGTCGCGGCCTTCCTGCTCAACGAAAAACGCAACTCGATCACCAAGATCGAACTGCGCACCCGCGCCCGCATCATCATTCTGCCGAACGATCAGCTGGAAACGCCGCACTTCGAAGTTCAGCGTCTGCGTGATGACAGCCCTGAAGCGCACAGCAGCCAGACCAGCTACGAAATCGCTGCTGCCGCTGCCGAAGTGGAAGAAATTGCACCACTGGCCGCCGCAACCCGCACCCTGGTTCGTCAGGAAGCAGCCGTCAAGACTGCCCCGGCTCGCGCCAATGCGCCGGTCCCGGTAGAAGCCGCGGCCCCTGCACCAACGCCTGCACCGGCACCTGTCGCTCACGAGCCAAGCCTGTTCAAGGGTCTGGTGAAATCCCTGGTCAGCCTGTTCGCGACCAAGGAAGAGCCTGTCGCTCCGGTCGTGGTTGAAAAGCCTGTTGCAGAACAGCGTCCAGCCCGCAACGAAGAACGCCGCAACGGCCGCCAGCAGAGCCGTGGCCGCAACAATCGCCGCGACGAAGAGCGCAAGCCTCGTGAAGAACGCGCCCCCCGCGAAGAACGTGCAGAGCGCGCACCTCGCGAAGAGCGTGCTCCGCGTGAGGAACGTGCACCTCGTGAAGAGCGCACCGTTCGCGAACCGCGTGAAGCCCGCGAAGAGTCGGCACCGCGCGAAGAGCGTCCAGCCCGTACCACCCGCGAACGCAAGCCGCGTGAAGCGCGCGAAGATCGTCCGGTTCGCGAACTGCGCGAGCCTCTGGATGCCGCCCCGGCGGTGAGCCTCGCTCGTGAGGAGCGCCCTGAACGCGCACCACGCGAAGAGCGCCAGCCGCGCGCAGCTCGTGAAGAACGTCAACCACGCGCCGAACAAGCCGCGGCTGCTGTGAGCGAAGAAGAGGAAGTGCTGCTCAACGAAGAGCAGACCAATGACGAGAACCAGGAAGGCAACGACGGTAGCGAAGGCGACCGCCCTCGCCGCCGCTCGCGTGGCCAGCGTCGTCGCAGCAATCGTCGTGAGCGTCAGCGCGATGCCAATGGCAACGTGATCGAAGGCTCCGAAGAGAACGGCAACGAAGAAGAAGGCAGCGCCACCGACCTGTCGGCGGGTCTGGGCTTCACCGCCGCAGCGTCCGCTGCCAGCAGCGTGATCAGCGCGCCTGCAGAAGCCGACGCGCATCAGCAGGCCGAACGTGCCAACAGCAACGCAGCCGCTGCAGACGCCGAGCCGGTGCATCAGGCACCTGCTGCCGAAGCATCTGCGACTGAAGCGCCCGTGACTGAAACGCCAGTAGCTGAAACGCCAGCCACCGAAGCAACGGTTGCCGAAAAAGCACCGACCGTTGCCGAGACGACTGTCGAAGCACCTGCCGTTGAAGCCCCTGTGGCAAACGATGCTCCTGTAGCACAGCCTGCTCCAGAGGTTGAAGTTCAGCCAGCAACGGTCGAAGCACCTGCGATTGCTGCACAGTCCGAACTGTTCGAAGCACCTCACGCAGAACGCGTAGTGCCGTTCAAGCCGACGCCAGAGCCAGCACCACAGGCGCCGGTCGAAGCAGCAGCTCATGAGGAAGTGCCAGCCACTGAATCATCCGAACTGCCAACGCCTGCACCTGCCGCTGTCGTCGAGCCGGTAGCGCTGAAAGAAGAGCCTGCTCCTTACGTCGCGCCTCAGCCGGTCGTTGAAGAACAGGCACCTGCCCCACAAGAGCAGGCACCTGCGGCTGAAGAAGCAGCGCCTGCACCAGTGGTCAGCAGCACAGGCCGCGCACCGAACGATCCTCGTGAAGTTCGTCGCCGCAAGCGTGAAGAAGAAGCACGTCGTCAACAGGAAGCCGCTGCTGCCAGCGCTCCAGTCGTCGAGGCAGCGCCTGCTGCCGCTGAAGCAGAATCGGCACAGCCTTCACCGGCAGCCGAGGAAAAGACCGAAGAAGCGGCAACTGAGCAACCAGCAGTTAAACCGCAACATGAAGCCGAGAAAGAAAACGAGCCTAAACCCCTCGTCTAATCCCGGCCCATGAAAAAGCCCCGCCTGTGCAAACAGGCGGGGCTTTTTCATGTCCGTTGGTTGAGGATTGCACCGTGCTCATCTTCAATACGCGGCGCTTGATCTGATCTCTTCGCGAGCGAGCCCCCCACAAGAGCCCCTCGGCTATCAGTAGAGGTTCGGCTCCATCTCCAGCTCGACACCAAAACGTTCAGCGATGTCGGTCTGGATACGGCGCGCCAGACTTAGCAACTGCAAGCCACTTGCCTGCCCATAGTTGACCAGCACCAGCGACTGCAGCTTGTGCACGCCAGCATCACCATCGCGATACCCCTTCCAGCCCGCTTGCTCGATAAGCCACCCGGCCGCCAGCTTCACCCGGCCATCGTCCTGCGGGTAGCCGACCACGCCTGGGTGCTGCTGTTTGATCGTCGCGTACAGTTCGGCAGCGATAATCGGGTTTTTAAAGAAACTGCCGGCATTGCCCAGCACCGCGGGGTCAGGCAGCTTTTCACTGCGAATGGCGCAGATCGCACGGCTGACATCGAACGGCGTCGGCCGATCGATACCCTGCTCGTCGAGACGCTGACGAACCGGGCCATATTCGAGGTGCAGGCGAGCTACGCGACTGAGCTTGAAACGCACACGCAGGATCAACCAGCGCGCGACCTGATGCTTGAACACGCTGTCGCGGTAGCCGAACGCACAGTCCGGCAGAGAAAACTCGCGCAATTCGCCGGTTTCACGATCCAGCGCAGTCAGGCTATGGAAGACATCCTTGATCTCGACGCCATAAGCGCCGATGTTCTGCATGGGCGCCGCGCCAACGGTGCCTGGGATCAGACTGAGGTTTTCCAGCCCCGCCAGCCCCAGCTCCAGACAGGACTGCACGAACGGATGCCAGGGCTCGCCGGCCTCTGCCTCGACAATCGACTCGAGACAGTCCTCGTGCACGATGCGAATGCCGCGGCTGGCCATGCGCACCACCAGTGACTGCACGTCAGCGCTGAGCAGCAGGTTGCTGCCACCGCCAATCACCAGCAGTGGCACATCGTGCTCGGCCGAATAGGCCAGCGCCTCGCGAACGTCATCATCGCTATGCGCTTCGGCAAATAACCGGGCTTGCACATCAACACCGAACGTATTGAACGGCTTGAGGGAAATCGCGGACTGCACCTGCAAGGTCATACCCTCGCCTTCCCGAACCACTGGACGAAGCGCATCAACCCTCCAGCAAGCGCCTGACGCGCTCCAGGTCTTCAGGCGTATCGACGCCACCGGGTGGCGCTTCGAGCGCGTCGGCAACGTGAATCCGCACGCCATTCCACAGCGCACGCAATTGTTCCAGGCTTTCGGTGTTTTCCAGCCAGCACGGGCCCCAGCTGACGAAGTCATGCAGGAAGCCCGCACGGTAGGCGTAGATACCGATGTGCCGACGATAAGGCACGCCGGCAGGCAACTGGTCGCGGTTTGCTGCGAGCGCATCGCGCGCCCACGGCAAGGGAGCCCGGCTGAACGTCAGCGCCAGGCCGTTGATGTCCGTAGCCACCTTGACGATGTTGGGGTTGAACAACGCGGCCACGTCGTCGATAGGCTCGGCCAGCGTAGACATGCCAGCCTCGGGATGGGCGGCCAGATTGGACGCCACCTGATCGATCACCGCAGGCGGGATCATCGGCTCGTCGCCCTGCACATTGACCACAATCGCGTCAGCCGCCAGGCCCAATTGCGCAGCCACCTCGGCCAGACGATCGGTACCGGAGTTGTGATCGTCGCGCGTCAGCAGCACTTCGGCACCAAAAGCCTGACAGGCTTCGACAATGCGTGCATCGTCAGTGGCAATCACCACGCGTTCGGCGCTGCTCTTGCACGCCTGCTCCCAGACCAGTTGAACCATGGGTTTGCCGGCAATGGTTTTCAGCGGCTTGCCCGGAAAGCGGCTGGAGCCATAGCGCGCGGGAATGACAACGGTAAACGCTGCGGTCATTTTTCCAGCCGCTCGTCGGTGCTCAGGGTGCGAGCTTCGCTTTCGAGCATCACCGGGATGCCGTCGCGCACCGGATAGGCAAGACCTGCGCCCTTGCTGATCAGCTCGGTCTTGTCGGCGCTGAGCTTCAATGGTCCCTTGCAGACGGGGCAAGCGAGGATATCGAGTAGTTTGGTGTCCATAGGAGATCCTGAAGCAATCATGGAGAGAGACGTAGCAGTTGCTGGTCGAACCAACCGACAAAGGCATCGGAAGGTACTGCATCCACTGCCAGATACCACCAGTCATCAGCGGCAAAGGCACGACATTTAACCGCATCCTTCTCGGTCATGACCAAGGGCAGCGCGGGGGTAAATGTCAGCGCCTCGGCACTGTAGACAGCATGGTCGGCGAATGCGTGAGTCACCGGCCGCCAGTGTAATCCTTCGAGGGTATTGAAGAAACGTTGGGGATTGCCGATTCCGGCGACAGCATGCAGCGCCTGCCCGGCCGGAAAATAATCCACCGGCTGACGTTCGCCACTGCGCAGATTGATCAGCGCTGAAGGCTTGAGCCTGAAGGCGTAGCCATCGTCCCTGTCAGCCGTCGCGCCGTTATAAAGCAAGGCGTCGACACTGCTCAGCCGCTCGACCGGTTCGCGTAACGGCCCGGCAGGCAGACAACGGCGATTGCCCAGACCACGGGCGGCATCGATCAGCACCAGCTCCAGGTCGCGGGCCAGCCGGTAATGCTGCAAGCCGTCGTCGGAAAGAATCACATCCAGCGGTTCGGCAGCGAGCAAGGCCTGTACGGCGCGACTGCGATCCGGATCGATCATCAGCGGCACGCCGCAGCGCTGCACGATGAGCAGGGGCTCGTCCCCCGCCTCGCTGGCACTTTGTTCAGGCAGGACGCGCCACGGCAGGCTTGGCGGCTTGGCGCCATAACCACGGCTGACCACACCGACACGCAGGCCGCGACGTCGGCAGTGCTCGATCATCCAGAGAATCAACGGCGTCTTGCCAGTGCCACCGACAGTGATATTACCCACCACGATGACCGGCACCGGCGCGCGATAGATATCGCCCTCGCCCGCCAGAAACCGTGCCCGTTTGCGCTCTACGACACGCCGGTAAAGGCCTTCGAGCGGGCGCAACAGCGTCAGCGCAGGGTGGCCCTTGTACCAGGCATCGAGCAAACGGTCAGTGAATGCCATCAGTTAGCCGGTGTGGCCTCGACGGTGGTCATGCGCAAATGACTGAAGCCCAGCTTGCCCGCCGCATCCATGGCCGTGATGACCGACTGGTGCGGGGTCTTACCGTCGGCGCTGATCGACAGCGGCAGGCTGGTATCGCCCGCCGACTCGCGCTGCAGCGCCTCAATCAGCGTCGCCAGATCGTTTTTCGGCAACAACTGATTGTTCAGCGAGAAAATCCCGTCGGCGTTGATGGCAATGTCCAGCTGTTTGGCGCTGGCGTCCACGTCCGGCGTTCCGGTAACGGCCTGTGGCAGATCGACCCGCAACTGGGTTTCGCGAGTGAAGGTGGTCGTCACAATGAAGAACAGCAGCAGGATGAACACCACATCAATCAGAGAGACCAGATTGATGTCGATGTTTTCCCGGGGTCTGCGACGGCGAAATTTCACTTCTTCTTGCCCCCGCCCGCTCTGGCCAGCGACTTGAGATCGATCTTGGCGTCGATCAGATCGACATCGCGGTCACCCTGCACCACTTCAACCAGACGAATGGCCTGTTGTTCCATGCCCACCACCAGCTCATCGACGCGGCTCTGCAGAAAGCGATGAAAGAAGATCGCCGGGATCGCGACGATAAGACCCGACGCCGTACAGATCAGCGCCTTGGAAATACCACCTGCCAGCACGCCGGCGTTGGCGGTGGCCCCGGAGCTGTTGAACGAGCCGAAGATATCGATCATGCCCAGCACGGTGCCCAGCAAACCAAGCAGCGGCGCCATGGCAGCGATCGAACCCAGTGCGCTGAGGTAGCGCTCCAGCTCATGAATGACCCGCGCAGCGGCTTCTTCGATGCATTCCTTCATGATCTCGCGACCATGCCTGGAATTGGCCAGACCTGCGGCAAGGATTTCACCCAGCGGCGAGTCAGCGCGCAGCTGCTTGAGTTTTTCGCCGTCCAGCTTCTTTTCCTGAATCCACTGCCAGACCTGCCCGAGCAGGTGCGGTGGCGTGATACGGCTGGCACGCAACGTCCACAGGCGCTCGATGATGATGCCGGCGGCGGCGATGGAGCTCAGAATAATCGGCAGCATCATCCAGCCGCCAGATTTGACCAGTTCCCACACAGTGATCACTCCCTCGAAAAATTGGCGCCACTCTACCATAGGGTCGCCAAGTGCCGAACGCCGAGATCGATATCCATTCACTCAATCACGCCAGAAGCGCCGTTGCGCGCGCTCGGCCTTTGGCAACCCGAACGTACCCAGTTGCAGACGCACAGCGCCCAGCTCGGCGCTGTCGTAACTGGCGATGCCCAGGCCTCGATAGCGCGCCATGACCAACGGGTGCGGGTGACCGAACGCATTGTTGCGACCACGGGAAATCAGCACGCCAACCGGTGCCACGGCGCGAAGAAACGCTTTGGACGACGAGGTCCGGCTGCCGTGATGCGGCGACTGCAACCAGTGAGCACGCAGGTCGAACCCGCTGTCGATTGCCGCGCGCTCGGCGCTCACGTCGATATCGCCCGCCAGCAGCAGACGCTCGCCCCTGGCGTCGACGCTGAGGATGCAGGAGGCTGGATTGCCATCAGGCCCTTGCTCCCAGCGCCACGTGGAAAACACCACGCCATCCCACTCCCAGCGTGCACCGCTCTCGCACAATCGGGCGTCGAGTTGCGGCGCGAGTCTGGCCAGCTCGCCGCCCAGCACCCGGCTCACCGGAAAGGCCTGATGAACCGCAGCCGCACCTCCGGCATGGTCTGCGTCGGAATGGCTGATCAACATCAGGTCAAGATGGCGAACACCCGCCTTGCGCATGGCGGGCACGACCACGCGCTGACCGATATCGAACTCACCGAAACGTGGACCTGCGTCATACAGGAGGGTGTGATTGCGGGTGCGCAGGAGAATCGCCAGGCCCTGCCCCACATCCAGTTGCAACACGTCTACCTGACCTTCAGGCACTGATTCGAGCGGCGGAAAAACGCACAGCAACAGCAACGGCCAGCCCAGCGGACGCATGGGCAGACCCTTGGGCAGCAACAAGAGCAAGGCCCCGAGCAGACTCAACCACCATGCCCAGACCGGCACCGCAGTGGGCAGCCAGGCCGGCAATGCTGCAGCCACCGCGCCGAGGAACACGAACAGCCACTGCAGCGCCCCGCCCGCCAGCCACAGCAAACCTTCGCCGACCACAGGGACCGGCAGCAACAGCGTTCCGAGCAATGCCGGAGGCAGGACGATCACGCTGACCCAAGGCACGGCAAGCAAGTTGGCAAACGGCCCGCTGAGGCTGATCGGCAGGTTGAGCGCCAGCAGAATCGGCAACAAGCCGACGGCGATCAGCCATTGCGCCCGTGTCCAGCTCTGCCACCAGCGCAAGGCGCCGAGACGCCCGCTGAAAATCAGGATCAGAATGCCGACCGCCGCGAAGGACAGCCAGAAACCCGGCTGCAGCGTCACTAGCGGCTCGAAGATCAGCACCGCGTTGAAGGACAGCAACAAGGGCCAGACCACGCCCAGGTGCCGAAAACGCAAGCGCCACAGCAGCACCATCGCGACCATCACACAGGCGCGCCGGACTGGCACCTCGAAACCAGCCAGCAGTCCATAGCCCAGTGCAGCGCTGAACGCCAGTGCACACGCCCACGGCAGCCAGGGTAAAGAGCGTGGCCACAGCCCCCAGCGCGCCAGTCCTGCGACCAAAGCGTAAATCACCCCGGCCAGCAAACCGATGTGCTGGCCGGAAATGACCAGCAGGTGCACAGTGCCGGTATCCTGCAACACCTGCCAGTCGGTACTCGACAATCCTGAGCCATCGCCCAGCACCAGCGCTGCCAGACCGCCCTCCCGGCCCTGCGCATTGACCGCCAGCAGGCGCTGACGAATCGCATCGCGCCAGGCGGCACGCGCGGGTGCCAATAGCTGACCATCCACCACCGTGCCAGTCGCACCGATGCGCTGCGCCAGCAGCCAGGCCTCATAGTCGAAAGCATCCGGATTGACCAGCCCGGACGGTCGCTTGAGTTTGACCGCCATGCGCCAGCGCTCGCCGCTGTTCACCGGCTGGCCGCCGTACCAGGCCACCCGGATTCGTGCGGGCAACTTGGCGCGTCGTGACCAGGCGCCTTCCAGCTCGAAACGCACCACACCTTCGGCGACACTCGGCAAACCGACCACTTTGCCTTGCACCCACAGCGTCTGACCGTCCAGACGCGGCGCCAACCGGTCACTCAGCGCCCACTGCGCCGACACGCAGGCCCAGGTGAAACCGAGCAGGAACAACGTCAGTGGATAGGTACGGAACGGCAGCAGCATCAACGCCAGTATCGGCATCAGCAGCAATAGCCAGGTCGGCGGCAGCGCCGGTAGAAAACGCAGGGCAAGCAGCCCGAGCGCGAGCGCGATCATCCCTGTGCGCATGACGGTTCCTTGCAGCGGAAAGCCTCAAGAATCAGTGCACTGGGGAAATGTCGGAAGAGGTGGTGTGTTGCAGAATCTGAACGGCCGGTCCCGGCCAACGCCCGACCCGCCAGCCTGGCGGGTCGAAGCCAATGTGTTACTGACGCATACCGCGACCGCTCACCAGCAACCTGGCGCAGCCGATATATAGCACGATGGTCGCCACGATCATGAACGCCAGGGCGATGCTGATCTTGATGTCGGAGACGCCCAGAATGCCGTAACGGAAGGCATTGACCATGTGCAGGACCGGGTTGGCCAGCGACACGGTCTGCCAGAACGGCGGCAACAGGTTGATCGAGTAGAACACGCCGCCCAGGTAGGTCAGCGGGGTCAGGACGAAGGTCGGGATGATCGAGATGTCATCGAAGTTGCGCGCAAACACTGCGTTGATGAAGCCCAGCAGCGAGAAAATCGTCGCGGTCAGCACCACCACCAGGATGGTCACGCCCAAGTGGTGCACTTGCAGGTCGGTGAAAAACATCGACAGCATGGTGACGATGAAACCGACCATCAGACCACGCAACACACCGCCCAGGGTGTAACCGACCAGAATGGTGTGCGGCGAGACCGGCGACACCATCAGCTCTTCGATGGAGTGCTGAAACTTGGCACCGAAGAAGCTCGACACCACGTTGCCGTAGGAGTTGGTGATCACCGACATCATGATCAGCCCCGGCACGATGTACTGCATGTAGGTAAAGCCGCCCATGTCACCGATCTGGCGACCGATGAGGTTACCGAAGATGACGAAGTACAGAACCATGGTGATGGCTGGCGGCAGCAGGGTCTGCGGCCAGATCCGCATGAAGCGGTGCACTTCACGGTAGACGATGGTTTTCAGGGCAATCAGGTTGGGGCGCAACTCGCCGTTGGGTACGGTCATACCGCCACCTTCGCGAGGTTTTTTTCCACCAGGGACACAAACAACTCCTCAAGGCGATTGGATTTGTTACGCAGGCTCAAGACTTCGATGTTCTGGAAGGCCAACTGGCTGAACAGCGCAGTGATGCCGACGTTCTTGTCGACCTGCACTTCCAGGGTGTGGCTGTCGAGCAGGCGGCAAGGGAAACCGGGCAATTGTGGCGCGGTCTGCCAGGACGCCTTGAGATCGAGCACGAACGTCTCGACGGTCAACGTGCTGAGCAGCTGCTTCATGCCGGTGTTCTGCACGATCACCCCATGGTCGATGATGCCGATGTTGCGGCACAGCTGTTCAGCCTCTTCCAGGTAGTGCGTGGTGAGGATGATGGTGATGCCTTTGCTGTTCAGCTCGGTCAGAAAGGTCCACATCGACCGGCGCAACTCGATGTCCACGCCTGCGGTGGGTTCGTCGAGGATCAGCAGGCGCGGCTCGTGAATCAGCGCACGGGCGATCATCAGACGCCGCTTCATGCCGCCGGACAGCGAACGTGAAGGCACATCGCGCTTTTCCCACAGCCCCAGTTGCGTCAGGTACTGCTCGGCGCGCTCCTTGGCGATTTTCGCCGGGATGCCGTAGTAGCCCGCCTGAGTGACGACGATGTCCAGGGTCTTCTCGAACTGGTTGAAGTTGAACTCCTGCGGCACGACACCGATGCAACGCTTGAGCGCAGCGGGCTCGCGATCCAGGTCGTGGCCAAAGATGTTCACCGTACCGCTGGTCTTGTTGACCAGTGTCGAGATGATGCCGATGGTGGTGGATTTGCCAGCGCCGTTGGGGCCCAGCAAAGCGAAGAAATCACCTTCGGCGACGTCCAGATCGATGCCATTCAAGGCCTGGAAACCGTTGCCGTAGGTTTTGGTTAACTGCCGAATGGACAGAGCGGAAGACATATCGGGAAAGGTACTCATCAGAAAAAGGAATTGAAGATGACTGTCACCAGCCGCCTGCCGTGACGACCCAGCCGCGCAATGGTGCTCGGCTGCGCCGTTCAAGTACAGACACATCTGTTAATAGTAAATATCGAGCACCGGACATGCACCCGATCAGCCCTTTCTCCTGCTCACATCACATGCTCAGGTCAGGGAGGTCATGACCGCCTTGCGATAAGCCGGGCGCGTCTTGAGACGCTCATACCAGGCTTGGAGGTGAGGCAGCGGCGGACGTTCAATCGGCATTTCAAACCAGCCGTAGGCGAAGCATCCCAAGGGAATATCGCCCATACCGAACGCATTGCCAGACAGATAGGGCTGTCGCGACAGCGCCTCGTCGGCCACCAGCAGCAGGCTGTGCAGCGTCTTGATGCCTTGCTCGATGGCCGGCCAGTCCTGCTTGTCGGCCGGCGTGCGCACTACGCCCCAGAACACCGGGCTGAACGGTGCGGCGATGGTCGAGGTGGTCCAGTCCATCCATTTGTCTGCGTTGGCGCGGGCCTGCAGGTCTGCGGGGTATAAATCAGAATCGGGGGCATGGCGGGCGGCCAGATAGCGCACGATGGCGTTGGACTCCCACATCACGAAGTCGCCGTCTTCGATCATCGGAATCCGGCCGTTGGGGTTTTTCGCGCGATAGGCCGCTTCGTTGACCAGGCCGAATGCACCACCGGCGTCCTGCGTCTCGTAGGGCACGCCCACTTCCTCGGCAATCCAGAGTGCCTTGCGCACATTGCTGGAATTCTTCCGCCCCCAGATCTTGAGCATTGCGTTCCCCTCGCAGTCGCTGATAAATAAGGCTCACAGTCTACCCCGAAGCGGCGGCAACTTACTCGTCAACCAGGGGTCACTATCGATGTCGCCTCATCACTGCCTGGCGACCAGTTTGATCGCTGCCACGGCGGCGGTCATCACGGAGGAATACTTATGCTGTTGTTGTGGATTGTTGTGCTGGTCGTCGGCATTGCCTGGCTGGCTCATCGGCGAACCGCCCCGCTCCCGGCGCTTGGCGTGGTAGCTGTCTACCTGCTGGCCATGGGCATTTTCAGTCACGCGCCAGGATGGCTGCTGACAGTGTTCTGGTTGCTCTGGCTGGCAGTGTTCATACCGGTAATGCTGCCAGATCTGCGCCGCAAGCATTTCACTGCGCCGATGTTCAGCTGGTTTCAAAAAGTCCTGCCGCCGATGTCGCAAACCGAGCGCGATGCGATCGATGCCGGCACGGTCTGGTGGGATGGCGAGCTGTTCAGCGGTCGCCCGGACTGGGATAAGCTGCTGGCCTACCCGAAAGTCCAACTGACCGAAGAGGAACAGGCCTTTATCGACGGGCCGACCGAAGAACTCTGCGCGATGGTCAGCGACTGGGAAATCGGCCAGGCCATGGACCTGCCGCCTGAAGCCTGGGCGCACATGAAAGCGCACGGTTTCTTCGCGCTGATCATCCCCAAGGAATTCGGTGGCAAGGGCTTCTCCGCCTACGCCCACTCCCAGGTGGCCATGAAGCTGGCCACCCGCAGCGGCGACCTGGCGTCCACAGTGATGGTGCCCAACTCCCTCGGCCCGGCCGAATTGCTGCTGCATTACGGCACCGACGAGCAACGCAATCATTACCTGCCGCGTCTGGCACGTGGCGAAGACATTCCCTGCTTCGCGCTGACCGGTCCGCTGGCCGGTTCCGATGCAGGCGCAATGACCGACACCGGGATCATCTGCAAAGGTCAGTGGCAGGGTGAAGAAGTCATCGGCCTGCGCCTGACCTGGGAAAAACGCTACATCACCCTCGGCCCGGTCGCCACTCTGCTCGGCCTGGCCTTCAAGGCTCACGACCCTGAGCACCTGCTCGGCGAAAAAGAAGATCTGGGCATCAGCCTGGCGCTGATTCCGACCGAGACGCCCGGCGTGGAAATCGGCCGCCGTCACCTGCCTCTGGGCGCGGCGTTCATGAACGGCCCCAACTCGGGCAAGGACGTGTTCATCCCGCTGAGCTACCTGATCGGTGGTCAGCCGATGCTGGGCAAGGGCTGGATGATGCTGATGAACTGCCTGTCGGTGGGTCGTTCGATCTCGCTGCCGGCCGTCGGCACCGGCGCTGCCAAGTACACCAGCCTGGTCACTGGCCAGTACGCGAAGGTGCGTGAGCAGTTCAACGTGCCTATCTCCGCATTCGAAGGCATCCAGGAGGCACTGGCGCGCATCGGCGGCAACGCCTGGCTGATGGACAGTGCGCGCATGCTGACGGCCAATGCGGTCGATCTGGGCGAGAAGCCATCGGTGCTCTCGGCGATCCTCAAGTACCACCTGACAGAGCGTGGCCGCGAGTGTATCGGTCACGCCATGGACGTGCATGGCGGCAAGGGCATCATCATGGGCCCGAACAATTACCTGGGTCGCAACTGGCAAGGCGCGCCGATCTTCATCACCGTCGAGGGCGCCAACATCCTCTCGCGCAACCTGATGATCTTCGGCCAGGGCGCGATTCGCTGCCATCCGTTCGTGCTCAAGGAAATGGCCTTGGCCGGGCGTGAGGACAAACAGCAGGCGCTGACCGAGTTTGACAGCCTGCTGCTCAAACACATCGGTTTTGCGGTGAGCAATGCCGCCAGCACCTTCATCCTCAATCTGGGATTCGGTCATTTTGAAAGAGCGCCGGGCAACGGTCTCAGCCAGGGCTACTTCCGCGCGCTTAACCGCCAGGCAGCCGCGTTCGCGATGCTCGCCGACTTGAGCATGATGCTGCTGGGTGGCGAATTGAAACGCCGCGAACGCCTGTCGGCCCGCCTGGGCGACGTGCTCAGCCATATGTACCTGGCCTCGGCGGCGCTCAAGCGTTATCACGACCTCGGATCGCCGGACCACATGAGCCCCTTGTTCCGCTGGGCCATGGAAGAAAGCCTGGGGCATTCGGAACGTGCGATGGACGAAATCCTCAGCAACTTCCCCAACCGCATACTGGGCGGGGTGCTGCGTGCCGTAGTGTTCCCGTTCGGTCGCCGGCACAAGGGACCGTCGGACAGACTGGATGCCGAAGTTGCCCAGGTACTGGGCCGCGCCAAGGGCGATCCGACGTTGGAAGAGTTGCTGGCAGGCTGCTATCGCCCGCAATCGGCAGACGATCCGGTCGGCGCACTGCAACAGGCCATCGATCTGCTCAGCGCTGCGTATCCGCTGCACAAGAAGCTGCAAGTGGCAATCAAGAGTGGTCAGGTCAAGCCGGACGCTGGCGAGCCTGTCATCGACGCCGCGCTGCGCATCGGTGTGTTGCAGGCCGACGAAGCGCAGACCCTGCGTACCGCCGAGGCAGCCCGCCGCAAGGTGATCGATGTGGATGATTTCGACAAGGAAGAGCTGACCCTGGCAGCCGGCAAGATTCGCTGATAGTCAGGTCGCACCACACAGCAGGCGCGTAGAGCTTTATACTCTCGCGCCTGTTTTTGCATTTGAGGATTACCCAATGGCCGACGCCACTCTCGATCACCAACTTGGCCTGCTGGCACACCTGCGCAGCATTCTGGTCGCGCTGGGCGAGGCCGAGCAGGTTCCGGAAGAAAGCCACGCGCTGTTCATGGAGCGTTTCGACGAACTGGTCGAGCTGCTGCCGCAGGATCCCATCGAAAGCCAGTACCTGGGTCAGGACATCCTCTGCCAGGTCATCCAGCGCTACCCGCAAATCGCGCACCTGGTACCGCGCGACTTGCTGTGGTTCTTCGCCGGAGACTGCCTGCATTTCATGCCGGATGATGAAATCGAGCTGTATCAGGCGCTGGAAGAACGCCGCTACGAAGCCGAGCAGAACGAAGAACCGTTCGACTGGAATCAGGAGAAACAGCTGCTGAGCATGTCGACACAGGGCAGCAAGCACTGAGCATTCCCCACTTCAAGCCTGCTCCGGAGGTCATCCGGGCAGGAGGCCAGTCAACCCGCGCCAATACGCCACACTGTGCCAACCATCGATTAATACGATAATTCTGTCCTGCCATTCGAATAAATTTATCGAATAAACAGGTATACCATGACACTTCGTATCACCTGATAAGGAGTGCTCTCTCTCCCATGACTCAATTTCGTAAAGTCCTGTCCATTCAAACGGGTCAGCCAGCGTCCGATGGCGCGGGCGTCAAACTCACGCGTGTTTTTGGCGGGCGTGGCGTGGAGCAGTTCGACCCTTTTCTGATGCTGGACGAGTTCGGGTCGGACAAGCCGGATGACTACATCGCCGGCTTTCCACCTCACCCGCACCGGGGCTTCGAAACGGTGACCTACATGCTTGAGGGCCGTATGCGTCATGAAGACCATATGGGCAATGTCGGCCTTCTGCAGGGCGGCGGTGTGCAGTGGATGACTGCGGCACGCGGGATCATTCACAGCGAAATGCCTGAACAGGAAGAAGGCACCATGCGCGGCTTTCAGCTCTGGCTGAACCTGCCGGGCAAGAACAAGCTGAGCGATGCCAGCTACCAGGACATCCAGCCGGAAAACGTTCCGAGTGTGACCACTCAGGCCGGTGTGCAGGTGGTGGTATTGGCCGGGCATTTCGACGATGGCCAGGTTCGCCAGGCCGGGGCGGTACAGCGCCCGGACACCGAGCCGTTGTACTTTGACTTTGATATGCCTGCCGGCAGCCGTATCAGCCCGCACGTACCCGAAGGGCACCTTGTGCTGCTGTACGTCTATGAAGGCAGTGTCGAGCTGGAAGGCAGCACCCAGCCGATCGGTAAACGCCAAATGGCACGCCTGTCCGACAGTGGTGAGGTGCAGATCAGCAGCGCCGCTGGTGCGCGGCTGTTACTGATTGCAGGCAAGCCGTTGCGTGAGCCGATCGTGCAATACGGCCCCTTCGTGATGAACACCAAGGAAGAGATCGAGCAGGCGATTCGTGACTTCCGGGAAGATCGTCTGACCGCGTGAAACCGGTTCAAGCCGTCAGACTCCCCTTCGTCTGTACTGGCCCCTTCACCGGCAAGGCAAATCGCCTTGCCGGTTTCAGAGCAGATACCAGCGCGACTCAGACCAGCACAGGGTTCTGCTTGCCTGGGTCGATCTTGTAACGTTCGATGGCCTGCGCTACTACCTTGCGCTCGACTTTGCCGTCATCGGCCAGCGCCTTGAGCGCAGCCACCGCCACGAAGTAACGGTCCACCTCGAAAAAATGACGCAGTGATTCACGCGTATCGGACTGGCCAAAGCCGTCAGTACCCAGTGCCACGAAACGGCGCATGGGTACAAACGGACGGATCTGGTCGGCGAAGATTTTCATGTAATCGGTCGCCACGATCACCGGCCCTTCCCTGTCTGCCAGACAGCTTTCCACGTAACTCAGACGCGGCTCCTGCTCGGGATTCAGCAGGTTCCAGCGCTCGGCATCCTGGCCTTCACGACGCAGTTCGGTCAGGCTGGTGACGCTCCAGATTTCGCTGCTCACGCCAAAGTCGTCTTCGAGCAATCTGGCGGCCGCGATGACTTCCAGAAGGATCGACCCGCAGCCCATCAACTGCACGTGCTTGCCGGTATTGATCGATGCACTGGCCTGCAACGGGTACATGCCCTTGAGAATGCCGGCCTCGGCGCCTTCGGGCAGATCCGGGTGCGGGTAGTTCTCGTTGAGCAAGGTGATGTAGTAATAGATGTCCTCATTTTCGGCAAACATACGACGCATGCCGTCCTGAATGATCACCGCCAGCTCGAAGGCAAATGTCGGGTCGTAAGACACGCAGCAAGGTATCGTCGACGACATGACATGGCTGTGCCCGTCGTCATGCTGCAGCCCCTCGCCCATCAGTGTGGTTCGACCTGACGTGGCGCCCAGCAGGAAGCCTCGCGCCCTGGCGTCGCCCGCAGCCCAGGCAAGATCGCCCACCCGCTGGAAGCCGAACATCGAGTAGAAGATATAGAACGGCACGGTCATCACACCGTGGTTGGCGTAGGAAGTACTGGCCGCGATCCAGGAAGAAATCGCACCTGACTCATTCAGCCCTTCCTGCATGATCTGCCCGTCGGTGCTTTCCTTGTAGTAGCTCAGCTGCCCTGCATCCTGCGGCGTGTACAACTGACCGACGTGGGAATGAATACCGATCTGACGGAACAGATTTTCCATACCGAAGGTTCGTGACTCATCCGGCACGATCGGCACGATCAGTTTGCCGATGTTCGGATCCTTGAGCAGCGTCGAGAGGATGCGCACAAAGGCCATGGTCGTGGATATGCCGCGATCGCCGGTGTTCTTGAGCTGGGTATCCAGCACCGAGAGCGGCGGAATCTGCAGGGTGGCGGCGTCACTGAAACGGGCCGGAATGTAACCGCCCAGTTGAGCCCGGCGAGCCTTGAGGTACAGCGCTTCGGTACTGCCCTCGGCCGGTTTCAGGTACGGCATGTCGCCCAGCTGGTCATCGGTGATGTCCAGCGAGAAGCGGTCGCGGAAGGCCTTGATCGCCTCTGCCCCGAGCTTCTTCAACTGGTGGTTGATGTTCTGCCCCTCACCCGCCTCGCCCATGCCGAAACCTTTGACGGTCTTGGCCAGGATCACGGTCGGCCCACCCTTGTGGCGCATCGCGGCAGCGTAGGCGTTGTAGACTTTTTCCGGATCGTGGCCGCCACGCGAGAGCTTCCAGATGTCGTCATCGCTCATGTCGCTGACCAGTTCCAGCAGCTCCGGGTATTTGCCGAAGAAATGCTCGCGAACGTAGGCGCCATTCTGGGATTTGTAGTTCTGGTACTCGCCGTCCACGCATTCCATCATGCGCTGACGCAGCAGCCCGCTCTTGTCCTTATCGAGCAGCGCATCCCAGCCGCCGCCCCAAATGACCTTGATCACGTTCCAGCCAGCGGCGCGATACAGACTTTCGAACTCCTGGATGACCTTGCTGTTGCCGCGTACCGGCCCGTCAAGGCGTTGCAGGTTGCAGTTGACGACGAAAATGATGTTGTCGAGTTTCTCGCGCCCGGCCAGAGCAATGGCTGCCTGTGACTCAGGCTGATCCATCTCGCCATCGCCCAGGAACGCCCAGACCTTGCGTCCTTGATGCTCCTTGAGGCCGCGATTCTCCAGGTAGCGCATGAAGCGTGCCTGATACGCCGCAGTGATGGGCCCCAGCCCCATGGAGACGGTGGGGAACTGCCAGAAGTCCGGCATCAGGCGCGGGTGCGGATAGGAAGAAATGCCGTCACGATCGGTTTCGCGACGGAAGTTGTCCAGTTGCTCCTCGCTCAGACGACCTTCCAGATACGCCCGGCCGTAAATGCCTGGCGAAGAATGGCCCTGAATATAAACAAGGTCACCGGCGAACTGCTCGGTACGTCCCCGGAAGAAGTGGTCGAACCCGACGTCGTAAAGCACGGCAGCTGATGCGTAGGACGCGATATGGCCGCCCACGCCGGAATGCTTGCCGGCACGCAGCACCATCACCAGGGCGTTCCAGCGGATGAACGCGTTGATACGTTTTTCAACCTGAAGGTCGCCCGGATAAGGCTGCTGGCGGTCACTGGGAATGGTGTTGACGTAAGGCGTGGTGACCCGACCGTAGAAATCGCCATGTTGGGCGACGTCGAAGTCCAGCAGCTGATCGATCAGATAGTGCGCGCGCGGGCGCCCTTCAGTGTTGAGTACCGACTCAATCGATTCGAGCCATTCGCGGGTTTCTTGCGGATCCTCGTCAAGAAACCGGGGTTGCTGTGCCATCGTCGCCTCCTACTGTGATGCGGCAGTGGACGCCGGACAGGCGTCTGCCTTGAAAAATCTGATTGCAATTGCAATCACATAGCGGAATTTATCCCGCGCTCGGTTACTATTGCAACCCTCAAGAATTTCAGACAAAGGTGAATCATGTCGTCAGCCGAACCGGATACGTGGTTCAGATTCGTCAGGGCACACCGCTGTCTGATTCGCGAAATCGAACGACGTCTGGCGGCGGCCCAGCTGCCGCCCTATGCGTGGTATGACGCGCTCTGGGGCATTGAAAGCGGCCCGCAAGGCATGCGCCGCATGCATGAACTGGCCGATGTCATGGCCATTGAACGCTACAACCTGACTCGTCTGGTCGACCGACTCGAAAGTGAAGGGCTGGTGGCACGCCACAGGTCCGACAGCGATGGCCGAGGCGCCGTGGCAGCGATCACCGACAAGGGCCGGACCCTGCGCAAACAGATGTGGCAGGTTTACGAAACGGCAGTCGACGAGCTGTTTCTGGCGCAATTCGACGACCAGCAGCGCCGCGTGTTCGCCGACGCGCTGGAGCGTGCCGCGCTGGCCGCCCGGCAAAGCGCTGGAAAAGGCTGACATCAGACGAGTTGATAGCGTTGCAAGGCGAGTTTCAGCGGCTCGTAGCCCAATTGCCCGCCTTCCGCAAGCGCCGTCAGGGCCTGTATGACGATCCACTTCGCACTGGTTGCAGACGTACCCTGCGGGGCCGCGGAATCGGCACCCAGCCCGACGAACCGCCCCGGAACATGCTCACGCAGCTGTTCAACCACGGCCTGCGGGTAGCCGGTGACGGCCACCACAGCATCCTGCTCTTCGCCAAGGCAATCACGCAGATGCCAGGATCGTGCGGGTTGCGTGGGGTGGAAACGGTTCCAGCGTCGCGCGGCTTCGGCATCACGCGCGACTCGGGTATAGCTGGGGCAGCTCCAGATTTCGCAATCGACGTCCCAGTGTTGCCGGAGCAGGCAGGCAGCCTGGCGTACCGAGCGCAGCGCCAGGCCCGCCCCCAGAAGGCGTACGCGACGACCTTCATGACTGCAAACGGCGTCGCTAATCCGGTACATGCCTTGTACAGCCGCCACCGCCTGAGCCTCACTCAGTTCACTGACTTCCTCATTGGATTCGTCGTGCAACGCCATGTAATAGAAACCGCTACGGCCTTCGACATACAGACTGTGCAGGGCGTGCAGTGTGATCGCCCGCGCTTCGGCGGCATCCGCAGGATCGAACGGCTGGCACTTGCGGTTCGACAGCAGCCACAGCGGCAACCAGGGATGAGCACCCTTGGGCCAGCGTGACGGCAGCGTCTCGATGTCATTGCAGAAGATGCCCCGCTGGAACGACTCCGACGCCAGCGCGCTCAACTCGGCGGACGTTTCGCTGCTGGTCATGTAAATCAGCGGCAACTCTGCCGCCCCGGCCTGCGCAGCAAATCTCATGGGCCAGGCGCTGGCAAGCAAGCCTTCCTGCCCGCATGACATATGCTTGCTGGCCCGCACCACCGATATCCGCCGCGAGGTGGACGGATCTCTGGTCAGGCGTTCGACGATATCGGCCATCGCAAACAGGGGCGAACAGCACCCACGCAGTGCAAGCCCCGCAACCGCCTGAATCTTTTCCATGCAGGCCAACGCCGCGGATCGGGTCTGAGGTGCCAACGAGTGGCTATTTGCGCTGTTCATCACTACTCCTTGCTGTCGGACAAGCATCCTTGCACCTTGATGGAACCAAGAATATGATTGCAATCGCAATAAAAATCACTGGCCCGCCTTACCGTAGGGCGATGGCCAGTACCCGAACACACATGCGTTCGCAGCTCGGCAGGTCGATGAGCGTATTATTTTCAACGGCCAAGCCCTTGTTCAAAAACAAAAGACACACGCCGTCCATGTTTTCATGTACGGCTGAAAGTACAAATGAGGATAATGAATACGGCCAGGCCGCAAACAAACAATAAACAAGGTATTACATGGAGGTTCGTACCGTGCACAACCAACTTGACCGCCCGCCCTTAAAGATCAACGGAGCCCCTGCTCCTCTGCGTCAACTGATTGAAGACTTTGAAAACGACCTGCATCGTATTGGCGATTTCACCTATGCCTACTTTTCCAGCCCAAAGACACGCACTGTCAAACCGGTCATCCTGTCCAATTATCCTGATTCGTGGTTGAAATCATATATTGCCTCCAACTATCACCTTATTGATCCCATCATCAAACATGCCTGGCATAGCATTACGCCATTTTTCTGGAGAGAAGCCCGACATGCCATTCAGGGCGTCGAAACCGATGATTTCCTGAAGCGCTCGGCCAAATACCAGCTGTCCTCCGGGGCCACTTTCACCCTGCACGATGCCAGTGGGCTTTTCGCCGCGCTGAGTCTTTGCAATGCCAGGCAACAGACTGACTTCGATCAGCGAATCCGCGACAAGGCCGCTGATATCCAGATGAGCCTCATCCGCTTCCATGATCGTTTGACCAAGACCCAGGCGCCCCACGAACTCTTTCCGCAACCCGCGCAGTGCAAGTTGTCCAGCCGCGAGATAGGCGTGCTGAAATGGGTGGCCATGGGCAAGGCATACAGCGAAATCGCCGAGATATTTTCCATTTCGGAACGCACGGTGAAATTTCACATGTCCAACGTTTCCAGCAAACTCGAAGTGCGCACCGCCAAACAGGCCGTGTACAAAGCCATCAATATGGGAATGGTCTGACTCAGGCTGCGCTGTCCATGCGTGCTTGCTGCAACGATACCGACGCATCGAGCGGCGTCGGCCAGCGCAGCAAGCCGTCCGTGACAGAGTGCCTGAGGGCGATGCTGCCGAGCAGCCGTTGATGGTTGTCGGCGTTTACAGGCATGTCCAGCAACAATACCGTCTCGCCTGGCGAAGCCTCCCCCGTTGCCAGAACATGGTACTCCCAGCCGCACTTGCGCACGATCCGCGCCATCGCCTTGCTGACCACCGTAATGATGGATTGCAGACCCGCCGAGGTTGCGTGATTGTGCATCGAGAACAGCAGCATTTCAGTCAGTGGCGCGTGCAGAATACCCAGCGACCGGGCACGCTCCGTGTCGACAAAGAACCGGCTCGACTCTGCCATGGCAGCATTTCTGGGCGCCGCATAGTCGAAAAAGCTGCGAAATGGCCCATCCAGCATGTACGGGTCGCAGGTATTGATCAGCCGGAGCCCGGCCAGCGGGACCCCATTCCAGCGGCCTATCAGGTAAGTCGCAGCGGCACTGTCGTACTCATCGCACTCGAACGCATGACTGACGCGAACCTTCCATTCAAGGCGATCCGAAAAGATCTTCTTGCGCAGCGCGTACAGCGTTTCCAGCAACGTGACGGGCACCTGACTATAACTGGCTACCTGAAATTCAAACCCGCTCGACATAATAAACCCCACCCGACGCAACCAGCGTAAAGCATCACGTATTTAAATAAGTAAATCTACTGTACTTAAGAACAGGTCAACACTTTGAAACACTAACGCTCAACAGTGTGCACTTAGGTACAGTGTTATTTTTGCCAAAAATAAGGAAATCTGTTCCAGCGTTCTGGCTATCCAGGACGGCGACTCCCAAACAATAATGACGCCACAGGGATAATGGTATGAATAGTCTATATGCCGGTATCGACACGTTGAGCGCAGTTCCTGTTCTGGACGATATTACTCAACACGAAATTTCTGCCCTCAAGACCCGCTTCAATCTGGCCGATGCCCACACGCATCAAGATCAGAGCGAGACCCAGCGCATGATCGTCGCCAGCCTGCCCGAGCTGTGGTATCGGGCACAGAACCAGACCCAATATCAGAGTGAACAGGCATTCATTCAGGCCTTCTTCACCTTCCACGGCCAGCACCATGCGTTGAAGCGCCACGACGAAATCTATCTCGTCTACGCAGCGTCCATCGCCATGCATATCACCGCAACCTATTTGCGCAAAAAGAACATGAGTGTCGGGCTGATCGAGCCCTGCTTCGACAACCTGCATGACCTGTTGAAACACATGGAAGTGCCCATGTCGGCCCTGGATGAAAGCCTGTTCACGTCATCGACCGAGGTGTACGCAAAGTTGCAGAAGGCCGCCATCGGACTGGATGCGATCTTTCTGGTCGATCCCAACAACCCGACAGGTTCCAGCCTGTTTGCCGAGGGGCCGGACACGTTTGTCGAAGTGGCCCGCTACTGCCGGGACTACAACAAGCTGCTGATCCTCGATTTCTGTTTCGCCTCGTTCTTCAAGGCCGCCGGCAAGCATCGCGTGGATGCCTACGCGATTCTCGACGACATCGGCACTCAGTACCTGGTCATGGAAGACACTGGCAAGACCTGGCCCCTGCAGGACACCAAATGCGCAACACTCATGGCCAGCCGCGACATCAACGCCGATATCTACAGCATCGTCACCAGCGTCCTGCTGAATGTCTCGCCGTTCATCCTCAACGTCGTGACCCGTTACATCGAGGACAGCAACGACGATGACTTCGACTCCGTGCGCTCGGTGCTGGACATCAACCGCAGCAAAGCGCGGGCCTGTCTTGAGGGCAAGGTCTTGAAGTATGTGCAACCGATGATCGATACCAGCGTGGCGTGGTTCGAGATCCTTCCCGCCAGCGTAAACGCCGATGACTTGCAGGCTTACCTGCTGCAATCAGACGTCTACGTGCTGCCCGGCAAGTATTTCTACTGGAGCCAGCCGGAAAAAGGCCAGCGCTACATACGCCTGGCACTGGCACGCAAACCGGACGAATTCGAGGCCGCCGTTCAGGCAATTGCGCAGGCACTGGAGAACGTTCATGTCTGACTTCGACCTGCCGATGATCGATGCGACCGTTTTCATGGGCATGCACCATGCCGATCCGGGCGTGCGTGACAAATCCCTGGGGTTCTTTTCCCGGTTCTACGAGAGCAGCGTGCAGATGAATTTCGCCCAGATAGGTATTTGCGACGCAATCATCTGGAAAAAAGGCCGTGCCTTGCAGGACGCCTATTACCCGTTCATGGATGTTTTGCATACCGACATGGCGATCCAGCGTCAGGGCTATAGCGAACAAGTGCTCCAGCGCGCAGCGGGTGAGACGCAGTTCAAGGGCCTGCCAGCCGACAAGAAACTGCTGGCGGCTCAGGTACTGGAGCAGGAAATCCCGTTTTATACCCACGATCTGGAGTTGCTGCGCCTGCAAGTCCTGCAGCCTTTCCTCCAGCCATTCGAAAGCGCCATTCGACGACAGACGTTTCCGGAGACGCTGCAGCGTCTCTATGACCAGTCCTGCGCCATGGTGATCCGCAACGAGGACTTTCAACATGTCTGGTAAGAGCATTCTGGTGCCCCTGATAACGCCTCTGAACGAGCAGGATCAGGTCTGCGAAGCCAGTCTCGAACGTCTTTTGGGCAGCCTCGCGCCACATGTCGACGGCTACATTCCGTGCCTGACCTCCGGCGAGGGCTGGCGGCTGTCACGTCAGCAATGGCTGCAGATGCTGAGGCTGACCCTCAGGCACGCGGGCGACCGCAGCGTCATCGCCGGGATTGAACGCCACTCTACGCAAGAGGTGCTGGACTTTGCCCGCCTGGCTGAGGTTGCCGGTGCTCGAGCAGTGATGTTCACCTCACCCTTGACGCCCGGTATCAGCCAGCAGGCGATCATCGAGCATTACCAGACCATCCATGACGCGACGCACCTGGATATCTTCATGTACAACGAGGCCGCCCTGTCGGGCAACGAAAAGTCCTTCGACACCCTCAAGGCCATCGCGCAGTTACCCAGAGTCATTGGTTTGAAGGACTCGCCCTCGATGTCTCGCCCGCAGGCTCAGGTAGATGCCATCCGGCAGGAGGGCGTCGACTACTTCATCGGCTGGGAAATGCAACTGGCCAAAGACCTGGAGTCCGACGGCAATGTGGTTTCGCTGGCCAATCTGGAACCGCTGCTGTGCCGGACAGCGGCTACCCGGCAACAGCCCGCACTCAGCGACGAAGTCGCAATGCTTAACCAGCGTTATCTGCTCAATGCCCCGGACTGGTACGCGCATATCAAGCGCGAGCTCAAAGCCAGGGGCGTGATCAACAGCGAACGAGTCGTGACCGAGGAGGCTGCCTGATGAAAGACCTGCACAAGCAACTGTTTCTGGCCAACCGTGCGCTTATCGAAAAGCTGGTGCCTATTCCACCGGAGATTCTGGCGTTCGAGCAACGCTGGATCGACGATGCCATCGAACACAGCATGACGGCAGATGCGCCTGATGATCTTGCCGGCCTGCGCAGGATGCTGACCGAGCTGGTCGAACGGGAGAGCAGCGAAGTACCGCCCAGCGCACAGTATGTCGCCAACGACATGACGCTCGACGAATTCAGGATTCTGGTTCAGGAGTTTGCGCTGGATGGTCTGACCGAGGCACAGGTGTTCTATCACCTGATGCCCAGGCTCAGCCTTCCCGCACAGATGCCCATGCTGCGCATGATGATCGACGAGTTCGGTTCGGGAAACCTCAAGCGCTCGCATACCACGCTCTATCAGGACCTGTTGCGCGAACTGGAAATGCCGCTGGACCTGCAGTTTTACGTAGATGCCAACTCCAGCGCCGGTTTCAACTTTCCCAATATGTTCTGCTGGCTGGCGATGCGGGCGGACGATGCGTCATGGTTCGCCGGAGTCATCACTTACTTCGAGACCGTGGTGCCGTTCTTTTTCGAGTGCTACACGCAGCTTTGCGAGCGCTTGCACATCAAGGCTCATACCTACTATTCAGAGCACGTTCATATCGACGTTTTCCACGCCATCGAGGGACAGCGCCTGCTCAAAGCCATGGACGTCAATGGGGATCTGGATCCGGTAAAAGCCTGGCGGGGCATCTGCATGGGACGCGAGATCACCAACCTGGCGTTCGACCTGGCGGTAGATAAAGCCCGTCGGCTCAAACACTTCAACAAGGAGGTCAGCCTTGAACGAGCCTGCTGAGTTTCGTCGTCCCGACACGTTCACCGTAAACATCGGTCAGGAACAATACCTGATACCAAGCAGTTGCCCGCATCGTGAAGGATGGCTGGAGCATGGAGTGGTCAACGAGAAACGCCGGTCGATCACCTGTCCCCTGCACTTTTCGGTGTTCAGTCTCGAAACCGGGGAGCAACTAAGCGGTCCGCCGTGCGGTCAGTTGCAAGTACGCAGAGTGAGATGACAGCACGTGCTACGGCAGGGATCGCCCCTGCCGTAGCGACGTCAGGTCAGACGCAAAAAGCGCTTCAGCTCGGCACCCTGAGCAATCGCATCGTGACGACCCAGTTCGATCAATTCGCTGCAATAACCTGACTCGAACAGCAGATAGCTCAGCACACTGGCGCCGCTGCTCTTGGTCGCACCCGGCCCGCGCAGAAACGTGCGCAGTGCGGGGGGCAGTTCGCGGCGGTGACGGGCCGCGATTTCATCCAGCGGACGGCTCGGCGAAATCACCAGCACTTCCACCGGTTCCATACCCGGCTGCCGGACCTGATCCTCGGGCAGCAACGCACTGGCGGTGTTCAAGCGTTCCAGCAGCTCGATATCGCTTTCCAGATTGTCGATGAAGGTGCTGTTGAGCATGTGGCCGCTGATCTGCGCCAGGCTGGGCTGAGCGCCGCGTGGCGCGCGGGGGGCAGGTCTTTCTATTTTGAGGCCGCGCGGGTTGCCGCTGACGCCGACCACCAGAACACGATTGGCGCCCAGGTGCAGCGCCGGGCTGATCGGTGCCGACTGACGCACGGCCCCGTCGCCAAAGTATTCCTCGTCCAGCATCACGGGGGCGAACAGCAAGGGAATGGCTGAGCTGGCGAGCAAGTGATCCACGGTCAGTTGTGTCGGACGGCCGATACGGCGATGGCGCAGCCAGGGTTCGATCGTACCGCGGCCCTGATAGAACGTGACCGCCTGACCCGATTCGTAACCGAAGGCCGTCACCGCCACTGCACGCAAATGATGGGCGTCGATGGCCGCTTCGATTCCGGACAGGTCCAGCCGCTCATTGAGCAGATCACGCAGGGGCGAACTGTTGAGCAAGGCGACCGGGATATTGCGTCCGAAACCCAGCAGGCTGCGACCGAAAAAACGGCTGGCCTGATGAATCACTCCGGACCAGTCGCTGCGCAGCACCTGATGGCTGCGAAACGACTGCCAGAATTCGGTCAATTGATGGATGGCGATTCGAAAATGCAGCGCGCCGCTGGCCAGCTTGACCGCATTGATCGCGCCAGCGGACGTACCGACGATAACCGGAAAGGGATTGGGCGAACCGGGCGGCAGCAGGTCGGCAATGCCTGCCAGCACGCCGACCTGATAGGCAGCACGCGCCCCGCCACCCGACAATATCAACCCGGTTACAGGCTCGACATCACTTACTGCACTGCTCGTTACTGCGCGATCCTGCATCTACGACTGACCTCGGTGATCAACGACGCTTTTTATCTACGCTTCTCATATAGCTTCTGTTCACCGGCTGGTCGACTTTTAAAGCGTCGATGGGCCCAAAGATACTGTTCGGGGCATTCAGTGACGGCCTTTTCTACCCATTGGTTGATGCGCAGGCAATCCGCTTCATCGCTCTCACCCGGAAAGTTGTCCAGCGGCGGATGAATCACCAGCCGGTAACCGCTGCCATCTGCCAGACGCCGCTGAGTGAAGGGCACGACCTGCGCACGGCCCAGGCGGGCGAACTTGCTGGTGGCGGTCACGGTCGCGGCCTGGATGCCGAACAGCGGCACAAAAATACTCTGCTTGGCGCCATAGTCCTGATCCGGCGCGTACCAGATCGCCCGGCCGGCGCGCAGCAACTTGAGCATGCCGCGCACGTCGTCTCGCTCGACAGCCAGTGAATCAAGGTTATGGCGCTCGCGCCCGCGACGCTGGACGAAGTCGAACAGCGGGCTCTTGTGTTCGCGATACATGCCGTCGATGGTGTGCTGCTGGCCCAGCAGCGCCGCGCCGATTTCCAGCGTGGTGAAATGCAGCGCCATCAGAATCACGCCCTCGCCTTTTTCCTGGGCATTCTGCAAATGCTCGAGCCCTTCGACGTGGGCAAGCCTGGCCAGACGTTTTTTCGACCACCACCAGCTCATGGCCATCTCGAAGAAGGCAATCCCGGTGGAGGCGAAGTTTGCCTTGAGCAGACGCTTGCGCTCGGCCGCGGACAAATGCGGGAAGCACAGCTCCAGATTGCGTGACGCGATTTTTTTTCGATCAGTGGCCACACGGTACATGATGGCGCCCAGTGCCCGACCGACGACCAGCAGAACGCGAAATGGCAATTGGATAATCAGCCACAAGAGCCCCAGCCCCAGCCATAGCAGCCAGAAACGGGGGTGAAGGAAACTGGCTTTAAAGCGCGGGCGATCCATTTGGGCTTCCGTCAGAACAAAGGCCGCGCATTCTACAACGGTTCTAGCCGCTTGCGGCTCGCGGGCGTTCTCGCTATAAGTCTCGGCACTTTTAGCGACAAGCTGTTGTGTATATCAACCATGAGCCAGATTGAATCGCAAAACCCGGAACCTGTATTTCAGCTCAAGGGCAGCATGCTCGCCATCACCGTGATGGAGCTGGCCCGAACCAACCTTGAAGTGCTCGACAGGCAGTTGGCGGCCAAGGTGGCACAAGCCCCCAACTTCTTCAGCAATACGCCATTGATCCTGGCTCTGGACAAACTCGCGCCGAACGAAGGCCCGGTGGATCTCCCGGGTCTGGTGCGCATCTGTCGCCAGCACGGCCTGCGCACCCTGGCGATCCGCGCCAACCGTATCGAAGACATTGCTGCAGCGATTGCCGTCGACCTCCCGGTCCTGCCGCCGTCCGGCGCACGTGAACGCGTGATCGACCCGGTTGAAGCCGAAGCACCGAAAAAAATGCCGGAAAAACCGCCCGAGCCCCTGATCAAACCGACCCGCGTGATAACCGCTCCAGTACGCGGCGGTCAGCAGATCTACGCCCAGGGCGGCGACCTGGTGGTGGTCGCGCCGGTCAGTCCCGGTGCGGAACTTCTCGCCGATGGAAACATCCATGTCTACGGCCCGATGCGTGGCAGGGCACTGGCGGGAATAAAGGGCGATACCAAGGCACGGATCTTCTGTCAGCAGTTGAGTGCCGAGCTGATTTCGATTGCCGGACAATACAAGGTGTCCGAGGACCTGCGCAGGGACCCGTTATGGGGCTCGACGGTCCAGATCAGCTTGTCAGGTGATGTGTTGAACATCATTCGTCTTTAACGGATACTGCCGCAATTTTCAAAGCATCTCTGATTCGTCGCGAAGTTGTCGTGAAGGCGGCAGGAAGTTCTGAAAAGCACTGCTTTTCAGCGGGTATATGAGTCGAAAGTAATAGCTTAGTGCTAGCTTTCCGGAATCAGACCCCAGGACTTCCAGAATGCTTCGGCGGACGCGGCGCCAAGAGATGCCCTTCAGGGACTCAATGTCCTTTTCCTCTAGGGGTGATACACCTTGGCCAAGATTCTCGTTGTTACATCCGGCAAGGGTGGTGTGGGCAAGACCACCACCAGCGCCGCCATCGGTACCGGTCTCGCACTGCGCGGCCACAAGACAGTCATCGTCGACTTCGACGTCGGCCTGCGTAACCTCGACCTGATCATGGGTTGCGAACGTCGTGTCGTGTATGACTTCGTCAACGTGGTCAATGGCGAAGCCAACCTGCAACAGGCGCTGATCAAGGACAAGAAGATCGAAGGCCTGTTCGTGCTGGCCGCCAGCCAGACCCGCGACAAGGAAGCGCTGACCAAGGAGGGCGTTGAAAAAGTCCTCATGGAACTGAAGGAATCCTTCGAATACATCGTCTGCGATTCGCCGGCCGGTATCGAAACCGGTGCTCACCTGGCCATGTACTTCGCCGACGAAGCCATCGTCGTGACCAACCCTGAAGTCTCGTCGGTGCGCGATTCCGACCGCATGCTGGGCCTGCTGGCCAGCAAATCGCGTCGCGCCGAACGTGGCGAAGACCCGATCAAGGAACACTTGCTGCTGACCCGCTACAACCCTGAGCGCGTCAGCAAGGGCGAAATGCTCGGAGTGGAAGACGTCAAGGAAATCCTTGCCGTTACCCTGCTCGGCGTGATCCCAGAATCCCAGGCTGTACTGAAAGCTTCCAACCAGGGCGTGCCGGTCATTCTCGATGACCAGAGCGACGCGGGTCAGGCCTACAGCGATGCGGTTGACCGCCTGTTGGGCAAAACACTTGAGCACCGGTTTCTGGATGTGCATAAGAAAGGATTCTTTGAACGCCTGTTCGGGGGTAATTAATGAATATTTTTGACTTCTTTCGTGACCGCAAAAAAGGAAGCACGGCCTCGGTAGCGAAAGAGCGTCTACAGATCATCGTTGCTCACGAACGCGGCCAACGCAGTACCCCGGACTACCTTCCTGCGCTGCAGAAAGAGCTGGTGGAAGTGATCCGTAAATACGTCAATATCGAGTCTGACCAGGTACAGGTCGCTCTGGAAAGCCAGGGCAGCTGTTCGATTCTGGAACTCAATATCACCCTGCCTGATCGCTGATCAGGCAGTCGCTCGCGGCGGTATCGGCGTACTTCTACGGAAGCTGCGCCCTTGCCGCCGTTGGCGTTTCTAGCGTTTCGAGGCCGTTGCATGCCGTTGTCGAACATCCGCATCATTCATCAGGACGCCGCCGTTCTGGTGATCGATAAGCCTACCCTGCTGCTTTCCGTTCCCGGCCGTGCCGACGATAACAAGGATTGCCTGATTACCCGCCTGCAGGAAAACGGTTACCCAGAAGCGCGTATCGTCCATCGCCTGGACTGGGAAACCTCGGGCATCATTCTGCTGGCCCGTGATGCCGATACGCATCGCGAGCTGTCGCGTCAGTTTCATGACCGCGAAACCGAGAAAGCCTACACCGCGCTGTGTTGGGGCCAACCGTCCCTGGACAGCGGCAGTATCGATCTGCCATTGCGCTATGACCCGCCCACCAAGCCCCGGCATGTGGTGGATCACGAGGGTGGCAAACACGCGCTGACGTTCTGGAAGGTTGTCGAGCGGCAGGATACTTACTGTCGCGTCGAGCTCACGCCGATCACTGGCCGCTCGCATCAGTTGCGGGTGCACATGCTGTCGATCGGGCATCCGCTGTTGGGTGATGGTCTGTACGCGCATCCGGAAGCGCTGGCGGCCTATCCGCGTCTGTGTCTGCATGCCAGCATGCTGAGCTTCACGCATCCTGGGACCGGCGAGCGAATGACCTTCGAGTGTGCTGCGCCGTTTTGATCTGAATGATGCGCTGACTATCTTGCAGATGCTCCGCGCCGGCATGCCGTTGACTATCGTTCCCACTCCGCGTGGGAATGCAGTTCGTGACGCTCCGCGTCACACGGCGGTTTGCGATATCAGGTGGATTAGGGTTCCGGCTCAGGTCACCTTTGCGCCCTTGCTACGCCTCACTTTGGCCCCATCAAAGTAACTCGCCGAGGGGCGAAAAGGTGACTTGAGTCGAACCTCAACACCACTGGCACCGTTGAGCAGTTGTGTAACGCAGCATATCGGCACGAGAGCTGTGCGATGAGCGCAACCCAAGGCAGCAAATCATCCAATACGGTAAACTCGCGCCATTGTTGTCTGGAGCTATTTATGCGCGCAGAGTTGAACAAAGGCCTTATTGATTTCCTGAAGGCTTCTCCTACCCCGTTCCATGCCACTGCCACACTCGTGCAACACTTCGAAGCCGCAGGCTTTCAGCGGCTGGACGAACGTGACACGTGGGCAGTAGAAACCGGGGGCCGTTATTTCGTCACCCGTAATGACTCTTCTATCGTCGCTTTCCGGATGGGTCGTCAGTCGCCACTCACTGGCGGCATCCGCATGGTCGGTGCGCACACCGACAGCCCGTGCCTGCGGGTCAAGCCGCAACCGGAACTGCAACGTCAGGGTTTTTGGCAGCTGGGCGTCGAAGTCTATGGCGGCGCCTTGCTGGCTCCCTGGTTTGATCGTGATCTGTCGCTGGCCGGTCGCGTCACTTTCCGCCGTGATGGCAAGGTCGAAAGCCAGCTGATCGACTTCAAACTGCCGATCGCCGTGATTCCCAATCTGGCGATTCACTTGAACCGCACGGCCAACGAAGGCTGGGCGATCAACGCGCAAAACGAACTGCCGCCCATCCTGGCGCAAGTCGCCGGTGACGAGCGAGCGGACTTCCGGGCGCTGCTGACCGACCAACTGGCCCGCGAACACGGACTCAATGCCGATGTGGTGCTCGATTACGAGCTGAGTTTCTACGACACCCAGGGCGCCGCCGTGGTCGGCCTCAACGGGGACTTCCTGGCAGGCGCACGCCTGGACAACCTGTTGTCGTGTTTCGCCGGGATGCAGGCACTGCTCAACACCGAGAGCGACGAAACCGCCCTGCTGGTGTGCACCGATCACGAAGAAGTCGGCTCGTCTTCCGCTTGTGGCGCAGACGGTGCGATGCTCGAGCAGATCGTCCAGCGCCTGTTGCCGAGCAGCGAAGACTACGTGCGCACGATTCAGAAGTCGCTGCTGATATCGGCCGATAACGCCCACGGCATTCATCCCAACTACGCTGACAAGCACGACGCCAATCACGGTCCCAAGCTCAACGCCGGGCCGGTGATCAAGGTCAACAGCAACCAGCGTTACGCCACCAACAGCGAAACCGCCGGTTTCTTCCGCCATCTGTGCATGGCCGAAGAAGTGCCGGTGCAGAGCTTCGTGGTGCGCAGCGACATGGGTTGCGGTTCGACCATCGGACCGATCACTGCCAGCCACCTGGGTATCCGCACGGTAGACATCGGCTTGCCGACGTTCGCCATGCACTCGATTCGCGAACTGGCCGGCAGCCATGACCTGGCGCATCTGGTCAAGGTATTGAGCGCGTTCTATGCCAGCCACGAGTTGCCATAACGGCTGAGGCGATCACCGATAACGTGGGAGCGGCCTGCTGCTCCCGCATATTGGTGTTGACGCCCGCTAAAATGCCCATGGAAAGAAATAAAACTTTCTCTAATCACGACGATAAAAAAGATGCGTTTGCCTGCGTCACTCATAACCCCCAGGTACGCAACAACAAGTCGTTAGTTTATAAAGGGACTTCATGTCCCGAATTCCATCGACGCACCCTGTCGATGATTCAGTCGTGGAGTGCTGGAATAACGCGGGCTACTCGACCTCTATCCAGTCATCGTCCTCGTCGGGTTTATCGACAATATCGTCATCTTCGTTCACGTAATACGGTATATCGGCTTCAACACCGTTCTCACCCGTTCTGGCAACCAGTTGCCTGTACCTCTTCCCGTCCCAGAGCCTGAAAATAAGTGTGGAGTCTTCTCCCGCCGAGAGCGTCGAGCCTTCACTGCCAATAAGTTTGCTACGCGCGCCTGCCGTCAAGACACTGTTCTTACCAGCGGTCAATCTGCTTTGGTCTCCCGCCATCAGGGTGCAGTCATGTCCGCCGGTCAGTTTGCTTCTATCGCCGGCAGTCAGATAACTGTTATTACCGGCCAGTAGTTTGCTGCGGTCACCTGCGGTCTGATTACTGTCTGCACCGGCAATCAACCTGCTGCGATCACCCGCCAGTTGTACGCTGCCCGCACCGGCAATCAGCGTGCTGCGAAAACCCGCTGTCTGCGAACTGCCCTTGCCGGCGATCAGCATGCTTTTATTTCCGGCGACCTGAATGCTTTCATGGCCTGCAATCAACGAGCTGCCGTAACTTGCAATCTGGTTGCTGCCATAACCCGCAGTCAATGTGCTGCGAATGCCCGATGTAAGACTACTGCCATAACCGGCGATCAAAACGCTGCGAAGTCCGGCGATCAGCGTGCTGCCATAGCCTGCGGTCAGAAAACTCCTGATTCCGCTGGTCAGGGAGCTGCCATAACCGGCTATCAATGAACTGTCCTGCCCGGCCGTTGCAGTGCTGCCGTAGCCCGCAGTGAGCGAGCTTCCGTACTCTGCGGTCTGAGTACTGCCATAACCGGCCGTAAGGGTACTTTTATAGCCGGCTGTCTGCGTACTGCCATAACCGGCGATCAGCGAGCTGGCAAAGCCGGCAGTGGAAGTACTTCCGTAGCCGGTGGTGAGCGAGCTGTTTTCCTGTGCGGTTTGCGTGCTGCCGTAACCGGCGGTCAACGTGCTCTCGTAACCTGCTGTCTGCGTGCTGCCATAACCCGCAATCAGCGAACTCGCATATCCCGCAGTGGAGGTACTTCCATAACCTGTCACCAGGTCACTGCGCTCCTGCGCGGTTTGCGTACTGCCGTAACCGGCGGTCAACGTGCTCTCGTAGCCTGCCGTCTGAGTACTGCCGTAACCCGCGATCAGCGAGCTGGAATAGCCAGCAGTGGAGGTACTTCCGTAACCTGTGGTGAGCGAGCTGTTTTCCTGAGCGGTTTGCGTACTGCCATAACCGGTCGTCAGGGTGCTCCCATAGCCTGCCGTCTGCGTGCTGCCATAGCCGGCGATCAAGGAACTGGAATAGCCCGCAGTCGACGTGCTGCCGTAGCCTGCGACCAGGTCGCTGCGCTCCTGTGCGGTCTGGGTACTGCCATAACCTGCGGTCAGTATGCTTTTGAAACCCGCCGTCTGAGTGCTGCCGTAGCCGGCGATCAGCGAACTGTTTGACCCTGCCGTCGAAGTGCTGCCATAGCCTGTGACAAGGTCACTGTGTTCTCTGGCGGTCTGGGTACTGCCATAACCGGCGGTCAGCATGCTTCTGTAGCTCGCGGTCTGGGTGCTGCCATAACCTGCGATCAGCGAACTGCCTGAGCCTGCTGTCCCCGTACTGCCATAGCCCGCAATCAGGTCGCTACCGTCCCTGGCCGTCTGGGTACTGCCATAACCAGCGGTCAGGATACTTTTGTGGCCCGCTGTCTGTGTACTCCCGTAACCCGCGATGATGAAGCTTTCATGCCCTGCGGTGCCTGTACTTCCGTAGCCGGTGGTGAGGTTACTGGCAGCCCCGGCCGTTTGCGTACTGCCATAGCCTGAGGTGAGTACGCTGCCCTGCTGTGCAGTCTGGGTACTGCCATAACCTGCCGTGAGCGAGCTTTCACTGCCCGAGGTTTGTGTGCTGCCGTAACCGGCGATCAACGAACTGTCAGCGCCAGCTGTTCCCGTACTGCCATATCCGGCCGTCAGGGTGCTGCCTTCACGCGCAGTCTGGGTACTGCCATAGCCTGCGGTGAGCGAACTTTCGCTTCCTGATGTCTGCGTGCTGCCATATCCGGCAATCAGCGAACTGTCGGCACCTGCCGTGCCAGTGCTGCCGTAACCCGCCGTGAGCGAGCTGTCTTCTCCGGAAGTCTGAGTACTGCCGTAACCGGCGATCAACGAACTATCCGAGCCAGCTGTTCCCGTACTGCCATACCCGGCCGTCAGGTTGCTGCCTTCGCGGGCGGTCTGGGTGCTGCCGTAACCCGCCGTCAGCGCGCTGTCCCCACCGGCGGTCTGGGTGCTTCCATAGCCTGCTACCAGCGAGCTGTCGGAGCCGGCGGTGCCCGTACTTCCATAACCGGCAATCAGATCACTGTGGTTGCCAGCGGTCTCGTTACTGCCATAACCGGCAATGAGCCGACTGTGGTTGTCGCCACTCAACGTGCTGCCGTAAGTGGCGGTCTGCAAATTCTGCGGCGTCGTCACCGGTAGAGTGTTTACCGGGGGGGCCGCCGCGCTGACCAACGCCACATCGAACACTTCATGGCTGGGCTGCTCGGCCACCGGTAACGCGACATTTGCTGTCGCGGGCGTGGGTGTGGGCGTGGCCATTGGCGTCGGCGTTGGCGTTGATGCAGGGTCGGCCTGACGTGCCGAAATGAAGTGTGACGCGCTGATCCTGTCGCCAACATGAACCACCTCGGCCCGCGGAAACTTGACCATTCCGGGCTCTTCCAGACTGATGATGTCGGCAACGGCGACTTCACAGACAATCCATCGCGCATCGGCATGCACGCTTAGAAAAGCGCTGGTTCCAGCGCCCCACAGTAAACCGACCAGACCATTCTCATGCCGCCTGGTTGACTGCCAGTATTTGGATTCCACCGTCCCGGAAGCGGGCCATATAAGGCCGCAATGATCGGCCATGTTATTTGCACAGGTACGCAGCACCAACGCCTTGTCGAGATTCATTACAGCATCCTCATAGATCCTTTAAATAAAAGCAGCTGCACTTATCAAGCATTGCTTTATAGGACAACCGCCATGTCAGCCTTAATCCCAACGTGGAACGATGGTGCACATAACACCAACTAAGCAGCGCACCACCTTCCACACTAAAAACCTACCACAACCTATTAGTAATCATTAATTAAGATTGAGATTTTTCTTACAACCCGCTAAAAATTAGAATAATTACTCTGAAAAATCTCATGGCAAAACCAACTAATTTAACCCCGCCCCGCCAGCAGCAATAGAATAACGCCCATTGATTTTTTTTGTTAATCAAACGCATATATTATACAAAACCTATTAAACAGGCCGTGCACTGCATAAGTTTTCATCAACGAAATGAGTATTTACTTATAGAAAACAGTCAACTAACGAGTTGCAGGTCAGTGCCCACAAAGCCGGTTTGCCACACCGGCATTCAGTCGCCATGCACCTCGGCGCGCACATGAATAGCATCATGACGCCAGTATTCGAGGTCACAGTCGATCAACCGATCTTTGCGATCATAATTGACACGTGCGATGCGCAGGCCCGGGCTGCCAAGCGAAACCTTCAGGGCGGCAGCCGCGTCGGCATGCAGCGCGGTCGGCACCATGTCGAAACGCACCTGCCCGTAATGCACGTCATAACTGCGAGCATAAAGCTCGGTGAGTGATTCGTTCAGATCATGCTCGAGAATGCCGGGAAACAACTCCGGCCTCAGGTAGTGCTCGACGTAGAGGACCAGCCGCTGATCGATACGACGCGCACGGCAGATCTGGATCACGCTCGACAGCGCCGGCAGTTCCAGCATTTCGCAGATCAGCGCTGAAGCAGGTTGCAGGCGTGCAGACAGAAGCTGGGTGTGCGGCACCCTTCCCTGGGCACAGACCATCGCGTGGAAATGGCTGCGCCTGATCAGGTCATAGGCCAGTCGCGGCGGGGAGATGAACCAGCCACGCCGCTCTTCCCGATAGATCAGTCCCTGCGCTTCGAGTTGCAGCAGCGCTTCACGCAAGGTGATGCGGGTGGTGGCGAATACCTCGCTGAGCTTGCGCTCGGCAGGCAACTTGCTGCCATGCGGCAACAAGCCGTGTTCGATTTGCTCCTGCAGCGCATGGCAAATCGTTGTTACCGCCCGTGGCACATCTTCGCGCATTCCGCTATCCGTCTGGACTAGACCAGCCCTGTTACGAGGCATACATCAGTGCAGCCAACACCGTTGACTCCCTTGCACCGAGCCTAGGCCGGGTAGATGACTGTCCTGTTACAGGACAAATCATGTTCCATGCCAACTGCGTCGAAAACAGCCCTGAAACCCCTGCTCAGCAAGCACGTTGCGTTGGTCTACGCTTAGCGCCAGGCACTGCCGGAGCCGGTGAAAAACGGTTTTGTACGCGCAACACGACACGAAAATGTCATGCAAAACGCCTAACTTGGCTCAGGTATTGCTGATCTAGACCAAACAATCCGCAACGAACACTTCTCTCAAGAAGTGCACTAGGAGCTCCGAATGAAACATCTTTTGTTGGCATCACTCCTCGGTTCAGCCATGGCAATGAGTTCCCTGGTCATGGCTGCGGACACAGATCTTAAAACGCTGGAGGCCGCGGCCAAGGCTGAAGGCGCGGTCAACAGCCTCGGCATGCCGGATGACTGGGCAAACTGGGGCGGCATCTGGAAAGACCTGGAAGCCAAATATGGCCTCAAGCACATGGACACCGACATGAGTTCGGCCCAGGAGATCGCCAAGTTCGAGGCGGAGAAAGACAACGCCAGCGGTGACATTGGCGACGTAGGCGCAGCGTTCGGCCCTATCGCCAAAGCAAAAGGCGTTACCCAGCCTTACAAGCCAACCACCTGGGAGCAAATCCCGGACTGGGCCAAGGACAAGGACGGCCACTGGGCGCTGGCCTACACCGGCACCATCGCCTTCATCGTCAACAAAAACCTGCTGCACGGCTCTGAAATCCCGAAAAGCTGGGCTGACCTGAAAACCGGCAAATACAAGGTTTCCATCGGCGACGTGAGCACTGCGGCGCAGGCTGCCAACGGTGTACTGGCGGCCGCCATCGCCATGGGAGGTGACGAAACCAACATCGCACCGGGCCTGACACTGTTCACCGATCTGGCCAAACAGAAGCGTCTGACGATGGCTAACCCGACCATTCAGACCATCGAGAAAGGCGAAATCGAAGTCGGTGTGGTCTGGGACTTCAACGGCCTGAGCTACAAGGCCAAGATGACCAAGCCCGATGATTACGTGGTGCTGATCCCGTCGGACGGCTCGGTGATTTCCGGCTATACCACCATCATCAACAAATACGCCAAACACCCGAACGCCGCCAAGCTGGCGCGTGAATACACCTTCAGCGATGCGGGTCAGATCAGGCTGGCAGAAGGCAATGCACGCCCGATTCGCGTAGAGCACATCAAATTGCCTGAAAACGTTCAAGCCAAACTGCTGCCGCAAGACCAGTACAAGAATGCCAAGCCGATCAAAGAAGCGGATAAGTGGGAGGCAACCTCCAAAGCGCTGCCGCAGAAGTGGCAAGAACAAGTCATCATCGAGATGAACTGATCGCCACTGCGACTCAGGGATGGAGTCGTATGAAGCGGGCGAGTCACTCTCGCCCGCACTCTTTCGCCCGAGCGAGTCGTCCATGAAACACAACGTCATCCTGATCGTGCTAGACGGCCTCAATTACGAAGTCGCCCGCCATGCGATGGGCCACCTGCAAGCCTGGCACGCTGCAGGCCGGGCCGCGCTCTACAAGATGGAATGCGAACTGCCCGCCCTCTCCCGCCCCCTTTACGAATGCATACTGACCGGTGTCGCGCCCATCGACAGCGGCATCGTGCATAACAACGTCTCGCGCCTGTCGAATCAGCGCAGCATCTTTCACTATGCTCGCGACGCCGGGCTGAGCACGGCAGCAGCGGCCTATCACTGGGTCAGCGAGCTGTACAACCGCACGCCGTTCGACCCGGCACGCGATCGCCACACCGAGGCAGCGGACCTGCCGATTCAGCACGGGCTGTTCTACTGGGCCGATCACTACCCTGATTCGCACCTGTTCGCCGACGCCGAAAGTCTGCGCCTCAGCCACGCCCCGAACTTTCTGCTGATCCACCCCATGAACATCGACGACGCCGGACACAAGCACGGCCTCGACACTGCGCAGTACCGCAACAGCGCCCGCAGCGCCGACATCATTCTGGCTGACTACCTGCAACGCTGGCTGGACGCGGGTTATCAAGTGCTGGTGACGGCCGACCACGGCATGAACAATGACCGCTCGCACAACGGGCTGTTGCCGGAAGAGCGTGAAGTACCGCTGTTCGTCATCGGTGATGCCTTCAGCCTGAATGTCGACGCCGCGCCGCGCCAGACCGATCTGTGCGGCACCGTTTGCGAGCTGCTGGGTATCCCTCACGACAAACCGGTCTGCCGGGAGATCTTCAATTGACGACCTTTTCCCGAGGCAAGTGGCTGGGGCTGTTGTGCCTGCTGCCGTTCGCCGTATTTTTCATCGTGTTTCAGATCGCACCGCTGTTGTGGGTCGCGATCCACAGCCTGCAAAGCGATGCCGGCTGGGGCTGGGAAAACTTCACCCGGGCGTTCAGCTCGAAGTTCTATCGGCAAGCCATTCAGTACAGCCTGGAGATCAGCTTCTGGTCGAGCCTGTTCGGCATCATCATCTCCGTTCTGGGTGCCTATTCGCTGCGCAAGGTGGATTCGCGGCTGCGCGATTTCGTCAACTCGTTCGCCAACATGACCAGCAATTTTGCCGGCGTTCCACTGGCGTTCGCGTTCATTATCCTGCTGGGGTTCAACGGCGCGCTGACCCTGATCCTCAAGCAGACCGGGATCATTGATGACTTCAACCTGTATTCCAAGACCGGACTGATCATCCTTTATACCTACTTCCAGATCCCCCTCGGCGTGCTGCTGCTCTACCCCGCATTCGATGCCGTCCGCGAAGACTGGAACGAGTCGGCAGCGCTGCTGGGGGCCAGCAGCTATCAGTTCTGGCGCTACATCGGCCTCCCGGTCCTGACCCCGGCGCTGCTCGGCACTTTCGTCATTTTGCTGGCCAATGCGCTCGGCGCGTATGCCACGGTTTACGCGCTGACCACCGGCAATTTCAACGTATTGCCCATCCGCATCGCGGCGATGGTCGCGGGCGATATCACGCTGGACCCGAACATGGCCAGCGCGCTGGCGATGATTCTGGTCGGGCTCATGACCCTGGTGACCGTGGTCCATCAGTGGTTGTTGAGAAGGAGCTACCATGTCACGCGTTGAACGAGGACCTGCGAGCATTTATCACAAGACGGTAGTCTACCTGCTGTTCCTGATCCTGTTGCTGCCGCTGGCCGGCACTTTCCTGTACTCGATCGCGACCAGTTGGTCGGCGACCATTCTGCCCAGCGGCCTGACCTTCAAATGGTACGTGGCGCTGTGGAGCGACCCACGCTTTCTGACGGCATTCGGCCAGTCATTGCTGGTCTGCATCGGCGCACTGGTTCTTTCGGTGGTGCTGATTCTGCCCCTGCTGTTCGTCGTGCATTACTACTTTCCGCGCCTCGACGGACTGATGAACATCCTCATCCTGCTGCCGTTTGCCGTGCCGCCCGTGGTGTCCTCGGTCGGCCTGCTGCAGCTGTATGGCTCAGGCCCGATGGCGATGGTCGGCACACCGTGGATTCTGATCGGCTGTTACTTCACGGTCGCCCTGCCCTTCATGTACCGCGCCATCACCAACAACCTGCAGGCCATCAACCTGACAGACCTGATGGACGCCGCCCAGTTGCTCGGCGCCAGCACCTGGCAGGCGGCGTTCATGGTCGTGCTGCCCAACCTGCGCAAGGGCCTGATGATTGCCCTGCTGCTGTCGTTCTCGTTCCTGTTCGGCGAATTCGTGTTCGCCAACCTGCTGGTCGGTACGCGTTATGAAACCCTGCAGGTCTACCTCAACAACATGCGCAACAGCAGCGGTCACTTCAACAGTGCGCTGGTGATTTCCTATTTCCTCTTCGTGCTGGTGCTGACCTGGGCCGCCAATCGACTGAACAAGGACAAAGACTGAGATGAGTTTTGTCAGCATTGAAAACCTGCAGAAAAGCTACGCCAGCACATCAGTGTTCAGCGACATCAACTGCAGCATCGCGAAGGGCGAATTCGTTACCTTGCTGGGCCCGTCGGGCTGTGGCAAATCCACCTTATTGCGCTGCATCGCCGGGCTGACCCCGGTCAACAGCGGGCGCATTCTGCTTGATGGCAACGACCTGGTGCCGCTCACGCCGCAAAAACGCAACATCGGCATGGTGTTCCAGAGCTATGCGCTGTTTCCCAACATGACCGTCGAGCAAAACGTCGCCTTCGGGCTGCGCATTCAGAAAGTCAGTGCCGACGAGAGCGCAAGGCGCGTTGCCGAGATTCTGCGCATGGTCGAGCTGCACGATTTTGCCACGCGCTACCCGCATCAGTTGTCCGGCGGGCAATGCCAGCGTGTGGCGCTGGCACGCTCGCTGGTCACTCGCCCGCGTCTGCTGTTGCTCGATGAGCCGCTGTCGGCGCTGGATGCACGGATTCGCAAGAACCTGCGCGAACAGATCCGCGCCATTCAGCGCGAGCTGAGCCTGACCACTATTTTCGTGACCCACGACCAGGAGGAAGCGCTGACCATGTCAGACCGTATCTTCCTGATGAACCAGGGCCGGATCGTGCAGAGCGGCGACGCCGAAACACTGTACACCGCGCCCGTGGACGTGTTCGCCGCAGGCTTCATCGGCAACTACAACCTGCTGGAAGCCGACGACGCCACTCGCCTGATGCAACGCCCGATCAACAGCCGCGTAGCGATCCGCCCTGAGTCGATCCAATTGAGCCTGACGGGCGAACTGGAAGGCGAAGTACGCAGTCACAGTCTGCTCGGCAACGTCATCCGCTACCGGGTGCAGGCGCGTGGCGTAGACCTTGTGGTCGACGTACTGAACCGCAGCGCCGACGACCTGCACCCGGACGGAAGGCGTGTAACACTGAACATCGAACCGTCGGCGCTCTGTGCCTTGAACTGAACGGTGCCTTGAACTGAATGCGCCTTGAACTGAACGCGCCGTGAACTGACGTTGTTCTGCACGGATAACGCCACACGCTTGCCGATCGAGACTTTAAGCGTGAAGCTGACAGCTGATTCAACAGACTTTTAGGAGGAACCGCACATGCCCCTGGCAATTTTCGACCTGGACGAGACCCTGATCGGTGGTGATTGCGCCACGCTCTGGAGCGAGCAGATGGGTCGCCTGGGCTGGGTTGACTCGACGTCGTTCATGCAACGCAACGACGAACTGATGGCCGCCTACAGCGCGGGCGAACTCGCGATGGAAGACTACATGGCCTTCAGCCTGGAACCCATGGCTGGCCGTACCCCCGAAGAAATCGATCATCTGGTCGGCCCTTGGGTCGAGGACGTCATCGAGCCGATCATCTACAGCGACGCCTGCACGTGCATTGCAAAGCACCGCGCCAAGGGTGACCGCATTCTGGTGATCTCGGCGTCGGGTGTGCATCTGGTCAAGCCGATCGCCGAACGCCTCGGCATCGACGAAGTGCTGGGTATCGAGCTGGACGTGCAGCATGGCGTCTACAGCGGGGCCACCGTCGGCGTGCTGACTTATCGGGAAGGCAAGATCACGCGCCTGATGGAGTGGCTGGATGCCGAGGGGGAAAATCTTGAGGGTGCGAGTTTCTATTCGGATTCGCGCAATGACCTGCCGCTGCTGCTCAAGGTTGACCACCCTAACGTGGTCAACCCCGATGCCGTGTTACTGGAACACGCGCAGAAAGCCGGCTGGCCGGTGCACGACTGGAGCTGAGTCCAGAGGCACCGCCCGATCAGACCAGACTTTCGTCGATGACCAGCACGATCTTGCCGGACACCGTGTTGGTCGCCAGCTCTTCGAACGCCGCTTCGGCATCCTTGATCGCAAAGGATTTCGCCAGTTGCGGCTTGAGGCGACCTTCGGTGAACAGCGGCCAGACGTGCTGACCCAGATCGCTGAGCAGGTCGGCCTTGAACGTGTCGTCGCGGCTGCGCAAGGTCGAACCCATCAACTGGATACGCTTGCCCAGTACGTGAGCCAGGTCCACCTGTGCTTCGCGGCCGCTCATGATGCCGATCAGCACCCAGCGACCGTCCAGAGCCAGCAGTTTGACGTTGAGCTCGGCGTAGCTCGCCCCCACCGGGTCGAGAATGACGTTGAACGGTGCAAAGTCGCTCAGGCCTTCAAGACTTTCGCTGCGCACCACACCGCCCTGCGCCCCCAGTTCGACGCAATAGGCCAGCCGTTCGGCCGAGCCGACGCTGACCCACACCGGGTTGCCAAATGCCTTGCAAAGCTGAATCCCGGCTGAACCAACCCCACTTGCGCCAGCGTGCAGCAAAACCCTCTCGCCAGGCTTGAGCCCGGCGAGTTCGAACAGGTTCAGCCACGCCGTGGCATAGACCTCGGGAATGGCCGCCGCCTCGTGCAGCGACAGACCTTCCGGAACCGGCAGCACGTGTCGCCCATCGACCACCACTTCTTCGGCCATCGCCCCGCCCGCCAACAGCGCACAGACGCGGTCTCCGACCACCCAGGACGAACCCGGACCGACTTCGGCGATCACGCCGGAGCACTCCAGACCCAGTGTCTGGGTGACTCCAGGCGGCGGCGGATACTTGCCTTCGCGCTGTAACAGATCGGCACGATTCAAACCTGCCGCAGCCACTTTGATACGTACCTGCCCCACATCGAGGGCCGGACTCGGCTCCTCGACCCATTCCACATGTCCTTCAACGCCTTGCAATGCCTTCACGGTGCCTCCATAGTGAGTCCAGACTGAGCCCGTGGCTGTTTTGCCCGGGCTTTTGCATTATGCGGCCGGGTCCAAAGGAACCGGCGACCTCAAAGACGGCCTAATATGCGTTATCAATTGTCCTCGCGTCGAATCAGCATGAAGCAATTATTCCCCAGCACTGCCCTCGCACTGTTTGTCGGCCTTAGCGTTTTGCCGATGTCAGCCAGTACCTTTGCCGCCAACAGCTGGGATAATCTTCAGCCGGACCGCGACGAAGTGATTGCCAGCCTCAACGTGGTTGAGCTGCTCAAACGACATCACTACAGCAAGCCGCCCCTGGACGACAAGCGTTCGGCGATTATTTACCAGAGCTACATCAAGCAACTGGACCCCTCGCGCAGCTATTTCATGGCCAGCGACATTGCCGATTTCGACAAATGGCAGTTCCAGTTCGACGACTTCCTGAAAAGCGGCGACCTGAACGCCGGCTTCATCATCTACAAGCGCTATCTGGACCGCGTCAACGCACGTCTGAACTTTGCGCTGGGCGAGTTGGCCAAGGGCGTCGACAAGCTCGACTTCAATACCAAGGAAACCCTGCTGGTCGACCGCAAGGACGCCGCATGGCCCAAGGATACAGCCGAGCTCGACGAACTGTGGCGCAAGCGCATCAAGGATGAAGTCCTGCGTTTGAAGATTGCAGGCAAGGACCCGGCGAAGATTCAGGAAACCCTGACCAAGCGCTACAAGAATCAGCAGGCGCGTCTGAATCAGACCCGTGCCGAAGATATCTTCCAGGCCTACATCAACACGTTCGCCATGTCCTACGATCCGCACACCAACTACCTGTCACCTGACAGCGCGGAGAACTTCGACATCAACATGAGCCTGTCGCTGGAAGGCATCGGCGCCGTGTTGCAGAGCGATAACGACAACGTCAAGATCGTGCGTCTGGTCCCGGCAGGTCCTGCGGCCAAGACCAAGCAGGTCGCACCGGCCGACAAGATCGTGGCCGTTGCCCAGGGCGACAAGGAAATGGTCGACGTGATCGGCTGGCGTCTGGATGAAGTGGTCAAGCTGATCCGCGGTCCGAAAGGCTCCGTGGTTCGCCTGGAGATCATCCCGGCCAGCAATGCGCCGAATGACCAGACCACCAAGATCGTCGCCATCACCCGTGAAGCGGTGAAACTTGAAGAGCAGGCGGCCAAGAAGTCGATCCTGCACCTCAAGCAGGATGGCAAGGACTACAAGCTCGGGGTCATCGACATTCCGGCCTTCTATCTGGACTTCAAGGCCTACCGTGCCGGCGATCCGGAATACAAGAGCACCACCCGTGACGTGAAGAAACTGCTCACCGAATTGCAGGCCGAGAAGGTCGACGGTGTGGTACTGGATCTGCGCAACAACGGTGGCGGTTCGTTGCAGGAAGCCACCGAGCTGACCAGCCTGTTCATCGACAAGGGCCCGACCGTGCTGGTGCGCAATGCCGACGGCAAGGTCGACGTGCTGGAAGACGAAGCCAAGGGCGCGTTCTACAAAGGCCCGATGGCACTGCTGGTCAACCGCTTGTCTGCGTCGGCGTCGGAGATTTTCGCCGGGGCGATGCAGGATTATCACCGTGCGCTGGTGATCGGTGGTCAGACCTTCGGTAAAGGCACCGTGCAGACCATTCAGCCGCTCAATCACGGCGAACTGAAGCTGACGCTGGCCAAGTTCTACCGGGTTTCCGGTCAGAGCACCCAGCATCAGGGCGTAGTACCGGACATCACTTACCCGTCGCTGATCGACACCAAGGAAATCGGCGAGAGCGCCCTGCCCGAGGCCATGCCGTGGGACAGCATCAAACCGGCGATCAAGCCGGCCATTGATCCGTTCAAGCCGTTCCTTGCCCAGCTGCAGGCGCGTCACGAAGCACGTTCGGCCAAAGACGCCGAGTTCGTGTTCATCGAGGATCGCCTGGCGCTGGCCAAGAAGCTGATGAACGAGAAGACCGTCAGCCTCAATGAAGCCGACCGTCGTGCCGAGCATGCCTCTATCGAAAGCAAGCAACTTGCGCTGGAAAACACCCGCCGCAAGGCCAAGGGTGAAGAGCCGCTCAAAGAGCTGAAGAAGGAAGACGAAGACGCGCTGCCGGTGGAAGACGAGAAGACCAAACCCGAGGACGATGCCTACCTGGCAGAGACCGGGCGCATTCTCATCGACTACCTGGGTCTGAGTGCAGCGGTCGCGAAAAAGTAACACAGGCTCATTGATGGCCATTTAGCTTCAACGTCATCAAACAGTCATGAAGCTGTCGTGAAATACGGGGCTGAACGCGAAATCGTTCAGCCCTTTTTCATTCTCTCCGAGACGACCATGACCATAACAGAGCAGCTGAGCGCACTGAGTTCCATTCTGGCTCGTGGTGATTTGCACAGTTTGTTCCAGCCCATCGTCTCGCTGTCGGAGCACCGGATTCTGGGCTATGAAGCCCTGACCCGCGGCCCTTCCAACAGCGCCCTGCACTCGCCCTTGAACCTGTTCGCCATCGCCCGCCAGGCCGGTCGCCTGAGCGAGCTGGAGTTGAGTTGCCGGGACAGCGCCTGCCGACGTTTCAGTCAGCAGAAGTTGCCAGGCAAGCTGTTTCTCAACGTCTCTCCCGAATCGCTGCTCGAAACCTCTCACCCTCCGGGCCGGACCCTGGAAATGCTGCGTCGCTACCAGATCGCGCCCAAGGACGTGGTCATCGAACTGACCGAGCAGATGCCCACCGATGATTTCGACCTGCTGTACAACGCCTTGCACCACTACCGCGACATGGGTTTTTCCATCGCGCTGGACGATCTGGGTGCCGGTTATTCGAGCTTGCGACTCTGGTCGGAGCTGCGTCCGGACTACGTGAAAATCGATCGGCACTTCATCGACGGCATTCACCAGGATGCGGTGAAGCGCGAGTTCGTCGGCTCCATGCTGCAGATGGCCAAGGCCTCCAGGGCGACGGTGATTGCCGAAGGCATCGAATTGCCGGAAGAGCTGGCGACGCTGAAAGACATGGGCGTGAACCTGGTTCAAGGCTATCTGCTGGCGCGTCCTCAGGAGCGCCCGCCGCGCGACACCCGCGCCATGTTGCCAAAAACAGAGATCACCGTGGTGCCGCTCAACGAAGAAGCGGCCGACCTGTCTGCGCTGCTCAATCCGCAGCCATCGGTCAGCCAGTCCACCCCCACGGCTGAAGTGCTGGAAGCGTTTCGCAGGCAGGCCAACCTCAACTCGCTGGCGGTGCTGGATGACGACGCCCGACCGTGTGGCATCGTCCACCGGCACTCGTTGTCCGAGGCCCTGCTCAAGCCCTTCGGCACCGAGCTGTTTGCCCGCAAACCGATCAGCCGCCTGATGAGCAGTGACTTTCTGGCCGTGGAAGTCAGCCACTCGCTGCAACAGGTCAGCCGGCTGTTGACCAGCCGCGCCCGGCAGCGCATCGAGGAGGATTTCATCATCACCTCGAACGGTGCCTATCTGGGGCTGGGCCGGGTGATCGACGTGCTCAAGCTGATTACCGAAATGAAGATCCAGCAGGCACGTTACGCCAACCCGCTGACCCTGCTGCCCGGCAACGTTCCGATTCAGCAATGCCTGACTCGACTGCTGCAGCAAGGCCGTGCGTCGATGATCTGCTACGTGGATATCGACAGCTTCAAGCCCTTCAACGACATCTACGGTTATGCGCGTGGCGACGAGGTGCTGTTGTGTCTGGCGCAATGCCTGAACGACCGCATCGATCCGGCCAGAGACTTTGTCGGGCACATCGGCGGGGATGATTTTCTGATGGTGCTGGGCTTTGATGACTGGGAACGACGCCTGAAAACCCTGCTGGATGATTTTCAGAATCAATGCCGCCGTTTCTACCGCGCAGAACACCTGGAAGCCGGTTGCTTCATCGCCCTCAATCGCCAGGGCCAACGCCAGGAATTTCCCCTGCTGTCGCTGTCGATTGGCGTTGTGCACCTGCATGAAGAAAGCTGCACGCTGGTCGATGCCAGCCAGTTGGCCGACCTCGCTTCACAGGCCAAGCACTTCGCCAAGGATGTCGCCGGCGCCAGCATTCACGTCATCGATTCGACGCGGCTGGATTTGTTGATGCAGGCGTGAGGGCCGGTGTCATACCCCTACTGCGCTTCAACTTCCGGATAACTGTATTCGAACACCCGAACCACTTCCGAGGCGTGCCATGAGGCTGCCGCGACGCCGTCCGAAGGTCCGGTGAAGCGGCCCAGTCGTTCAGCGCACTCGAAAAAACCGGGACGCGGCAGGCGGCTTGCGCCCTGGCTGATGACCAGCGAACTGCGCAAGGGCTGTTCAGCGCGGGCATCCATGGCGGCCAGGTGCTCAAGGGCGGCGGTCAGGGTCTGCATGGCCGGGCTGGGCAGTTGCAGGCGCTCCACCAGCGCGCGATAGGTCAGCAGATGCCGTTGGCGACGGGCCAGATCGAGCTCATTGAGCAGCCCATCCCAATGCTGACGACTGATGCGCACGCTCACGACTCACCTCGCCAGCCCGGCACCCCGAGCTCCCACGCCAGGCTGCGCTTGATGGCGCCGTCCGGCTCACGAGTACCGTTCTCGATCAATTCCAGATAGGACGGGCTGATCCCGACGGTACGCGCCAGGCTCGCCGCTTCAAGGCCCTTGGCCTCGCGCAATGCACGCAACTGATCGAACCCGGGAAGCTCACTGGCAGCGGTGCCGGAAGTCGATGCAGCGGGCTCGCTGGAAGGTTTGCCGGCCAGTCCGGCAGCCTTGAGCAGCGCTTGATACTGCGCCCAGGGCAGCACTGCGTATTCAGGCTCCCCGTCACGGGATATCACTTGAAGATCCATAGAGTCACCTTGTACTACACGACTGCACACTGATCAGGCTTGATCCATAGGCAGGCATCTTAACAGCGGAACGCCAGGGCTTGTGTTCAATCCGTGAGACTTACACCTTGCCTCGCTCTTGCTCCAGCAGTGCCTGAGTCTTCGGCAACTGCTCGACCACGATGAGTTTCTCGGGCGATTGCTGCGCGCGCCACGCACGAAAGGCGTCCAGCTCATTGCTCAGGTGCTTGGTAACCCACGCCAGCACGGCGATGTCATCGAGCATGCCGAGGCCGGGTATCCAGTCGGGGATCGCATCCAGCGGGCTGAGGAAGTACATCAGACCGGCGACAATGGACAGGATCGCTTTAGGGCTGATGGCGCGGTATTCGCCCCGCCAGTAAGCCAGGCACAAGGCCTGCAGCAAACGCAGGTCTTCCTTGAGTTTGCCCAGACGACTGCCTTCACTGTTGCCCTTGCGCGCGACAGCGAACAGCAATCCTGGCAAGCGTCCAGCCGCCAGCAGACGCCGGGCTCCGGGCAGATAACGGATAAAATTCCACGGTGCTTTCATACCCACTCCCGTTCAGCAAAATGTCGTTCGATAAAGCAGATCCGCTGAACCTGCCTGGCCAGTGCCACAAGGTTATCCACAATAATTGTGGATAACCTTGTGAACAGCGGCTTTTTTCCAGCCTCAACACCCCGTTTTCGGGGGGCCATAGTCAAATCGGGCGTTTTTTACTCACAAAAAAACTACAAACGTGTGAACCCGACACCCTCTATGAAACGAGTGCCTTGATATTGCCAGACTGTCGGACAATGCTTTTGCATGCATCCATGGTAGTGGGACTACCCGAATGGCCAAGCGTTCGGCAAATAAGCCGGACACAAAAACGCCCTGTCGAGACAGGGCGTTTTCTGTAGCCAGGTGGTGCGTTACTTCTTGGCCGGAGCCGAAGCGGCAGGAGCTGCCTCTTCTTCGTCGGCATCAGCACCAGGCGTCGGTGCCGCTGCAGGGTCCTTGATACCCAGCAGTTCGAGATCGAACACCAGTACCGAGTTGGCAGGGATCGCCGGGCTCGGGCTCTGTGCGCCGTAAGCCAGATCACTCGGGATGAAGAGTTTGATCTTCTCGCCGACGTGCATCAGCTGCAGACCTTCGACCCAACCCGGAATCACACCGCCAACCGGCAGATCGATCGGGCTGCCGCGCTCAACGGAACTGTCGAAGACCTTGCCGTCGATCAGCTTGCCTTCGTAGTGAACAGTCACAACATCGGTAGGCTTGGGCTGAGCGCCATCGGCTTTCTTGATGATCTGATACTGCAGGCCGGAAGCGGTGGTGACCACGCCGTCCTTTTTACCGTTCTCTTCGAGGAATTTCTTGCCAGCGGCAGAAGCTTCTTCGCTCATCTTCGCCAGACGCTCTTCGGAACGCTTTTGCAGCGCGGAGAAGGCTTCAACCAGCTCTTCATCCTTGAGTTTCTGATCTTTCTTGCCGACAGCATCTTCGATACCCAGGGCTACAGCCTTGGAATCCAGATCATCCATACCTTCCTGAGCCAGGCTTTTGCCCATGTTCAGACCGATGCCATAAGACGCTTTTTGTGCTGGGGTTTTCAGCTCTACGGTGCTGGCTTGCTTATCACAACCTGCGAGTACCAGACCGACCAGGGCAATCGCCGCTGCCAACCGATGCTGTTTCATGCTAATTCCTTGTTCATGCGCCAAAAGGGCAAACGAGTAAAGCCGCGAGCTTATCAGGCCGCCGCGATCAATGGCTACCGGCATGAGAGGCAGAAAACGCCGATAAGTTCAGGTATCCAAAGGTTTTCCCGTATCTGTACCGCATTGTTCAGTTGCAGTTCAGTTTGTGATTCGCGAAGGCAAGGCGCTGGCTCGCTGCGCAGGGCTCAGGCCACGGGCCTGATCACCCCGGCATCAGGCCAGCGCTCACTGGTCTGCAGCACGCGCAGAAGCCCGGCCCGCGCCACTCGAAGGACGAAATCCTGCACGCTGAGGGTACCGGCCGCGAGTTGCGCCTGAACGGACTCGGCCCCTGAGTACACGCGCGATACGCTTTGCAACAGTTGAAACTCCTCGGCGGACTGACTGGGGGTGTAACAGAGCAGCGCGCCGTCGGCTGCCGAGAAATAAACGGCGGACATCTCGAAACCATAGCGAATCGGCAAGCCTTTGCGGCGCTGTGCCGGTTTGTGCCGGTAACTGAACATCCGGTGCAGGTCATCCGGCGCGAAGAAATCGTTGATGACTTCACGCCCGCTCTCGACGGCCAGATTGGCAGAGCAGAAATACATGCCGTCTACACGGTAGCCGTCCGGCAATGCAGGCCGGTAATACGCATCGGGATGGAACGCCGAACACGGCGCATACACCGGCATGCCGTCATCGAGAATCGGCTCGGCAATCCGATAGGCTCGCTCGACCGGATTGAACAGAAGACAACCGATGATCTGCGAATGAATACGACTGCCGATACGGCCATGTGCATAACGTGCAGCCTCATCGGCGCTATCGAACGGCGCGCTGAGGCTCAGGGGTCGGGGTGGCCATTGCGCGTCGCAGCTTGCGGGCGATTTGGCGGGAGGTGTACGAGCGGCAGCGTCGTCCGGGTAAGGCTGCCAGTCGGCCGGCACTTTGCCTGCCCGCCCCCACAGTCGGCTGGGCACTATCACGTGCAGATCCCCGGCACCGGCCAGCAGGCGCACCACATCACTGGGCATCATGCTGAGGTTCTGCAACGCCTTGTGGATCTGACTGAGTTCACACAGGTGCGGCATGCTCTGCGGACCGGAGACACGCGCAAACAGGGTGTCTTCGGCGGCAGAGCGAGACAGCGTGTATTTGATCAGGGAACCGTCAGGCCCGGAAAGATAGGTCGCCGCACACACCTCCTGATCGTCGATCACCGCATAAATGTCGCCGACTGAAAAACTGTTCGGGTAAGTGACCTTTTCACTGTCCGGCCACTCGTCCAGCCCGGCCTGCAGTGACGGGTGAGAATGGTAGACCGCATAGTCGTCATGCCCTTGCGGGTAGAGCACATAACCTTCCTGCTCGTTGCGCGGGAAAACCTCGTTGGGATCGAAGCTGAACTGGCTGCCGTTCATGGGCTCGGTCGCAACGTACTTGCCGTCCCTGCGAACCAGAATGAACCCGCCGTATTCGCGATCACGCCGGTCGCCGATCCGCTCATGGGCATAACGCGCCGCATCGTCAGGATGATCGAACGGCGCGCTGAGCGTCGGCATGTCGGGGTGCTGATCGATGGATCGTTTGTAGAGTCTTTTTCTGGGGTGCATCCGGGGCTCCTTGAAAGCCTGACTGATTGAGTCATGAGCGTAAGGAAACCCGGCACGGCGAGTGACATAGATGAATATGACGTTACGTAGGTTGGCCAGCGCCGAACAACATGAAATTAAAGATAATTTTTAAGCATTCCGGGATGTGCTTCGATCCGCGGCGTGGGCGAGTCTGCCCAGCCCCTGCGTCGACCATCGCGACTGGCGACCAGGGCTTACGCAGTTTGTCGTGCTCAGGAACGTTTTTATGCAACCGACCACTCGTTTTCGCTCAACGCGCTCGACAGCCCGCCAGTTGGCAAGCCTGGCCGTGATCGCCGCAGCAGCCCTGTTGCCGGTCAGCGCAGCCTATGCCACCAAGAAGCCGCCTCTGGTTGTCACTGAGGGCATCAAGGCCTACCGCCTGTGCACAGGCCCCGACAATCTGTCACACGTCATCGAGGGTTCGATCGATCAAAAAGCCATGACCGATGTCAGCGCCCTGCACTTCAAGGAAACCCCGGCGCACTCGTCCTTTGACTGGCATCCGGCACCCGAAGAGCAGTACGTGATCACCCTGTCCGGCACGCTGGAATTTTCCACCACCGGCGGCGAAAACTTTGTCCTGCACCCTGGGGAAGTGTTGCTGGCGCAGGACACCACAGGCCCCGGCCATCGCTGGAAGCTGATCGATGATCAGCCCTGGCGACGTGCGTACATCATCACCAAGCCAGGCGACAAGGGCGCGTTCGTGCCGAAGGACGGAGCGCCTGCGAAGGGCTGCTGATGCTGTGATGCAGCCGCCCTCATCGAGCGCGATTAAATCGACACATCAGCCGCTGGCTCGGAAATTTCGATCAGGTTCAGATCCGGATCACGCACATACACCGACCAGATCGGCCCGGTAGCACCGGTGCGCTCGACTGGGCCTTCAACGATCGGCCAGTCCTGCTCCTGCAGGTGCACAATCACCTGCTCCAGCGGGATGGTGGCGATGAAACACAGATCCAGCGCACCCGGTACTGGCAAATGGGCCTTGGGCTCGAACTCCTTGCCGCGTTCATGGACATTGACTTTCTGATTGCCGAAGCGGAATGCCAGACGCCCCTGACGAAAGCGTTCAGGGGTCATACCCAGGACACGTACGTAAAAGTCCTTGCAAGCGTCGATATCGGCAGTGGTCAGTACCAGGTGGTCCAGATGATCAATCACGGGATCAGCTCCGTTTGGAATAGAGTTCTGTTTTACGACAACGGCTACGTTTCGGATCAGATAATGCCAAGCCGACGCCACTCGGCACGTGTGGCAGCGTCGATGCCATGTGCTTCAAGCACGGCATCGGTGTGTTGACCGAGTGTCGGCGCAGACGATCTTACCTGACCCGGCGTGTCTTGAAGTTTAGGCACAATCCCCGGAAGGGTGACGGGTGTTCCGTCGTCCAGCGTGCCCTGCAACAGCATGTCCCGCGCCTGATAATGCGGGTCACTGGCGATGTCGGCAGCGTCGTAGATCTTGCCAGCCGGGATACGTGCTTCGTTGAGCGCTGCAAGGACTTCGTCCATCGAGCGTTCGGCAGTCCAGGTCGAAATGGCCGCATCGATACGCGCCACGTGCCTGACCCGCCCGTCGTTATGCTCAAGCTCGGGGTCGCTGGCCAGGTCCATACGGCCGATCTTTTCCATCAGGCGCCGGAAGATACTGTCGCCATTGCCCGCGATCAACGCGTACTTGCCGTCATTGCAACGATAGGCATTGCTCGGAGCGATGCCTGGCAGGCTGCTGCCAGCCGGCTCGCGGACAGTATCGAATACCGAGTACTCGGGAATCAGGCTTTCCATCATGTTGAACACTGACTCGTACAACGCGACATCTATCTGCTGCCCCTCGCCGCCATTCTGCTCGCGGTGACGAAGCGCCAGCAGAACGCCGATCACACCGTGTAGCGCAGACAGCGAATCACCAATCGATACGCCGACACGCACTGGCGTGCGCCCTGCCTCACCGGACAGATGACGCAAACCGCCCATGGCCTCGCCGATCACGCCAAACCCCGGCCGGTCGCGATACGGCCCGGTCTGCCCGTAGCCAGAGACACGCAGCATGATCAGTTTCGGATTGAGGGCGTGCAGCGCTTCCCAGCTCAACCCCCAGCCTTCAAGCGTGCCGGGGCGAAAGTTCTCGACCAGTACATCGGCATCCCGGATCAACCGTCGTGCCATTTCCTGCGCTTGAGGCTGGCGCAGATCAAGGGTCACCGACCGTTTGTTGCGGGACTGCACCGCCCACCAGACGGACGTGCCGTTATGTAGCAAACGCCATTTGCGCAGGGGATCCCCGGTCAGCGGCGGCTCGACCTTGATGACCTCGGCACCGAACTCGGCAAGGATCTTCGCCGCGAAAGGCCCGGCAATGAGCTGACCCAGCTCCACCACCTTGATGCCCTGAAGAGGCAGGCTCATGACACGTCCTTTCTTGTTGGGAGGTGGAGGAATGATCTGCGCAAATGCGCTGGATGGAAAGCCGGACGGTGCGCTGCCAGATCGGACCGCCGTAAAAAACCCCGCGCCAGGCGGGGTTCATTGAATCAATTACTGCACGCCAACTGAAAACTCATCGAGGAATCACCCGAGGCACCTCGTTTACCGACCATAAGCCCCAATACATTGACCTGCTCTGTAGTTGCAGCGCCGCCCAACTTGGCGTGCCCGTAGAACAGCCGTTCATGATCGCTGGTATCAATGGAAGAGACCGAACAGAAGCCAGGCGCCTTTTTAAAATGGCCTTCATTGAAGATCACTTTATAGTTGGCGAAGTAGTCTTTCTGGGTGGAGTAGTCCACCGACGCTATCCAGGGCGAAGACTGCTCGACAATATTGCCGTGCCGGTCAATGGTCGCCGTGTGCAGTGCTGGCGAGGCCATCACGCCCATCGACAAGACCAGCGCAGTGGTGCCTGCAAGCAGTTTAAAACGATTTTTCATAGTTATCCCTTAACTCACTACAGTATCAGACCGCCTCGATTCGGCGGTCGGCTTGGATTAATTATTCTGGGTAATCAAGAGCATTGCTGATGTCTGGATACCCGATCAACCCATTCAGCTAATACCAGCAAAGAGGATAAATCAAGCGTTCACCGAGGCTAACTAACAAGCCTGGTTTTAACTTCAATATTTAAGGAAATTACTTACATTCGCGAAGAATAATTCTTACAGAACTTCAATAGAACTGCCGCGGGGGCATTGCACGAGGGGGTTGGAATTTCCAAACGACAGAAAGCAAAAAGCCCGCACTGGGCGGGCTTTCTGTTTGCTTCAAGGAGTTCAAGGGCCTTGAAGCGGAATATGGCGCAGCGGACGGGACTCGAACCCGCGACCCCCGGCGTGACAGGCCGGTATTCTAACCGACTGAACTACCGCTGCGCGTAACACTAAAAGCGAGTTTGGTGGGTGATGACGGGATCGAACCGCCGACCCGCTGCTTGTAAGGCAGCTGCTCTCCCAGCTGAGCTAATCACCCTTCACTCTCGGTGTGGCGCGCATTCTACGGAGCGACCTGTACTCTGGCAAGCACTTTTTTAAATAATTTTTATAATCCTTCCAAAGGCTTACAAACGCTCTGTACAGGGTTGGCCCCAGCGGCTGAGGAGCGAATAATGCCCGCCTTTGTATAGAAAGAGAGATTCACCTCATGTGGTTCAAAAACCTGCTTGTCTATCGCCTGACCCAGGACGTGCCTTTTGATGCCGAAGCGCTGGAGACAGCACTGGCGACCAAGCCGGCGCGCGCCTGCGCCAGCCAGGAGGTAGCCACCTATGGTTTCGTCGCTCCTTTCGGCAAGGGCGAAGACGCTCCATTGGTACACATCAGTCAGGACTTCATGCTGATCGCCGCACGCAAGGAAGAACGCATTCTGCCGGGCAGCGTCGTGCGTGACGCGCTCAAGGAAAAGGTCGACGAGATCGAAGCCGAGCAGATGCGCAAGGTCTACAAGAAGGAACGCGATCAGCTCAAGGATGAAATCATCCAGGCGTTCCTGCCGCGCGCCTTTATCCGCCGCTCCGCCACCTTCGCCGCCATCGCGCCGAAACAGGGCCTGATCCTGGTCAATGCCTCCACTCCGAAACGCGCCGAGGACCTGTTGTCCACCCTGCGCGAGGTCATCGGCTCGCTGCCGGTACGTCCGCTGACGGTCAAGGTTTCACCGAGTGCGACCATGACCGACTGGGTCAAGACCCAGAAAGCAGCCGACAACTTCTTCGTGCTGGACGAGTGCGAGCTGCGCGACACCCATGAAGACGGCGGCATCGTGCGCTGCAAGCGTCAGGACCTGACCGGCGACGAAATCCAGCTGCACCTGAGCACAGGCAAGGTCGTGACCCAGCTGTCGCTGGCCTGGCAGGACAAATTGTCGTTCGTGCTGGACGATAAACTGGTGGTCAAGCGTCTGAAGTTCGAGGATCTGCTGCAGGATCAGGCCGAACAGGACGGTGGTGACGAAGCGTTGGGGCAACTGGACGCCAGCTTCACGCTGATGATGCTGACCTTCGGCGAGTTCCTGCCGGAGCTGTTCGAGGCATTGGGCGGCGAAGAGATTCCGCAGGGCATCTGATACGCGCTTTTGCAGCACTGCCGCTCGAAACACCGCGCCGTCTCGTCAGACGGCGCATTCATTTCATCCTGGTTATTCAACAAGAAGGAACAGGCCATGCGTGCGTTGGCAGCCTTGAGTCGTTTTGTCGGCAACACGTTTGCCTACTGGGTGTTGTTGTTCGCCATTCTGGCGTTCCTTTTTCCGCAGGCATTCATTGGCCTTAAGAGCTGGATCGTGCCGCTACTCGGGCTGGTCATGTTCGGCATGGGCCTGACCCTGAAACTCGACGACTTTTCCGAAGTGGCGCGTAACCCGTGGCGAGTGGCGCTGGGTGTGATTGCGCACTTCGTGATCATGCCCGGTGTGGCCTGGTTGCTGTGCCAGGTGTTTCAACTGCCGCCGGAGATCGCCGTGGGCGTGATTCTGGTCGGCTGCTGTCCGAGCGGCACTTCATCCAACGTCATGGCCTGGCTGGCAAAGGGTGATCTGGCGCTGGCGGTGGCGATCGCTGCGGTCACTACCCTGCTCGCCCCGCTGCTGACCCCGACCCTGATCTGGTTCCTCGCTTCGGCGTGGCTGCCGGTGTCTTTCCTCGATATGTTCTGGTCGATCCTGCAACTGGTCATGCTGCCGATTGTGTTGGGTGTGGTTGCCCAGCGTCTGTTAGGCGCGCGGGTCAGCTATGCGGTAGACGTGCTGCCGCTGGTGTCGGTGGTCAGTATTGTGATGATCGTCTGTGCGGTGGTCGCCGCCAGTCAGGCGAAAATCGCTGAATCCGGCCTGCTGATCATGGCGGTGGTGATTCTGCACAACACGTTCGGTTTTCTGTTGGGGTATTTCACTGGCAAGGTTTTCAAGCTGCCATTGGCGCAACGCAAGTCGCTGGCGCTGGAGGTCGGTATGCAGAACTCGGGGCTGGGCGCTGCGCTGGCCAGTGCGCATTTCTCGCCGCTGGCGGCGGTGCCGAGCGCGCTGTTCAGTGTCTGGCACAATATTTCCGGGGCGTTGCTGTCGACGTATTTCAGGAAGATGCCGGAGGAAGAGAATACGTCCGTCCGTTGATGCCAGTTGACTGTCGTTCCCACGCCCCAGTGAACTGACCCCAAAAAGTTGGACGGTTGACTATCGTTCCCATGCTCCGCGTGGGAATGCAGTTCGTGACGCTCCGCGTCACACGGCGGTTCTGCGATGTCAGGTGGATGTGGGTTCCAGCTCAGGTCACCTTTGGCTATCGTGCCAATCCGAAGTGATTGGCACGTCAGTCGTACGGAGCGCAGACGCTACTGCACTTTCCCTCTCAGCGCTTTGACTTCTTCGCGCACGTCCACGGGGGTTGCCACGTCAGCGGCAATGGGTGAACCGGCCACCAGTACGACGCGAGACCAGAGGCGGCGAAACAGGGTCTTGCTCGGGTCGCGGCTGAAGAAGCTGCCCCACAGGCCTTGCAGTGCCAGTGGAATGACCGGTACCGGGGTTTCCTGGATGATGCGGCTCATGCCGTTCTTGAAGCCGTTGATTTCGCCGTCGGTGGTCAGTTTGCCTTCCGGGAAGATGCACACCAGTTCGCCTTCCGCGAGGTACTGGGCGATGCGCTTGAACGACTTTTCGTAGATGTCCATGTCTTCGTTACGCCCGGCAATGGGGATGGTCCCGGCTGTGCGAAAGATGAAGTTGAGCACGGGCAGCTGGTAGATCTTGTAGTACATGACAAAGCGGATCGGGCGCCTCACAGCACCGGCAATCAGCAATGCATCGACAAAGGACACATGGTTGCAGACCAGCAGCGCCGCGCCTTCGTCCGGGATCCGATCCAGATTGCGGTGTTCGACGCGGTACATGGAATGGCCAAGCAGCCAGATCATGAAGCGCATGGTGAACTCGGGGACGATCTTGAAGATGTAGATGTTGACCGCGATGTTCATCACCGACACGGCCAGAAACAGCTGCGGAATCGACAGTTTGGCAACGCTCAGCAGCAGGATCGAAACAATCGCCGAGACCACCATGAACAGCGCGTTGAGAATGTTGTTGGCGGCGATGACGCGCGAGCGCTCTTTCAGCGGCGTGCGCGACTGGATCAAGGCGTACAGCGGCACGATGTAAAAGCCACCGAATACGCCGATACCCAGAATATCGAACAGCACCAGCCAGCCCTGCCCTGAGGACAGCACCGCCAGCCAGTCGTTGGCCTGCACGTTCTGCGGGAAACCGCCCGAATGCCACCACAGCAGCAGGCCAAAAATCGTCAGGCCCATCGAGCCGAACGGCACCAGCCCGATCTCGACCTTATGCCCGGACAAGCGCTCGCAGAGTAACGAGCCCAGCGCGATGCCAATCGAGAATACGGCCAGAATCAGCGTAACGACCGTTTCATCGCCGTACATCCATTCCTTGGCATAGGCCGGGATCTGCGTCAGGTAGATAGCGCCCACGAACCAGAACCACGAGTTACCGACAATCGAGCGCGAAACCGCGGGCGTCTGCCCAAGCCCCATGCGCAAGGTGGCCCATGACTGGGTAAAGATGTTCCAGTTGAGCTTCATCTCCGGCGAGGCAGCATCGGCGCGCGGGATACCGAAGCTGGCCAGGAACCCCAGGCAGGCGACCAGCACGATGGCAGCCGCCACCACCCAGGCATAGTGCGAAGAAGACATCATCACACCCGCGCTGATGGTGCCGGCCAGAATCGCCAGAAAGGTGCCCATCTCGACCAGCGCGTTGCCGCCGACCAATTCGCTCTCGCGCAGGTGCTGGGGCAGGATCGAATATTTGACCGGCCCGAACAGCGCCGAGTGCGTACCCATGGCGAACAGCGCGGCCAGCATCAACTCCAGATGATTGAACAGAAAGCCTGCGGCGCCGACCACCATGATGACGATCTCGCCGAACTTGATGATCCGGATCAACTTGTCCTTGGGGTACTTCTCACCGAACTGCCCGGCCAGCGCCGAGAACAGAAAGAACGGCAGGATGAACAGCAAGGCGCACAGGTTGACGTAGATCGAGCGATCCCCGTCGATGCTCAGCTTGTAAAGGATGGCAAGGATCAATGACTGCTTGAAGATGTTGTCATTGAATACCCCGAGGGACTGCGTGATGAAAAACGGCAGGAAACGGCGTTTCCCGAGCAGGCTGAATTGTGACTGTTGGCTCATCGTCCGTGGTCCTGAGAGGCTGGGGAGAACTGACGCAGCGGCCAATCCGAGGCACATTGAAGACGTAACGCCGCCGAATGTCGATAGGACATTTTCTTTTACAAAACCTGTGTCGCTATTTTTATCACTTCGGGCTTTGTCGGGGCAGCTGCGACACCGCGCCACGCTCGACCTTGGTCGACAAAGACGAAGCGCGGCCATCGTGCGAGACTGCGCGTTATCGATACGGTGTGGAATTTGATATGTCGCTGTCCAGCGGGCTGATTGCGGCCGTTGCTCTTACCTATATGGCCATCATGTTCGCCATCGCCTTCTACGGCGACCGATACAGTGCGTCGCTGCGCCCGACCATGCGCGCCTGGGTCTACAGCCTGTCGCTGGCGGTGTACTGCACCAGCTGGACGTTTTTCGGCGCAGTGGGTCAGGCCGCCGAGCAGTTATGGTCGTTTCTGCCGATTTATCTGGGGCCCATCGTGCTGATGGTACTGGCGCCCTGGGTACTGCAAAAAATGGTGCTGATCAGCAAGCAGGAAAATATCACTTCAATTGCCGACTTCATCGCGGCTCGATATGGCAAGTCCCAGTCCCTGGCGGTGATGGTGGCGCTGATCTGCCTGATCGGCATGCTGCCGTACATCGCGTTGCAGCTCAAAGGCATCGTGCTGGGGGTGAATATCCTGATCGGTGCCGTGGCTGACTCCACCGGCACCCGCGCGCAGGACACCGCGCTGGTGGTGTCGCTGATTCTCGCGCTGTTCACCATCGTCTTCGGCGCACGCAATCTGGATGTCACCGAACACCATCGCGGCATGGTGCTGGCCATTGCTTTCGAGGCGCTGGTCAAGCTGTTTGCGTTCATGGCGGTAGGCGTATTCGTCACGTTCGGCCTGTATGACGGATTCGACGACCTGTTCAATCAGGCCAAACTCGCGCCACGCCTCGAGGAATACTGGAAAGACACGATCAACTGGCCGTCGATGTTCGTGCAGACCGGCGTGGCGATGATGGCGATTGTCTGCCTGCCCCGCCAGTTCCACGTGACGGTGGTCGAGAACATCGAGCCTCAGGACCTGAATCTCGCCAAATGGGTGTTCCCGGCCTATCTGGCGCTGGCTGCGCTGTTCGTGGTGCCGATTGCACTGGCCGGACAAATGCTCCTGCCCGGCTCCATGCTGCCCGACTCGTTCGTGATCAGCCTGCCGCTGGCGCACGCTCACCCGTCACTCGCGCTGCTGGCCTTCATCGGCGGAGCATCGGCGGCAACCGGCATGGTGATCGTCGCCTGCGTGGCGCTGTCGACGATGATTTCCAACGATATGCTGCTGCCATGGCTGTTAAGACGCAAAAACACCGAGCGGCCGTTCGAAGCGTTCCGCCACTGGATGCTTTCTGTCAGGCGCATCAGCATTGTGATGATTCTCCTGCTGGCCTACGTCAGCTACCGGATGCTCGGGTCGACGGCCAGTCTGGCGACCATCGGCCAGATCGCCTTTGCCGCGATCACCCAGCTGGCTCCCGCGATGTTCGGTGCGCTGTACTGGAAGCAGGCCAATCGGCGTGGTGTATTTGCAGGCCTGGCGGCCGGTATCTTCATTTGGTTCTACACCCTCGTGCTGCCGGTGGCGGCGCATGGCATGGGCTGGTCTTTGAGCACTTTCCCACTGCTCTCCTGGCTGCACAGCAACCCGTTCGACCTGCCTATCTCGCCGATGACCCAGGGCGTGGTGCTGTCGATGGCCGGCAACTGCACGTTGTTCGCCTGGGTGTCGATGCTGTCGCGCACGCGAGTGGCCGAGCACTGGCAGGCGGGTCGTTTCATCGGCCAGGAAACCCAGGGACGCGACTTCAGCCGCCCGCTGCTTGCGGTACAGATCGAGGACCTGCTCAGCCTGTCGGCACGCTTCGTCGGTGAGGACCGCGCGCGGCAGAGTTTCATCCGCTTCGCCCAACGGCAGGGCAAGGGTTTCAACCCCAGCCTGAATGCCGACGGTGAATGGATCGCGCATACCGAGCGACTGCTGGCCGGCGTGCTCGGCACCTCTTCGACCCGCGCGGTGGTCAAGGCTGCTATCGAAGGTCGCGACATGCAGCTGGAAGACGTCGTACGCATCGCCGACGAAGCCTCCGAAGTCCTGCAGTTCAACCGTGCGCTGCTGCAGGGGGCCATCGAAAACATTACCCAGGGCATCAGCGTGGTCGACCAGTCCTTGCGGCTGGTGGCCTGGAATCGTCGCTACCTTGAGCTGTTCAATTACCCTGAAGGCCTGATCGGCGTTGGCCGGCCGATTGCCGACATTATCCGTTACAACGCCGAGCGCGGACTCTGCGGGCCGGGCGAGGCAGAGGTTCACGTTGCGCGGCGTCTGCACTGGATGCGCCAGGGCCGCGCTCACACCTCGGAGCGGTTGTTTCCCAATGGGCAGGTGATCGAGCTGATTGGCAACCCGATGCCGGGCGGCGGGTTCGTCATGAGTTTCACCGACATCACCGAGTTCCGCGCTGCCGAACACGCCCTCAAAGGCGTCAATGAAAGCCTTGAGCAGCGGGTAGCCGCACGTACCCACGAATTGTCCCAGCTCAACCAGGCGCTGACCGAAGCCAAGGGCACCGCTGAAGCCGCCAACGAATCGAAAACCCGTTTCCTGGCCGCGGTGAGTCATGACCTGATGCAGCCTTTGAACGCTGCACGGCTGTTCTCCGCTGCGCTGTCACATCAGCAGGAAGGGATTTCCAGCGACGCCCAGCAACTGGTTCGGCACCTGGACAGCTCGCTGCGCTCTGCCGAAGACCTGATCAGCGATCTGCTGGACATTTCCCGCATCGAAAACGGCAAGATCACCCCGGACCGTCAGCCGTTCCCGCTCAGCGCGCTGTTTGACACCCTGGGTGCCGAATTCAAGGCGCTGGCCCAGGAGCAGGGTCTGAGTTTTCGTGTGAGGGGCAGTTCACTGCGCGTCGACAGCGATATCAAGCTGTTGCGCCGGGTGCTGCAGAACTTTTTGACCAACGCTTTCCGCTATGCCAAAGGCCCTATTCTGCTGGGTGTCAGGCGCTACGGTGACAGCCTGAGCCTGGAAGTCTGGGACCGCGGTCCGGGCATTCCCGAAGACAAGCGCAAGGTGATCTTCGAAGAATTCAAACGCCTCGACAGCCACAAGACTCACGCGGCCAAGGGGCTGGGTCTGGGGCTGGCGATTGCCGATGGTTTGTGCCGCATTCTCGAGCATCCTTTGCAGGTGCGCTCCTGGACCGGCAAAGGCAGCGTGTTCAGCGTACGGGTTCCGCTGGCCGCGCCCCAGGCGACAGTCCCCGCGACACTGCCTGAGGTCAGCCGCCCCGCACTGAACGGTACGCAGGTGCTGTGTGTCGACAACGAAGACAGCATCCTGATCGGTATGCACAGTCTGCTGTCACGCTGGGGCTGTCAGGTCTGGACCGCGCGCAATCGCCAGGAATGCGAAGCGCTGCTGAACAATGGCGTCCGGCCGCAGATTGCCCTGGTGGATTACCATCTTGATGAAGGCGAAACCGGTACTGAACTCATGGCCTGGCTGCGTACCCGACTGGGTCAACCGGTGCCGGGCGTGCTTATCAGTGCCGATGGGCGTGCGGAGTTGATCGCTCAGGTGCACGCGGCAGGGCTCGATTACCTGCCCAAGCCGGTCAAGCCTGCAGCGCTTCGCGCACTGTTGAGCCGGCATGTGAGTCTGGACGGGTAACGGAATGCCGGTTGTTCGCAGAGGCCACGATCAACCGGATCAGGGGAAAACCGGAAACACTGTCGCTTAACCAAACAACCAGTAGCCCAGCAGCGTCAGTACCGCCACTGCCAGAACAGGGCGCAATATGCGATAAGCCTTGGGGTTGGCGCGCTTGAACTGCTTGACCTTGCCACTGAAGCCATCACTGAAACGCTTGCTGAACGCATACGCCTGGTTGATTCCGCCGACGCGCTCGTCGTCGAGATTCTGCGGGGCGGTGGCGCGGCCCAAAAACGCGCTGACGCTGCGGTTGATACGGGTCATGAAGCGGTTGGTCAGTGGACGCTCGATGTCACAGAATAAAATCACACGGGTCTGGTCGGTCTCGTTCTTGACCCAGTGAACGTAGGTCTCATCGAACATGACGTCCTGACCGTCACGCCAGGCGTACTCCTTGCCATCGACGAAGATCCGGCAGTCATCGGAGTTGGGCGTGGACAGGCCCAGGTGATAACGCAGCGAGCCGGCAAACGGATCGCGGTGCGGATTGAGGTGACTGCCACCCGGCAACAGCGCGAACATCGCGCCCTTGACGTTGGGAATGCTGTTGACCAGTTCGACGGTTTTCGGGCACAGCGCCTCGGCAGACGGCAAGGCCTTGTCGTACCACTTCAGGTAAAAGCGCTTCCAGCCCTTCTTGAAGAACGAGCCAAAACCGGCGTCGTTGTTCTTCTCCGCCGCACGAATATAGCCTTCGTCGAACAGGTGCATGGCTTCGTCGCGAATGGTTTCCCAGTTGTCCTTGAGGACGTCCAGTTCAGGGAATTTGCTGCGGTCCAGATACGGCTCGGACGGCACGCGGGAAAACAGATACATCAGTGCGTTGTACGGTGCGAACAATGCCGAATGGTTGACGAACTGCCGCAACAGAGGCAATCGGGCACGACCGCGCAAATGAACGTACAGCGTGCTGCCCAGAAACAGCATCAGGATCGATGCCTTGGCAACAAATGAAAGGGTCATGAAGCTCTCCTTGAAGCGGGCAGATAACGCCAAACGTCACGCGGGCAGTGCTGATGCATGATTCTGAATAATGACTGGAGCGCCGGGCGGACAGCGCTGATCGTCCGGCGAGTCGTAAGCTGGCCATCATAAACCCTTGCGTTGCCCGCATGAAGTGCGCACTTGCGAAGATGTGTTACTGGGAAAGCTCCTGATCGGTAAACAGATCGCTGAACAGCATGCTCGACAGGTAACGTTCGCCGGAGTCCGGCAGCACCACCACGATCGTCTTGCCTTGCATCTCCGGCTTTTCAGCCAGACGGACGGCCGCCGCCATTGCCGCGCCGCAGGAAATACCGCACAGAATGCCCTCCTCCTGCATCAGACGCCGCGCCATGGCCTTGGACTCTTCATCGGTGACACGCTCTACCCGGTCGACAATCGACAGGTCGAGGTTTTTCGGGATGAAGCCGGCGCCGATGCCCTGAATCTTGTGTGGGCTGGGGGTGATCGTTTCACCGGCCATCGCCTGGGTGATGATCGGCGAACCGTCCGGCTCGACCGCGACCGACAGGATCGGTTTGCCTTCGGTGTGCTTGATATACCGGGAGATACCGGTGATAGTCCCGCCAGTTCCTACGCCTGCCACCAGGACGTCGATGGCACCGTCGGTGTCTGCCCAGATCTCCGGGCCAGTGGTTTTTTCATGGATGGCCGGGTTGGCCGGGTTCTCGAATTGCGCCGGCATGAAATAGTGCTCGGGGTCGCCTGCCAGCAGTTCTTTGGCCTTGGCAATCGCGCCTTTCATCCCCTTGGCCGCTTCGGTCAGCACCAGTTCTGCGCCCAGTGCCTTGAGTACCTTGCGACGTTCTATGCTCATGGAAGCAGGCATGGTGAGCATCAGTTTGTAGCCACGGGCAGCGGCAACGAAGGCCAGACCGATGCCGGTGTTGCCCGAGGTTGGCTCGACGATGGTCATCCCCGGCTTGAGCTTGCCGCTGCTTTCGGCGTCCCAGATCATGTTGGCGCCGATACGGCATTTGACGGAATAACCCGGATTACGCCCTTCGATCTTGGCCAGAATGGTGACACCGCGTGGCGCGATACGATTGATCTGCACCAGCGGCGTATTACCGATGGAATGGGCGTTATCAGCGTAGATACGGCTCATGAGGGTGTCCTTGTGCACATCGGTTAAAGACCCAAAGCCTATGCCGCCAACTGTGGGGCGTCCAGTCTGACCGAACGGATGACGGCGCGAGCAGTCAATCCATCATTGAAACAGGAGACTCATGTCATGAAACGTCGCTACAGCTGGCCGCTATGGACCCTGGCCGCTCTGATAGTCCTGCTGGTCGCTGTCAATATCGCCCTGCCATACTTGGTGCGTGACTATCTGAACGACAAACTGGCCGACATGGGTGACTACCGAGGCGAGATCACCGACGTGGACCTGGCACTGTGGCGAGGGGCGTACCGGATCAAGGGGCTGAAGATCGTCAAGACCGATGGCAAGGTTCCGGTGCCCTTCTTCGACGCGCCGATGATCGAACTGGCAGTCAGCTGGCATTCACTCTGGTATGACCATGCAGTGGTCGCAAAAGCCCTGTTCACCGGCCCGCAGATCAACTTCGTGGACGGCGGCAGCAAGCAGGACTCGCAGACCGGTCAGGGCACCGACTGGCGTACCCAGATGAACAAGCTGCTGCCTATCACCCTCAACGAGTTGCGCATCGACGACGGGCGCATCACGTTCAATAACTTCAACTCCACGCCCAAGGTAAAAATCGAGGCGGATCAGGTCAATGCCAGCATCTACAACCTGACCAATGTGGTCGACGTGGAAGGCAATCGCGACGCCGAGTTCAAGGGCAAGGCGCGTCTGCTGGGCCACGCCGATCTGGAAAGCTCAGCCAGATTCGACCCGTTCAGCAACTTTGAAAACTTTGACTTCAAACTGCGCGCCACCGGCATCCAGCTCAAGAAACTCAACGACTTCTCGTCGGCCTACGGTAAGTTCGATTTCAACGCTGGCGATGGCGACGTGGTGATTGAAGCGCAGGCCGATAAGGGCCAGCTCAAGGGCTATATAAAGCCGCTGCTGCGCAACGTGGACGTGTTCAACTGGCAGCAGGATGTGGAAAACAAGGACAAGGGTGTTTTCCGATCGATCTGGGAAGCGCTGGTCGGCACCAGCGAAACCGTATTGAAAAACCAGCGGGAAAACCAGTTCGCCACACGCGTCGACCTCAGCGGCAGTGTCCATCAGCAGGACATCAGCGGCTTCCAGGCGTTTCTGCAGATCCTGCGCAATGCGTTCGTGCAGGCATTCAATGCGCGCTATGAGAGCAGCAAGGGTTCCTAGCGTGTTTTTTTGTCTGTGCCGTATACACCCCGCTCTTCGGCGGCCTGTGCCTGTTGCTGCAATGCATCCCAGCCAAGGCAAGCCAGCGCCAGGGTGCGTGGTGTCGGCTCGCGGGAGTTGCTGTAGCGGGTGATGCTGCGCGGGCTGACACCCAATGCTTGTGCGGCTTGAGCCAGGGGCAAACCCGTGCGGGCACGCCACCCGATGAAAATACGCGTGTTTTCATCGGTGGCCGCTTGAGCCTGAGCGTCAAGGTACAAGGTATCGGCACCGATCTGGATATCCGGCTCCGGCCATTCAACCGTCCAGCCATCATCGCCCACCTGGGCCTGGGCAAAGGCATCGGCAGCGATCAAAGGCCGTAACCCAGGAAAAGTCTGCACATCCGCGCTCATGTCGAGCACGAATTGCTGATCGTCGATGAACGTCAAGGCCAGTCGATAACCAGACTGGGCCTGAACCTCCTTGAGCCGTGGGCGTTTCATGGATGCCATCGTTTCCATTCCTCCATCAGTTCGTTGCGGTGAGTTCGTATCCATTCAAGAGCTTCCCTTAACACAACAGCCGGTGCGGTTCCGCGCGTGGGCTCTACAAGCTCAAGGCAAATCAGCACGTCCAGCCCTCCACCGGTCAGGTGAACATTCGGCGGCAGGTGGTCTTTTTCTCTCCGCTGAATCCTGTATTTATCCCCGAATCTGTATTTGGTCGGCATGGCACGCACAGTATCGCCAAATTAGCCATACCAGAAGCAGCGTTACAATTTAGACCCGGTCACAGCGTGACGCGCCATTCAAGAACTGAATGAGGCGTCTTCGTTCACAGCCATCGGGCCGCCACGTTATAGTCAGGGCATTGCTTGCCCCTCTTACGGCGTGCGTGCCGACCGGTTACGCGCGCCCACGCGAAAAGGATGGATCAATGAAGTTCGAAGGTACGCCGGCCTACGTTGCCACTGACGATCTCAAGCTGGCGGTCAACGCGGCCATCACGCTGGAGCGTCCATTGCTGGTCAAGGGCGAGCCCGGCACCGGCAAGACCATGCTCGCCGAGCAACTGGCCGAGTCCTTCGGCGCGAAACTGATTACCTGGCATATCAAGTCCACGACCAAGGCCCATCAGGGTCTGTACGAGTACGATGCGGTGAGTCGTCTGCGCGACTCGCAACTGGGCGTCGACAAGGTCAACGACGTACGCAACTACCTGAAAAAGGGCAAGCTCTGGGAAGCCTTCGAGTCCGAGGAGCGTGTGATTCTGCTGATCGACGAAATCGACAAGGCCGATATCGAGTTCCCCAACGACCTGTTGCAGGAACTCGACAAGATGGAGTTCTACGTTTACGAGATCGATGAAACCATCAAGGCCAAAAAGCGACCGATCATCATCATTACCTCCAACAACGAGAAAGAGCTGCCGGATGCCTTTCTGCGTCGCTGCTTCTTTCACTACATCGCCTTTCCGGATCGGGCCACGCTGCAACGCATCGTCGATGTGCATTACCCGGACATCAAGAAAGACCTGGTGAGCGAAGCGCTGGACGTATTCTTCGACGTGCGCAAAGTACCTGGGCTGAAGAAGAAGCCCTCCACTTCCGAGCTGGTCGACTGGCTGAAGCTGCTGATGGCCGACAACATCGGTGAAGCCGTGCTGCGCGAACGCGACCCGACCAAGGCGATTCCGCCACTGGCCGGCGCGCTGGTCAAGAACGAGCAGGACGTGCACTTACTGGAACGTCTGGCGTTCATGAGCCGTCGCGGCAACCGCTGATCGTGTCTATCCAACCTGCCATGTAAAAGGGCGACAGCCATGCTGCTCAACCTGTTCAACGAAATGCGCGCAGCCAAAGTGCCGGTGTCTCTGCGTGAACTGCTGGACCTGATCAATGCGCTGAAACAGCGGGTCGTGTTCGCCGACATCGATGAGTTCTACTTCCTGGCGCGCACGATTCTGGTCAAGGACGAGCGCCATTTCGACAAGTTCGACCGGGCCTTCGGCGCATATTTCAATGGCCTGGAAAATCTCGACGAGCATTTGCAGGCGCTGATCCCGGAAGACTGGCTGCGCAAAGAGTTCGAGCGTTCGCTGACGGACGAGGAACGCGCGCAGATCCAGTCGCTGGGCGGCCTCGACAAACTGATCGAGGAGTTCAAGAAACGCCTGGAAGAACAGAAGGAACGCCATGCCGGTGGTAACAAATGGATCGGCACCGGTGGCACCAGCCCGTTCGGTTCGGGTGGCTATAACCCGGAGGGCATCCGAGTCGGCGATGCAGGCGAGCGCAAAGGCAAGGCCGTCAAAGTCTGGGACCAGCGCGAGTACAAGAATCTGGATGATCAGGTTGAGCTGGGGACGCGCAATATCAAGGTGGCCCTGCGTCGCCTGCGCAAGTTCGCTCGTCAGGGTGCCGCGGATGAACTGGACATCGACAGCACCATCGATCACACCGCACGCGATGCGGGCCTGCTGAACATTCAGATGCGTCCGGAGCGGCGCAACACCATCAAGTTATTGCTGTTGTTCGACATCGGTGGCTCGATGGATTCGCACGTCAAGGTCTGTGAAGAGCTGTTCTCCGCGTGCAAGACCGAGTTCAAGCATATGGAGTATTTCTACTTCCATAACTTCATCTATGAATCGGTGTGGAAGAACAACCAGCGCAGAAGCTCGGAGCGGACCGCCACCCAGGACCTGCTGCACAAGTATGGCGAGGACTACAAAGTGATTTTCATCGGCGACGCCTCGATGGCGCGCTATGAAATCACCCAGCCCGGCGGCAGCGTCGAACACTGGAATGAAGAGGCGGGCTATGTATGGATGCAGCGCTTCATGGGCAAATTCAAGAAGATCATCTGGATCAATCCCTACCCGAAAGATGCCTGGGACTACACCACCTCGACGCATATCGTGCGTGATTTGATCGAGGGGCAGATGTATCCGCTAACCCTTAGCGGTCTGGAAGAAGGCATGCGTTACCTGGCGAAATGAAATAAGGCTGCTGCCAATGCTGTACAAGCCGGTCATCAACCGGCCGGTACCACCCGACCAGCAGCATGATCATTTTGAACACCCGAACTACGCTGACAGTTCCACACAACCAATCAGACGGAAAAGCGCTGATTGAGTAGGTCGTTTTGCAGTTACTCCATCGTTTTGCCTGAGCAGCCGTCGCGACGTCGCGGGTTACTTATGAACGAAACGCTCGGGATCATGCAGCCTTACTTTTTCCCCTACATCGGTTACTTCCAGCTCATTGCGGCGGTCCAGCGCGGGCTGGTCTTTGACATCGTCAAATACAAACGCAAAAGCTGGATGAACCGCAATCGGGTACTGGGTAGCAAAGGCGACTGGCAATACATCAATGTTCCGGTCTGTGTCAGCGAGGGCGCACTGATCAAGGACGCGACCATCATCGACCTTGCCTGTGCCCACCGACGAATCACGAATCAGCTTGAACACTATCGAAGCAAGGCACCCTACTTCCGGGAAACCTTGCAGGTGGTCGAGCAGACATTCGGCACGCCTGCCACCCACCTGTGTGAACTCAATACACGCGCGCTGAAAGTGGTCTGCGAGTATTTAGGCATGAGCTTTGACTGGGAAAGCTGTGCAGCGATGAACCTTGATCTGCCGCCCATTGAACATGCAGGCCAATGGGCGCTGGAAATAAGCACGGTGCTGGGTGCGCGTCAGTACATCAACGCAACAGGTGGACGCGAAATTTTCATACCCGGCGAATGGCAGGAACGAGGCATAGAACTGAGGTTTCTCGAGCCCGCTTCATTCAGTTATTCCACGGGACCTCTGAATTTCGTCGAAAACCTTTCAATCATCGACGTGCTGATGTGGAACGCACCTGAAACAGTACTCGCCTATCTACGTAATGAAACACGGGCAGTCATATGAACTGCCCGCCGATGTTTCGCTACGCCCCGCCCCACAGTCAATTCCAGTCGCGTTCGAGCTGAGGCTTACGTCGTCCGCCGTGGACGACCCAGCCAAGCAACAGCACGAAGCTTTCGATCACCAGCGCCAGCAGCAATGCACTGATGATGCCCCAGGCAATGACTTCGGGGGCCAGCAGAACTTGCCACGTATAACCATTGAAGGTTTCGCGACGGATATCCGGATCGGAAGAGGTAGCCACGAAGATGGCTTTGGAATACCAAGGCCCCTGAAGCCCGAGCCACTGACGCTCAAGAATGTGCGTGCGGTTCATCAGGGTGTCGATGGTGTCCGCATCGCTGCGGAAGACCGGGTCTTCACTGCTGCGATAGTGCTGGATCAGCGCCTGGATATCGCCCTTGAAGAACTGCTGCGCAGTGGCGGTATAGCCCTTGACGGCTTGTTGCGCCTCGATCAGATGCGCTTCGACACGCTTGCTGTAATCACTGATGAAACCGGGAATCTGTACCCCGAACAGCAGGCCCATGGTGAACAGGACCAATCGCAGATAACTTCGCAGCATCAATATCCCTCTTCTTTTTTATCCATTAAGCCGATGTGATGGTGTCTTACGGCCTGGCCGTCTCGGTCGCGGTGTCGACCGAACCTTGCGCCACGCTCTCGCCCTTGCGCCACAGGCTCCACTGGCCCGGTTCATAGCGGTTCCAGTTTTCGTTCTCGGTCAAGGGTTCGGTCGCGATGACCGTGACCACGTCATGCGGTGTGGTTTCAGCCTGAAAATCGACAATCACGTCGACATCTTTCAACCTTGCCGGACCAAACGGAGCTCGGCGGGTGATCTGAACCAGTTTGGTACTGCAAAAGCAAAACAGCCAGTCACCGTCGCTCAACAGGCAGTTGAACACGCCTTTGCTGCGATATTCGGCACACGCCTGGATCAGCGTAGGCAGCAATTCCTCGACGTCGACGGGCTCGGGAAAGGCTTCGCGGACGCGATTGAGCAGGTCGCAGAATGCCGCTTCGCTGTCGGTATCGCCCACCGGCCGATAAAAGGTAACGCCCGGGGTGAAATCCGCCAGCTGACCGTTATGCGCAAAGCACCAGTTACGGCCCCAGAGTTCGCGCACGAAAGGATGGGTATTGGACAGGCAGACCTTGCCGACGTTGGCCTGACGAATATGGCCAATCACGACTTCGCTCTTGATGGGATAACGCTGCACCAGCTGTGCGACTTCCGATTCACTGCTGGCTGCCGGGTCCTGAAACAGACGCAGGCCACGGCCCTCGTAGAAGGCAATGCCCCAGCCATCGCGATGCGGACCGGTGCGGCCGCCCCGCTGCATCAGCCCGGTAAAGCTGAAGACTATGTCGGTCGGGACATTGGCGCTCATGCCCAGTAGTTCACACATGCTCAGGTTCTCGCTTCAAGACGTTTTGCAGCAGGTCATGCGCCGCAAGTAGCGGCGCTTGCCAACGAAGCGGGAGCTACAGCCGCGGCTCGACCCGCGCAGCCCTGGTCGGCGCAAGAGGCGCAGCGTTCTTGCGAGCGTAGTGATCGTCTTCGGCGAAAGGTTCGTCAGCAGGGTCTGTTTCGACAGGCTGAGCGGCAGGCTTGGGCTGGCGGGCCTTGCGGCTGCGTTCGATCGGCCAGCGGATCAGCACGAACAGCAGGTACGCGGCGAAGGCGAACATGCCGTACATGGCCAGGTCCGACACGGCGGTCCAGATATTGCTGCCGACCTTGAACATCAGGTCGAGCGCTGTGATCGCCACGGCTGGCGCCATCGCGTCCTTGGCAGGGTCAACCATGGTCGGCGTAAACAGCAGCACCGCGACCGCCACCAGCAACGGCTCCTTGAGATACCGCCACATCCAGCGGGTCATCAGAAACCATACCAGCAGGCAACCCAACGCGGCGAAGGCGTAGACGCTCCAGGCGATCAGATAGTCGTTTTCGGTCATGACGTCCGTGGTAAGCCAGGTAAAGAGGCGCTTATGATAACGGCTTTTGCCTGACGCGGCTTGCCTCGCTTCAGTATTCGGTTCAGCGTGTACCGATATTTTCCTGATTGATGCCTTAACAGAGAGCCCAGCATGTCCTTCTCGAATGCAACCTCCAGCGCCCCGATCGCTCGCAAGGCCGACGGTCCCGACCCTTATGCCTGGCTGCAGAACCGCGACACCGACGAAGTGCTCGACTACCTCAAGGCCGAAAACGCCTGGCAGGAGCAGCAACTGGCAGAGCAGACCGGGTTGCGCGAAAGCCTGTTCGAGGAAATCAAGGGCCGCATCCTCGAAACCGACCTGTCGCTGCCCTCCCCCTGGGGCGCGTACCTTTATTACACCCGCACCACACAAGGCGACGAATACGCCCGGCACTACCGCTGCCCGCGCCCGGCCGACGACAGCAACACGGTGGATGAAAGCGCCGAGGAATTGTTGCTCGACCCTAACGAGATGGCCGATGGCGGCTTTTTCTCGCTGGGCGCGTTCAGCATCAGCCCTGACCACCAGCGTCTGGCCTACAGCCTGGACACCAGTGGCGACGAGGTGTACGAGCTTTACGTCAAGGAACTGAGCACCGGTCAGATCAGCAGCCTGCCCTTCGAAAACTGCGACGGCAGCATGACCTGGGCCAACGACAGCCAGACCCTGTTTTTCGGCGAGCTGGACGAAACCCATCGCCCGGGCAAGCTGCATCGCCATACCCTGGGCACGGCATCAGCCGAGCTGGTGTTCGACGAGCCGGACGGCCGCTTCTTCCTGCACTGTTTCCGCAGCAGCTCCGAGCGCCAACTGATCATTCTGCTCAACAGCAAAACCACCAGCGAAGCCTGGGTGCTCGACGCCGATCATCCGCAGCAGGCTTTCACCTGTCTCGCACCGCGCAGCGAAGGTCACGAATACTATCCAGACCACGGGTTGCTCGATGGCGTCTGGACCTGGTTCATCCGCAGCAATCAGAGCGGCATCAACTTCGCGCTGTATCACGCAGCGCAACAAGCCAGTGGCGTACCGGTGCGCGAGGACTGGCAGACGCTGGTCGCGCACGACGACAAGGTCATGCTCGAAGGCGTCAGCCTCAACGCCAAAGGCATCAGCCTGAGCCTGCGCGAGGGCGGCCTGCCGATCATCGAAGTACGTCCGCAGGCGCTGCCGACCTATCGCGTGCAGCTGCCTGACGCCGCGTACAGCCTGTATGTGCAGGACACGCTGGAATTCGACAGCGACAAAATTCGCTTGCGCTACCAGTCGCTGAACCGTCCGGCCCAGGTCCGTCAACTGACCCTGGCCAGCGGCGAGCAAGTGGTACTCAAGGAAACCCCGGTACTGGGCACCTTCGACGCCGATGCCTACGTCAGCCAGCGTTTGTGGGCCACGGCCAGCGATGGCGCCCAGGTGCCGATCAGCCTGGTGGTCAAGCGCGAACTGGCCGGACAGGCCACCCCGCTGTATCTGTACGGCTACGGCGCCTATGGCGAGAGCCTCGACCCGTGGTTTTCCCACGCCCGTCTGAGCCTGCTCGACCGTGGCGTGGCGTTCGCCATTGCCCATGTGCGCGGCGGCGGCGAGCTGGGCGAGGCCTGGTATCGCAACGGCAAGCAGGAACACAAACAGAACACCTTCGGCGATTTCATTGCCTGCGCCGAACACCTTGTCGCTCAGGGTCTGACCAGCGCTGAACAACTGGTGATCAGCGGTGGCAGCGCCGGCGGCCTGCTGATCGGTGCGGTGCTCAACCAGCGGCCCGAGCTGTTCAAGGCAGCGATAGCAGAAGTGCCGTTCGTCGATGTGCTGAACACCATGCTCGACCCGGACCTGCCGCTGACCGTCACCGAATACGACGAATGGGGCAACCCGCAGGAGCCCGAGGTCTACGCGCGCATCAAGGCCTACGCGCCCTACGAAAACGTCACGGCTCAGGCCTACCCGGCCATGCTGGTCATCGCCGGTTACAACGACAGCCGCGTGCAGTATTGGGAAGCCGCCAAATGGGTCGCGAAATTGCGCGCCACCAAGACCGACGACAATCCGCTGCTGCTCAAGACCGAACTGGGTGCCGGGCACGGTGGCATGAGCGGTCGCTATCAGGGCTTGCGTGACGTGGCGCTGGAGTACGCGTTTATCTTCAAGGTATTGCAGATCGCTGAATGAACTTGGTGTGAAACACCTGTCTTACTAGGATCGGGGGCAGCGGAGTTGCCCCTTTGTCAGGATTACCAGACCTCACATGTCAGAACCACTGTCCAACCTGAACAACGCCATACGCGACATGCTGCTGGATTGCGGCCTGTTCGACACGCTGCTGCCGGGCGATTTCTTTACCGTAGCCGGCTATTTCAGCATTACCGATATCGATAAGGGCGAGACTATTTTCGCCGAGGGCGATGCCGGAACCTTCATGTGCATCATCCATCAGGGCACCGTGTCTGTGCAGAAGCTTGCTGCAGACGGCCAACAGGTGGAAATCGCCGTTCTGCGGCGCGGACGCGCCTTTGGGGAAATGGCGGTGCTGGATGGCGAGCGCCGCTCGGCCAGTTGTGTTGCAGCCACCAGTTGCCAGCTATTGAACCTGGGCCGTGATTCACTGGACAAGATGCTCGAGGACGCGCCAAAAATCGCCGCCAAGATCATTCGCGCCCTGGCCATCTCGTTGTCCAAGCGCCTGCGCATGGTCGATGGTCAATTACTCTCCCAGCAGGTGTGAGTTTGCCCATCTGGCGCTAAACTTGCCGATATTCCGCTTTCAATGCGCACACGCACAGGTGACACCATGAGCACGGCCAATCCCCCTTCCCATACTGCCAAGCTGGACCGCATCCTGGCCGACGCCCAGCGCGATCGCGAGATGGGCTACCGCGACAAGGCGCTGCGCATGTACCCGCATGTTTGCGGCCGCTGCGCGCGCGAGTTCGCAGGCAAACGCCTCAGCGAACTGACCGTACACCACCGCGACCACAACCATGACAACAACCCGCAGGACGGCTCCAACTGGGAGCTGCTGTGCCTGTATTGCCACGATAACGAGCACTCGCGCTACACCGACCAGCAGTACTTCGCCGATGGCTCTCTGGGCAGTCCGAAAACCGCCAAGGCCACTCACAACCCGTTCGCCGCACTGGCCGGGCTGATGAAAAAGGACGAGTGACCTCGGCACCACCGACCAGCCACGCTCCCCCGCCCGACCCGCACTTCCCCTGGCCTGCGACCACCCGACCGACCGGATACTTTGTCATGCCCACCCGAACCTCAAGACGAACCTTTGTAAAAGGGCTGGCCGCCAGTGGCCTGCTCGGCGGCCTTGGGCTGTGGCGCAGCCCGGCGTGGGCAGTGGCCAATCCGGGGCAGCCCAACGGGTTGTCCGGCACCGAGTTCGATCTGTATATCGGCGAAACTCAGGTCAACATCACCGGCAGTGCCAGGACCGCGCAGACCATCAACGGCGGCATCCCTGGCCCGCTGCTGCGCTGGCGCGAAGGCGACACAGTGACCCTGAGGGTCAAGAACCGGCTAGACGAAGCCACATCCATCCATTGGCACGGCATCATCCTGCCGGCCAACATGGACGGCGTGCCGGGGTTGAGTTTTGACGGCATTGCGCCGGATGGCCTGTATGTCTACCGCTTCAAGGTCAGGCAGCACGGCACCTACTGGTATCACAGCCACTCCGGCTTCCAGGAACAGTCGGGGGTCTACGGGCCGCTGGTGATCGACGCGAAAGAGCCGGAGCCGTTCGAATACGACCGCGAACACGTGATCATGCTCAGCGACTGGACCGACGAAGAGCCGGTCCAACTGATGAAAACGCTCAAGAAACAGTCCGATTACTACAACAATAACCAGCGCACCGTCGGCGACTTCATCAACGACGTGGGTGAAAAAGGCTGGAGCGAGACCACCAGGGATCGCTGGATGTGGGCGAAGATGAGAATGGACCCGACCGATCTGGCGGATGTCAGCGGTGCGACCTACACCTACCTGATGAACGGTCAGGCGCCGAACATGAACTGGACCGGGCTGTTCAAGCCTGGCGAGCGGATCCGACTGCGGCTGATCAACGGCTCGGCAATGACGTACTTCGACGTGCGCATTCCGGGCCTGAAGATGACCGTGGTGGCCAGCGACGGCCAGCACGTCAAGCCGGTGACCGTCGACGAGTTGCGCATCGCAGTGGCGGAAACCTTCGACGTGATTGTCGAACCGGCGGAAGGTGCCTATACCCTGTTCGCCCAGTCGATGGACCGCACCGGTTACGCCCGCGGCACCCTGGCCAGCAGGCCCGGCCTGCAGGCTGCCGTTCCGCCCCTCGATCCACGCCCGCTGTTGAGCATGGACGATATGGGTATGGCGGGCATGGAGCATGGCAGCATGAACCACCCCGCAGCCCCGGCAACGCACGACATGTCAGGCATGGACCACAGCAAGATGGGCCACGACGCGATGCCCGCAATGGACCACGCGCAGATGCCGGCCAACAAAACGCCGACCCCGCAATCGCACCCAGAAAGCGAAAACAACAACCCACTGGTCGACATGCAAGCCATGAGCACCTCGCCCAAGCTCGACGATCCGGGCATCGGCCTCCGGGGCAATGGCCGCAGAGTCCTGACCTACGCTGACCTGCGCAGCACCTTCGAAGACCCGGACGGCCGTGAGCCGAGCCGCACGATCGAACTGCACCTGACCGGGCACATGGAAAAATACGCCTGGTCATTCGACGGTGTGAAGTTCTCGGACGCCAAACCGTTGATGCTCAAATACGGCGAGCGGGTGCGTGTCGTGCTGGTCAACGACACGATGATGACCCACCCCATCCATCTGCATGGCATGTGGAGCGACCTCGAAGATGAAAACGGCCGGTTCATGGTGCGCAAACACACCATCGACATGCCACCGGGGTCACGCCGCAGCTACCGCGTGACCGCCGATGCGCTGGGCCGTTGGGCTTATCACTGCCACATGCTGTACCACATGGAAATGGGCATGTTCCGCGAAGTGCGGGTGGAAGAATGAGGACCTTGATGTTGAGCAGAACGCTGAATTCGCCCCGCCTGCCGATGCTGCTGCTGGCCGCCGGGCTGACCGCTGCACCGTGGACCTCGAGCATGGCCGCCGGAATGGAAGGCATGGACCACGGCAGCCACGAAATGCACATGGACGCCAGCGACAGCGAGGACGCGCCCTCGACACAGGTTGCGCCCGCCCAGAGCCGAACCCCGATCCCGCCGATCACTGATGCGGACCGGGCTGCGGTGTACACCAGCCACGCCGGCCATCAGGTCCATGACAGCGCCATCAACAGTTACTTCCTGGCTGACAAGCTGGAATGGCAGGACGCCAACGACGGCAGCGCGCTGGCCTGGGACCTGTCCGGCTGGATTGGCGGTGATATCGACCGCCTGCTGCTGCGCTCCGAAGGTGAGCGAACCAACGGCAAGACCGAAGAAGCGGAAATCCAGGCGTTGTGGGGCCACTCGATCAGCCCTTGGTGGGACGTGGTCGCCGGAGCACGTCAGGATTTCAAGCCGGGCGCACCGCAAACCTGGGCCGCCTTCGGCCTGCAGGGCCAAGCCATTTCGGATCTGGATATCGAGGCCACCGCGTTCATCGGCGAAGCCGGGCAGACCGCCGCTCGCCTGGAAGCCGACTACGACCTCCAGCTGACCAGCAATGTGGTGCTGCAACCCACCGCTGAGCTGAACTTCTACGGCAAGAACGACCCGCAACGCGGCAATGGTTCGGGCCTGTCGACCAGCGAGTTCGGCCTCAGGCTGCGCTACGAAATCATCCCGCAATTCGCACCTTACATCGGCGTGAGCTGGGACCGCTCCTACGGCAAGACCGCCGATTACGCGCGCGAGGACGACGAGGACACCCAGGACGCGCGACTGGTGGTCGGCGTGCGCATGTGGTTCTGAACACAGTCAATGGCATTGCTCTGAGGCTGCCGTATAATCCCCGGTTTTCTTCAGAGCACCCTCCCCGTGGCCAACAAACGGTACGCCTGCATCGGTCTTTACAACCCCAAGTCCCCGGAAAACGTCGGCTCCGTCATGCGTGCCGCCGGCTGTTACGGCGTGGCGTCGGTGTTCTATACCGGTAAACGCTATGAGCGCGCGCGGGACTTCATCACCGACACCAAGAAAATCCATCAGGACATCCCGCTGATCGGCATCGAAGACCTCAAAAGCATTCTGCCGCTGGGTTGCATTCCGGTGGCTGTCGAACTGGTCGACGGCGCCCGTGCGCTGCCCGAATACACGCACCCTGATCGCGCACTGTATATCTTCGGCCCGGAAGATGGCTCGCTGGATCAGCAGATTCGCGACTGGTGTGAAGACGTGGTCTATATCCCGACCGAGGGCTGCATGAATCTGGCGGCGACCGTCAATGTGGTCCTCTATGACCGCATGGCCAAAGGTATCAATACCCGTTCGGGCCCGCAGTTCGGTCGCGAGAAAATTGATCCGGCCAGCGACCGCTGACGGAAAAGCATTGAACCAGTGTCGCGGACGGGCAGTCAGTTTCTCTGAATCGAGCAACTGCTTCCAATCTGCCAACTCCGACCTACTACCTCATGGAGAGCCATCATGCGCGACACACCAATCATCGAACGCATCGACACACCTGAACTGCTTCAACGCACCCCCGAGCAGAACGTAAACGGCTGGGAGCGTATCGGCTCGCTGGCTGGCGGCGTACTGCTGATGGGTAAAGGCGTCCGTCGTGGCGGCTTTCTGGGCCTGATCCAATTGGCAATCGGCGGCGCGGCCCTGGCGCGCGGCATCAGTGGCCACTGCTCGGCCAAGAGCCTGATGGAAAAAGGCCGCAGCGATCTGCAAAGCGCACGCTCGACCATCGAACGTGCCGGTGCGCAACTGAATAACCTCAAGGACGACGCTGAAGATGCCGTGAAGACGGCGGCTGCCAAAGGCGTGGAAGCGCTGACCGAGCCAAAGCCGGTCATTTAAGCGTTCAACCCGCGCGAAAAATCAGGTAATCCTCCCAGTCGTCCTCGGCCACATTGTTCTCGCTGAGCATGCGGCCTGACTGGGAGATGCGTTCGTGATGCACGGCCGTGCGATCACCGCACACCAGATGGTGCCAGAGCGGCAAATCCTTGCCCTCGCTGACCAGACGATAGCCGCAGGTTGGCGGCAGCCATTTGAATTCATCTGCCTGACCGGGCGTCAGCTGAATGCAATCGGGCACCGAAGCACGACGGTTTGCGTAGTCGGAACACTGGCAGTTTTTCAGATCCAGCAGCTTGCAGGCAATTCGCGTGTAATAAACCGCGTTGTCTTCCTCATCCTCAAGCTTCTGCAGGCAGCACAGGCCACAGCCATCGCACAACGACTCCCACTCTTGGGTGTCGAGCTGGTCAAGGGTCTTGCGAATCCAGAAGGGTTCAACTTTAGCGGCCATGGTTCGGATAACGGTATCGATAATGAAAAGGCCGCCAGTCTAGAGGTACACGGGGTGCGGGCCAAGCACTTGCGACTGCCGGTAGCCGGGACTTGTCAGCGACGGGGCAAAACAGTAGCGTTAACGGGTTTTCAGTGCGTTCAAGCGATGCCTGCCGACCACGGCCCATCAAGCCACGCTCGTTTTCAACCTTCGCTATCAAGGACTCTCATGAGCACGAACCCTCGCATCGCCGATCACCCTATCGACCCGCAATTCACCGAGCGCTGGTCGCCACGTGCCTTCAGCGGCGAAAGCATCGACCAGGAAACCCTGCTGAGCTTTTTCGAAGCCGCACGCTGGGCGCCCTCGGCGTATAACTCGCAGCCCTGGCGCTTTCTCTATGCACGTCGCGATACGCCGAACTGGGAGCGTTATCTGGGCTTGCTGAACGAGTTCAACCGCAGTTGGGCGCAACACGCGGCAGCCTTGGTGATCGTCATTTCCAAGACCACCTTCGTCGCCCCAGGCGCAAGCGAAGAGAGCCCGGCTCTATGGCACACCTTCGACACGGGTTCGGCATGGGGTTACCTGGCACTGCAGGCCAGCCTGAGCGGCTGGCACACCCACGGCATGGCCGGTTTCGATCAGGATCTGACCCGCAAGGAACTGAATATTCCTGAAGGCTACGCAGTGCATGCGGCCATCGCGATTGGCAAGCTGGGGGACAAATCGACCTTGCCGGACTACCTGCAAGGCCGCGAAGTGCCAAGCCCGCGCAAGCCGCTGGCAGAACTGGCCGCCGAAGGTGATTTTTCGCTGTAAACCGACTGGTTGCAGTAATCGATGCCTGCGAGCCGACGCCTGACACGTCGGCTCGTTGGCAAGGGCGTCAGTAACCTCGCGAAAAATCGACCTCTCCGCGCAGCGCTTCTCCCGCCTGAAAAGCGTTCAGGTTATGCACGAAAAGCTCGGTCATGGCCACTGGCGAGGTAGGCGCCGAGCTGTGACCGGTCAACAGCAGACCGTAGGCAGTCCAGAACGGATGCCGCTGCGGCAAAGGCTCCTGACGGCAGACGTCAATCACCGCGCCAGCCAGATGCCCTTCCTTCAACGCCTCGACCAGATCCGCATCGACGACCGCGACCCCGCGTCCGACATTCATGAACAGCGCCGTGGGCTTGAAGCTGGCGAACAACCTGGCGTCGTACAGGTCGTGCGTCTCGGGCGTGTTGGGCAGCAGGTTGATGACGTAATCCATCTCGCCGAGCAGACGCGTCATGTCTGACAACGCCGTCACTTCAATGAACGGCTCCTGAGTGCGCGCACTGGAGGCCACACCGTACACCTGCACGCCGAACGGCAGGAGGAACTCGGCAACGCGCTGACCGATATCACCGGCACCGACGATCAATGCCTTGCGGCCCGCCAGGCTCTGCCCGGTGCGGTTGTCCCACTTGCGCTCGACCTGACTCATCAGGCGCGCCAGCACCTCACGCTCATGGCCGAGCATGTAGGTCAAAACGAATTCAGCCATGACCTGACCGAAAATCCCGACTGCACGGGTCAGGCGATAGTCCCGCGACAGGCTGTCAGCCAGCAGCGGTGTGATGCCCGCCCAGGTGGATTGCAGCCATTGCGGCGCGTGCCCCTGCCGCAGCAGATTGGCCATCAGGTCGGGCTGTCCCAGCCAGACCGGGCAGTCGCTGGCCATGCGCGACAACTCGGCAGAATCGCCAGTGCTGAAAACTTCCAGATCAGGCGCAGCCTTGCGCAACAATTGGGTGTAAACGTGGTAATCGTGCTCGGCAATCAGAACGCGCATGTTTCAAAAACCTTAAAAACAGGACAGGCAACCCACGTCGATGTGGGCCGCTTTACAACGTGAGCAACGATTACATGGGATCGTTGCGGCGCAGCAGCTCTTCGGGCAAGTGCTCGATGTAATCGTCTTCAGCCGGCGGCATCTGCAAGTGATAGCCCTGGCTGTCGAGGTTCTCCAGCACCACATTGATATCTTCGCGCGACAGCGCCCGTTCGGGGCTCAGTACCAGATCGAACGCATGAACCGGCTTGCCGAAGGCCACCATCAGCTCGGGCGGCACACGCTTGAGGACGTCACTTTTCAGAACGTAAAGGTACATCTCGTTTCTTTTCGGGCTGCGATAAATCGAGCAGATGCGCTTCAAGACGGTTCTCCGGAGGTGGCCAGGCTGTCCAGCAGCGCCTGACCCATCAACTCGCGACGCCAGCCACGCAGCGAGTCGGGTAATTGGTAAGGACCGTCGGGGTAGCCGCTCTTGAGCAGGGCTTCGAGGGTCTTCTTGCGCAGCATCAGCTCTGGGGCCATGTCCAGTCGCTCGGCGTACTGCTGACCGATGGCCCGCAGACGCTTGATCGACCCGGCCGCATCGATGGGCAACGGCTCGGGCAACGCAGGTGGCCATTCTTCCGGAGGCAACACGCTCGCGGTCTTGATCAGTTCGAGCAGAAACTCGCCGTCATGGCGGACCGTACGCGGGTGCATGTCTTCGATCCGCGCCAGCGCGCCGAGGTTGTCCGGCTGGGTCTTGGCCAATGGCCAGAGCGAATGCTCACGCACGATGCGGTTGCGCGGCAGGTTGCGGGCACGCGCCTCGCGCTCACGCCAGGCACACAGCTCGCGCAGCACCGCCAGCTGGGCGCGGGACAACTTCCAGGCCAGCTTGGCGTCGCGATATACCTCGTACGGGTCCACCTCACGGCGCAGATTGGCGACCAGTTCCGCGCCGTCATCCAGCAGCCAGGCGTATTTGTCGTCGGACAAGCGCGGGCGCAGGATGGTGAACAGCTCGGCCAGATGCACGGCATCTTCGGCCGCGTAGCTGATCTGCGTTTCCGACAGCGGACGCTGCAGCCAATCGGAGCGGGTTTCGCCCTTGGGCAGGTCGATGTCGAGGACCTCCTGCACCAGACGCGAGTAGCCCATGGAAAAACCGAGGTTCAGGTAGGCAGCCGCCAACTGGGTATCGAACAGCGGGACCGGCAGGCTGCCGGTCAGGCGCAGCAACACCTCGAGGTCTTCGCTGCACGCGTGCACCACTTTGATGACGTCGGGGTTTTCGAGCAACGCAGACAGCGGCCGCCAGTCGTTGATCAGCAACGGATCAATCAGCCAGGCGCTCTGCCCGTCGCCGATCTGCAGCAACGCAGCGATCGGATAAAAAGTGTCGACCCGCATGAACTCGGTGTCGAGCGCCACGAAAGGCAGTGACTGCCATTGTGCGCAATGCCGGGCGAGGCTGTCGTCGTCGCGAATCCAGTGAATATCGATGGCCACACGGCTCTCCCTTCAACAATGGCGCGCAGTATATATCGTCATGGGAGATTATCGCGCGTCTGTCGTCCGGGTCTGGCGCATCTTCATGCAAATGACGGACAGGAGGAGCTATTGCCGGGCGGACGCGCTGCCGATGATCGTCCCCATAACGTGAGAGGACGATCAATACCCGACACGCCGCGCACGTGGTTACTTGTCGGTGGCTGCCAACTCGCTGCGGCATCCGGCAAACATATCGAGACTGGGGTCATAAACCTTGGTGTCGACTTTCAACAGGCCGAGCATGGAATGGAAAAGATTGTCCTGACTCAACGGTGCGTTACGCTGTTTGGCCAGGCACTCCGGCGTGACGGCGAATGACTTCTGATAGTTATCGGACAACCAGACCATCATCGGCACATGCTTTTGCTGATCAGGCGCCAGCACATAAGGCGTGCCGTGCAGGAACAGGTTGTATTCGCCCAGCGACTCGCCATGGTCCGACAGATACACCATGGCGGTATCGACCTTGTTTTGATTGGCGCGTAAAAGATCAATCAGCGTGGACAGTACATGGTCGGTGTACAACAACGTATTGTCGTACGCATTGACGATGCTGTCCCGGCTGCAATTGTTCAGCGCATTGCTTTCACACACCGGGGTAAACTTTTCAAACTCTTTTGGGTAACGTTTGTAGTATTCAGGCCCGTGGCTGCCCATCTGATGCAGAACAAGCACCGTGTCCTTGTCGAGGCTGTCGATAAAGGTCTGCAGGTTTTGCAAGAGTATCTCGTCCCGGCATTCGTGGTTGTTGCACAACAGCGGATCCTTGAGATTGCTCACGTCCTGAAAGGTCACTCGATCACAGGTGCCTTTGCAGCCAGCCTGATTGTCACGCCATATCACGTCTATACCCGCGCGCTTCAGTACATCCAGCAAGCCTTCCTGATTGCGCGCCTGGGTAGCGTTGTAATTCTTGCGTCCCATGTTGGAGAACATGCAAGGCACCGACACGGCGGTTTCGGTGCCGCAGGAATACACATCGGTAAACGCCACCAGCCCGCTTTCCTTGTTCAGGTTGGGCGTGGTGTTACGACCGTAGCCAAGGATTCCGAAGTTCTCGGCCCGGGCACTTTCGCCGACCACCAGCACGGTCAAGGATTTGCGGGCATGCGTGGCCCAGTCCGCAGAACGTTTGGCGTCCTCGCCGATCTTGACGAACGGCCGTCTTGCGGAGATCACCTGTTCACTCAGGTAGCCCAGCGACGCACCAATGTAATTGCTCGGCACCACCATCAGGCGCAATTCATGGTGATTGCGAAACAATGACGACAAGCCCTGGTAATTGGCCAGTGCAACGCCGCCGATTGCCACACAGCACGCCACCGTCACCAGCAGTTTGCTGAACAGTTCAAGGTGCCAGCGACGGTAGCTGATCGGCAGTTTCCAGAGTATCAACGAGGGCACTACGCCCAGCAGAAGGATATACAAGGCCAGTTTTAAAGACAGCAGCCCCTGCACTTCCGTCACGTTGGTTTCGGCGAAGTTTCGAAACATGCCGGCGTCGATCATGACCCCGTATTCGGTCATGAAATAAACCACCCCCGCGCTGATCATAAACAGACTGATCAACACCGGTTTAAACACACGACGGAATGCCAACAGCGTCAACACAATATTGAACACGCAGAAAATCATCAAGCCAAACGCAAAGCGCATGGCCAACCCTTTGCTATCGGCGCTGGTAATCGAGAAAAGATGCTGCCAGAGATTGAGATTGAAACCCAGTAACAGAAACGCACTGGCAAGTAGGGTTACAACCTCTGGACGAACAGTTCTGGGTGTCGGCATCGTGGTCTGCTTATCGAATTAATATGCATCAGGCGTTCGGGAGCCAGTTAATGCTCCGATGGCGCGCACTGTAGGCAGCGCATCATCAATTTTATGTGAAAACGATGAGAGTATTGGGTTGAATGAAGCTTATTTCACTGTAAAGAAATGCGTTGCAGCATTAACGCATTTGCGAGCAGCGTGTCTCCGCAAGCAAGCTTGCGGAGACATCAGCCGTTCAAACGCGCCTGATCAGACCGAGCGACGGCGGTAGGCCCGGTAGCCCGGCAACCAGAAATTGCGCTCGATGGCCTCAAGCAGCGCCTCTTCGGTGGTTTCCAGTGCCAGCCCTTCGGCTTGCGCTTCCCTGGCCACAGCCAGGGCGATCTTTCGGCTGACCTGCTGGATTTCCTTGAGCGGCGGCAACACCGCATCACCCTTCCCTGTCACCATCGGCGAGCATTCCGCCAGTGCATTGGACGCCGCCATGAGCATCCGGTCGGTGATACGCGATGCCTTGCAGGCCACCACGCCGAGGCCGATGCCCGGAAAGATGTAGGAGTTGTTGCACTGCGCAATGTGCACCGTGCGACCGTTGATCTCCACTGGCGCAAACGGACTACCGGTGGCTACCAGTGCATTGCCGTCGGTCCAGCGCAGGATTTCTTCCGGAGTGGCTTCCACTTTGGACGTCGGATTGGACAGCGGCATTACCAGGGGTTTGGCGCAATGCTTGTGCAGCTCGCGAATCACTTGTTCGGTGAACAGACCGCGCTGCCCGGACACACCGATCATTACGGTGGCCCCGGCGTGAGTGACTACATCGAGCAACTGCGGAAAGGCTTCCGAGCCGGCAGTCCAGCCAGACACGTCGGCAGTCTTTTGCGCCAGTCGTTTCTGGAAGTCGAGCAGATTGTCCATGCTTTCGGTCAACAGGCCGAAACGATCAACCATGAAGATGCGTTTGCGCGCTTCGCTTTCGCTCAGGCCTTCGATGCGCATCGCTGCGATGATGTGCTCGGCGATCCCGCAGCCTGCCGAACCGGCACCGACAAACACCACTTTCTGCTGACCGAGGGTTTCATTCTTGGCCTTGCAGGCCGCCAGCAACGTACCCACGGCGACCGAAGCTGTGCCCTGGATGTCATCGTTGAAGCAGCACAGCTCGTCCCGATACTTTTCGAGCAACGGCATGGCGTTGGACTGGGCGAAATCTTCGAACTGCAGCAACACGTCAGGCCAGCGACGCTGCACCGCGTCGATGAACAGCGCGATGAAGTCTTCGTATGCCTTGCCCGATACCCGCTCGTGACGCCAGCCCATATACATCGGGTCGTCCAGCAGCTCACGGTTGTTGGTGCCGACATCCAGCACGATCGGCAGCGTGTACGCCGGGCTGATCCCGCCACACGCGGTGTACAACGACAATTTGCCAATCGGAATGCCCATGCCGCCGATGCCCTGGTCGCCCAGACCGAGAATTCGTTCGCTGTCGGTCACGACAATGATCTTGATCCGGTCCTTGGTCGCGCTGCGCAAAATGTCATCGATGCGGTCGCGCTCAGGGTAGGAAATGAACAGGCCGCGATGCGTGCGGTAGATCTTGGAGAATTCCTGACAAGCCTGCCCCACCGTCGGCGTGTAGATGATCGGCAGCATCTCGTCCAGGTGGGAGTCGAGCAGACGGAAAAACAGGGTTTCGTTGTTGTCCTGGATCGAGCGCAGGTAGATATGCTTGTCCAGGTCGCTGGCACACTGTTTGTACTGGCTGTAGACCCGGGTGACTTGCTCTTCGATCGTCTCTACGTTCTGCGGCAGGAGCCCGATCAGATTGAATTCGACCCGCTCTTGCGGGGTGAAGGCACTGCCTTTGTTCAGCAGGGGCATTTCCAGCAGTGAGGGTCCTGCGTAGGAAATGTACAAAGGTCGGGAAGTTTTGGTCATTTTCTCTAATCGCCTTTTTCGTCTACTCATTAATTCTTTACGTCGACCGGGGCGGGCAGCCTGGCTCAGTTCTTGTTGTTTTTTCTTGTCGCCAGCTCTCTATCAGGTCATGCCGAAAACCATTCGGCAGATAAGGTCAGGGCGAACATATTACTCGCCTGACAGCGGCTTGCGACATTTTGTCGCGCAAAGAGTGGCTAAGTGACGCTATTGCAGACACAGCTTCCCATGACCAGCCAGTGCATTCAGCACGCTGGAGGCCATCATGGTCTCGGGTTGAAAAAGCCCCGACGGACGTCGGGGCTCCATGGGGTCAGGCTACGTCAGGCTTTTCGGCGATAAGCCCGATGGTGAACCCATCGACTGCCGAGATTCGGCCCCGCCACAGCACACCGGCATCACAAATCGGGTTGCCGTCAGTGGAATAGGTGCGGCAGTCCTTCAAGTGAATGAAATGGAAGGCCGGGGTGTCTTCAGACGACTCACCGGGCTTGAAGGACAGGATCATCTCTTTCATGGTCGCGTCAGTACCGTTGGCGAACGAACTGAACGGTGCCGAGATATCGTCGGCCAACTGCTCGAAATACGCATCGTGAGAAATCAGATGCCCGGAAACCAGATTCCCGCCCACCGACAACGTCACGCCCATCTCAACCTTGGTGTTGGCAACAAACTTGACCAGCCATTGCAGCAACCAGTCGATCTGCTTGCCCTGCCACTTGAACTGAGCAATCACGTCATCGTGGCTCTGGCTGGGAGAAGGTTGCGACTTTTGTACCTGATCTACGTCTGACATCTGAAAGCTCCTCGCCTCACAAAACGTTGAACCCAAGGTATAGATCAGATCGAGCGAAAGCGAAACCGGGAGGCAGGATTAGTTTGCGAATGGCAGAAGGGGACGAGTGAGACTAGGCGATTTCGCAGGAAGATGATGACAGTGTTTCTACTCTGCACAGGTTGCCAGTGGTTCGGTTAAGTGTTGCAGACCGAATATTGGTGATTTTTTTTCACAATGACTGATCCAAAAGATCGGAGATCCGCCTACAGGTCATCTATAGAATCGAATGATCGATTTCCGAAACGGAGTAAAACGATGACTCAGAACAATCAATCGCTCAGCCTGGAGAACCATACGGTGTTCAGCGGTACATTCCAGCCCGATCAGTTGACCATCGGATTCATCTCGCCCGCGCGGGGCTATCCTGACGGCCCTTTTCCCAGCCTGGAGGACCAGGCCGAGATCGTCCAGCGCCTCGATCAGAGCGATGCTGCGGCACTGTGGCTGCGCGATGTGCCGTTTTACGATCCGTCATTTGGCGATACCGGCCAGGTCCTCGATCCGCTGGTGTACGCGGGCTGGCTGGCAGCGCTCACTCATAGAATCGCCATCGGCACTGCCGGCATCGTCAGCCCGTTGCGAGAGCCGGTCATCACCGCCAAGCAGATCGCTACGGCGGACCAACTCCTGGGAGGCCGCTTTCTCGCTGGCATGGCTTCGGGTGACCGGGCAACAGAGTACCCGGCTTTCGGGGTCGACTTTGCCAGCCGAGCGGAACGCTATCGGGAAGCGCTAACGCTGATCAAAACGCTGATTTCAGAGTCGTTTCCGCGCCTGAAGACACAGCATTTCGGCCAGTTGCGGGGCGATATCGATCTGATACCCAAACCCGCAGCCCAACGGGTCCCTATCATTGCTATCGGTCGTGCTGGACAGAGCCTGGAATGGCTTGCGGCCAATGTAGATGCCTGGATCTGGCATGGCGACGCGCTGCGCATGCCGGAGGCTGTGCCGCATTGGCGTGAGGCAACCGCTTCCAGGGGATTCGTCCCTTTCGGCTACGGCGCGATGTTCGACCTCGACACCAATCCTGACGCGCCGCTACAAACGGGGCGGATGCTGCGGGGCGGTCGAAAGGCGCTGAAAGACTTCTTCTCGCGGCAACGCGAAGCCGGGATCAATCATGTCGCATTGAACCTCAAGCCCACGCGGCGCCCCTCTGTGGAGGTGATCGATGAACTTCAGGAGCACATCCTCCCCGAGTTTTCCATCACGTCAGGCTGAGGAGACAGGGACGGCTTCGCGCTTCTGTGTTGTCAGCGGCTTTGCGATCATCCCCGATTCAATGATTGTTCAAGCCCGCTCAACACGCCCGGCAGGCGTGAGATTGGCTCCCAGGTAGGCGACCAAAGCGCTGACTTTTGGCAGCGCCTCGCGACTTCGAAGCCAGACAAGATTCATTGGAAGGCCTTCGGTAGCAAGATCCGGCAGCACCTCCACCAGTCTGCCGCTGTTCAGATGCACCTGGACCAGCCAGGTCGGTAGCTGAGCGATGCCAAGCCCCGCCAACACCGCCATCACCTCACCCTCTCCGTCTCCCACGGCAATGTGAGGATGCATGATCCTGCGCTCCATATCCCCCGGCTGACGACCCTTGAAGTACCAGGGGATCGCCATACCGTCATTTTGCCCGTAGCCGATGCACTGGTGGTCATCGAGGTCCGACACCGTTTTGGGCTGCCCATATTGATTTACATACTCGGGCGAAGCGCAAAAAATCAGTTTCTGCGTCCCAAAAAACTGGTGAGCCATGGCGGCTGGCCAGGCATCTGAACCACCAATCCTGACGACGATATCGATGCCCTCATGCACCGGGTCGACGTACCGATCGGAAAAAGACACATGAGGCTGCAACCTGGGGTGCTGCTTCATGAAATCAAGAATCAACGGCAGGACATGTAAACGCCCATACGAAGCTGGCAAATCAATACGCACCTTGCCCTGTGGCTCGGTCTGGGTCGAAGTCAGCGCAATCTCGACTTCCTCCAGATCCGAAAGGACCGTTGTGCAGGTACGGTAGAAGGTTTCCCCTGCCTCGGTGAGCGACAGCCGACGCGTAGTGCGCTGAAACAACCGGGTGCGCAGACGCCCTTCCAATCGCGCAATGCTCTTGCTGATCGCCGAGTTGGTCAGGTTCAACCGTTCAGCTGCGGCCGTGAAGCTGCCCATGTCGGCGACGATGACGAACACATCGATACCCTTGAGTCGCTCAGACGAAAACATAGACGCTCCGATTATTGAATTCCATTCCACTCACTTGATAGAAACCAGCAAAAATCAAACGCCATTTCTCCAATAGACTATGTCAAAACCTGTTCGGATTGAAGCCTCATACAGCGCTGAACTGGCCCCGGACAACACCTCGCGCTCGGACTATCAGCCCTGATGATGGCGTTCGCAACATCCCTGCTGGGCAAATTGGCGGGTAGCTAATGGGCTTCGGAGTGATCGTTGCGCTGCTGCTGACGCGTCGTCAGTCATCCCCTGACAGCCGCCTCCCCCAAGGCTGCTGCCGTCATTGTCCTTTTGATTCCCCCTCCACAGGAGAGACTGCCTTGACTCTGTTCAACGAATTCAAACTCGGCAACACGACCCTCAGCAACCGCGTCGTCATGGCGCCAATGACCCGCTCGCGCGCCCCCGAGGATATCGCCACCGAACAGATCGCGCTGCACTACACCCAGCGCGCCACCGCCGGCCTGATCGTTTCGGAAGGTACGCCGATCTCTCGCGAAGGCCAGGGCTACCTGTTCAATCCAGGCATCTATACACCGGAGCAGATAGAGGGTTGGAAGCTGGTGACCGACTCGGTCCACAGCGTCGGTGGTCACATGTTCGCGCAGCTCTGGCATGTTGGCCGCGTGTCCCACACCTCGATCCAGATCGACGGCCAAGCACCGGTCAGCGCCACCACCAAACAAGCACAGGGCGCAGTCGCATTCGCCTATGGCGAAGACGGCGAACCCGGCTTCGTGCCCACCTCCGTGCCGCGCCCGCTCACCACCGAAGAAGTGGCGCGAGTCGTCGAGGATTTCGCCCAAGCCGCGCAGAACGCGATCGATGCCGGTTTCGACGGCGTGGAAATTCACGGCGCCAATGGTTACCTGCTGGAGCAGTTCCTCAACCCACTGGTCAACGACCGCACCGATCAGTACGGCGCGAGCAACCTGCAAGATCGCCTGCGCTTCGTCTTCGAAGTGGTCGATGCCGCCTGCGCCAGAATCGGTGCCGACCGCGTTGGTATTCGCATCTCGCCCTATGGCCAGTTGTTCGAGATGCCGCTCTACCCGGAGATCGACGAAACCTACTCGGCGCTGTGTGCAGGCATGCGCGAACGCGGCATCGCCTATGTACACGTCATGGACCAGACCCACTTCTTCATGGCCGGCGAAAGCTCCGCCGCGCAGGAGCAGGCATTACGCAAACTGCTCAAGCACTGCAAGGCCGAACTGGGCAACACCGCGCTGATCCTCGCCGGCGACATGACACGCGAACGCGCTGATGCGCTGCTGGAAGAAAACCTGATCGACCTGGCTGCGTTTGGCCAGCCCTTCATCGGCAACCCCGACCTGGTCGCCCGGCTGAAAAACGGCTGGCCCCTGACGACCCCGGACCGTGACACCTACTACGGTGGCGATGCGCACGGCTACATCGACTACGCGCCTTACCGCGCTTGATCTAACGGCCGGGGCGCTGCGTTCGAGCGGTGTCTCGGCTGGGTTCACGGTGAAAGCTGCCTTTCAGCAGGGCACCGGCAACTGTGTCAGCGCAGCCATATCCTTGCCGTAAGCAGTTGGGTCTGAATGACGACGAGCTGGAAGTCCTCAGGGATAGGCTTGTACGGCATCTGACTGAACCGCTAGACGGATGAGAAGCCGATAAACGTAAACTCTCGGTAAAATCTGTTTTGACTGAACGTTGACACACCCGGTGCGCTAGCAAGTACACTGAGTATACCGATTCATTTATTGTATACATTGTTTACAGCTAGCAGCCGTGGAGGCCAATATGGCATCGCCTGTTCTGTCATTCCGAGTAGAAGAAGGCTTGGTCGAAATGCTCGACCAGCTTGCCCTTGCCACGGACCGTGATCGTCAGTACCACCTGAAACGTGCTCTGTCTCGCTACGTTGAAGCAGAAGCGTGGCATTTGAAAGCCATTGATGAAGGCTTGGCCGACATCGATGCAGGGAAGACGATCGATCTGGAAACCGTTAAAGCCAAGTGGGTGGCACGTGCCGCAAATCGAGTTAAGTGAAAAAGCCGATAGCGATCTGGAAGCGATTCATGAGCATTACGCGGGGCTGATGGGCCACCAGAGAGCTGACGAAGTCATAAATACCATTCTGGAATCCATTGAGCAGCTCGCGACGTTTACGGGGATGGGACGCCCTTCCCAAACCCCGGACGTGCGCGAGCTGGTGCTTACCCGCTATCCCTTCGTAGTGAGCTATGTGGTTCGCACCCGGGTCGTATTCATTGTTCGCGTACTGCACGAGCGGAACGAGCGCCTGAACACTGCAAACATCCCGGATCAATTCCGCTAGGCCCCGAGCCTATAGCCCTGCCATTTACATCCCCCATCAGCTGCGTTTATGCCCGTACCACCGCGCCAAAGGCCGCATGAACGACTTGATAACCCTCGCCAGCCTAATCCGACCGAATGAGGCAGGGATGTGGGACCAATTTCCAGAAGCCCTGGAATGATGGTTATTTTGGCCACAAAAAAACCCGTAGCTGAATCAGCTACGGGTTTTTATTTGTATGGCGGAGAGATAGTCCTACTGAGTGCCATTCAACGGCATCCAACCCCATACCGTAACCCGCTGTAATAAAAGGGCCTTACGATCTAAATCGTCCAACGTAGTCCCATCAGATCTCACTGCGTCCGAGTGGAAATGTGGTAACGAATGGGGGAACATGGGTCGTCCGTAGAGAGTAGTGATCATGGGTAAGCTAAATCCTGCACAGGTCAAAAACCTTGCCGAATCCGGTACGTACGAAGATGGTCAAGGGCTCCGCTTTGTGGTCAAGGCCAGCGGTAAGAAGTACTGGGTTCTACGTTACCAGCTAGAAGGTAAACGACGTGAGATGGGGCTTGGTGCGTTTCCCCTCGTATCACTGAAGGAGGCGCGAGACGCTGCCTATGAGAAACGCCAGCTGCTCACCAAAGGAATAGATCCGCTTGCCCGTCGAGATGAAGAAGCCTTAGCTAAGAAACGCGAGACACAACAAAAACTCGCGCGCTCGGTGACCTTCAAGGCGCTCGCACTGGAGTACATCGAAACGCATCGCGCAGGATGGAAAAATGCCAAGCATGGCCAACAATGGGAAAACACGCTGATCACCTATGCATACCCGTTCATTGGAGACCTTCCGGCCGAGGAAATCACCACTGAGCATATGCTGCAGGTGCTGAGGCCAATCTGGGAGGCCAAGGCGGAGACCGCATCTCGCGTCCGGAACCGTATCGAGATGGTACTCGACGCGGCAAAGGCCCGCGGTTTAAGAGACGGCGAAAATCCCGCCCGGTGGCGAGGACACCTCGACAAGCTGCTTCCACCCAGAGGCAAGGTCCAGACCGTGGTTCATCACCCTGCCCTACCATGGGCTCAAATGCCAGAGTTCATGAAAATGCTCATGCTCAGGGAGGAACTGTCGAGCCGCGCGATCGTTTTGACGATATTAACGGCTTGCAGGACTAGTGAGGTGCTTGGCGCTACCTGGGCCGAGGTAGACCTTAAGAACAAAGTCTGGAAAATTCCGGCCGCGCGGATGAAGGCAGGCAAGGACCATCGGGTCCCTTTAAGCGAGGTGGCATGTGAGCTTATTCGCGACTTGAAACAACTCGCAGGAAGCGCCTACCTCTTTCCCGGGGCTAAGAGTGGTAGCCACCTTTCGAATACATCGATGTTGATGGCACTGCGTCGGATGAATCGTACTGATCTGACTGTGCATGGCTTTCGCTCAACGTTTCGAGATTGGGCGGCGGAATCGACGCATTATCCTCGGGAGGTGTGTGAGCAGGCGTTGGCTCACATACGGCAGGACAAGGCCGAGGCTGCGTACTTTCGAGGTGATTTGTTCGAGAAGCGACGAGCAATGATGGATGATTGGGCTCAATACGCCTGCGGTACTAGGTGAAAACCGATCTGGGGCCTCCGGGCCCTAGGTTGCTTTTTTTTGATCAAGACGTGTGATGATCTGACCGAATACGGTGCGACATCGGAAACGGCTACTGGCCAACAATGGATCTAGAGTTAAGAGTTTTGGCCGCAAAAGCCAGTACCTACCTCCCATCGCTCTCATGCCATACCTGCGCGTTTTGGGCATTGGCCCCAACCGGTCATAACGAGTGATCTGCGACCCCGAATAATTAGTTTCAAATTCAGTCGGCCCCATAGACTATGCCGCTCCGGCGGGCTTTATTCAGTAAGCGTTCCGAGAACACACCTTCCAAAAATCTAGGAGCAGTACTGAGCACTGTCATCAGAGACAACTGTACTCAGCATTAGCATGCTGGTAGCTTATGCCCGTGCCTACGGCAAGCATGCGCACTCCCGCACTTTCGGGCTCTGCTAGAAGCTCCACTCCTCAGCCCGAACTAGCTGGCAGAACTGCCCATCAAGAGTTGCATTGTGATGAGCGACGATGTTCTCAGCTTTCATCACTGGCGTGTCCGAACAGGTATGGCTTTCGGCGATGAGTACCGCATCGAAGCCTAGATCACGAGCAGCACGGCAGGTGCTGTCGACGCAGTATTGAGTTTTCATCCCAGTGACTACCACACCTGTAGCGCCGCAAGAGCGTAAATTGTCAGCTAGGTCGGTCATTTCAAAGGCGTTGGGCCGCCGTTTTTCGAACACCACTTCTCCACCCAGCAACTTCAGTTCCTGTGCAACCATCGTACGCGGGCTGCCTGGTTCGATTGGAGATCCAGCGGGCCCGATGTGGCGCGCGAGAAAAATCGGAGCGCCTGCGCTGCGTGCCTTGTCCATCAGGGTATTCAACAACTCTTCGCAGCGCCATAGTTTTTCCGGGCCGTGAACAAGCCCGACTTGGATATCGAGTATCAACAGGGCGTACATGGGTGCATCTCCTTGCGTTTGTGCCAGCGACACAAGGGCATAAAAAAGGCCCTGTCCATCGCTGGCGGGCCTTTGAAGTTCGTCTGCTATCGGCTCACGAAACCTCGCACGCTCCGCTTTCAGCGGTCGTGTTGGTGGTAGTCGAGGTGAGGCAATAGATAGTCATGAATCGACACTAGCAATATCACAGCGAGCTGACAAGCCAAGATCCTAGAGTGAGTGCTTTTGGCAGATGGGGTAGTGTAAGTTTACGGATATCGTGTCTTGTTTAACTCAGGCGGGCTGCCAGTTATGCGGCAGCAACTGGTCTATTTCACTCGCCCGCTGCGTCGGCAGACGCGTGAGTATGTCCTTCAAATAGCCATACGGATCATGCCCATTCAGCCGCGCCGACTGGATCAAACTCATGATCGCAGCTGCCCGTTTTCCGCTGCGTAGCGATCCTGCGAAGAGCCAATTTTTACGTCCAAGAGCCCAGGGGCGGATCTGGTTGTCGGGTAGTCAGACGCGGTTACCCGCGTCCAACCCCCTAAGAACCTTGCATGCGAGTTTCCCAGCACACGGCTCAAGCCGCTACAAAGGCACTTTTAAGTACCCGGCTATACCTCTTTGACATTGGCGTACTGCTGATCTCTGGGGCAACGCAGATGGTAGATCTCAAGATTGACTGCGGCGTCCGTCCCGCCGTCGCCCAGCTTTACGATGTGGCGACTATGCCACGGCGTATCTTTGGTGACGGGCTTATGACAAACAGAACATAGGCCCCCTTGCTGTCGCCAAACGCGATACAGCTTCGCTCGTCCCTCCGTTGATTTGAGCATTTTCTTGCCCCATCGGAACTCGAAATACTCATCCCAATTTGGGTCATGCGGGTTGGCAGCAGCCTTGATCTTGATGTGCCGCACTATCGGCGTGTCCGATTCCTTCAGTAAGGTGTATTCCCTTACCTTCCCGTCTGCGTACTTTTCAGCGGTGGTGAACACCCACCGGCGCGATCCTCGGACTTTGAAATACCTGTCCTTGACCCACCGGGTTCCTTTGCGCGGATGTCGTCTCACCGCCCAGCGCCAAAGCATTGTCCAAACTTCGCTGTCTACCTGATTGAAGACTTTCTTGGCGACCACGTGGCTATGATAGTTCGCCCATCCCCGTAAAATTGGGTTAAGCAGCCCGATCAAATTGACCTGCTTGATCGCCTTGTTGGTCTTGATCACTTCCCGGAGCTTGGCAAGGTGAGCCCTGATGTTCGCTTTCGATGGCTTGATCAGGAGCTTGCCGTTGTACTTGCGCAAGTTCCACCCGAGGAAGTCGAACCCGTCCCCTATGTGCGTTATTTTGGTTTTTTCCGGAGAGAGGACAAGTCCACGTTCTGCCAGAAATTCAACCACGGCGGGCCTGACTTCATTCTCAAGCCAATCTTTCGAACAGCCAGTGATGATGAAGTCATCTGCATAACGCACCACACGCATCTTTCGGCCTGTCCACTTTGCATTGGGAAATTTCTTTGCCAGCATCGCTTCCAAACCATCCAGCGTCATGTTGGCCAACACCGGAGAAATGATGCCTCCCTGCGGGGTTCCGGTGTGACTAGGGAATAGCTCATTCTGGTAGACGTAACCGGCTTTGAGCCATTTCTGCAAAATCGCTTTATCCATGGGGATGTTGGCGATCAACCAGTCATGGCTGATATTGTCGAAACAGCCTTGAACGTCGCCCTCTAACACCCACTCCGCGTTTGCTTTTCGTGACAGCACACCAAAGCACTGTGCGGCGGCATCCGCAGTTGAGCGTTCCGGCCTGAACCCATAAGAGTTCGGATCGGCAGTGGTTTCTGCTATCGGTTCCAGAGCCAGCAAATGGAGCGCCTGCATGCCCCGGCATTTCATCGCGGGAATTCCGAGAGGTCTCGTCTTGCCGTTTTTCTTCGGAATAAGCACTCTCCGAAGCGGAAGCGGCGAGTAGCCTCGCCGCCTCAATGACGCTATCGCACCGATCTTGGCTCCTGGTGTATTCCAAGTGACCTTATCCACACCGGGGGTGTTCTTGCCTTTGTTTTCAGACACGCGTTTCACGGCCAATGCCTTGCCGCTAAACGAGTGAGTCAGCAGCCATTGCAGAGCTTTCGCCTTGTTATGCCTGCCGTCTTGTACAGCCTTCACAATACGCGCTTGCAGCCCTCTTACTCGACGTTGAGCGTCGGCCCAGTTGATGCCGTCCCACGACGTGCCGGAAGGTGCACACGCCAATGCTACTGCGTTCATTTGCTCTCCTTCCGTTGAAAGGGTTCTACCTACTCTCTTGTGAAGAGAGACCATGAGGACGTCTGCCCGCTTTCGCGTGAAGTGATGTTTCAACTTCTATCCACCCCGTTACAGGATGGCGTTCGCTTTTTCCTCGTTCCTTCGCCCGCACCGCCATGGGCAGTTCTTACAAACGGCTTTCCCTCACGGGGGCGATACGGGATATCCACGTTCCGCTTACTGAAGTACGTCGGGTTAGGTGCCTGCTATCGACCGGGAGGCATGTGGGTCACGAACGCGCGTGCAGAAAAGCGCTGTTCCCACCTCCGCTACCTTTTGGTTCGAGCGTACAAGCCATTTCCGCTCGTTCAACTTAACGACCTTTACGCAGGTTCACATGTGTTCACCATACCGACTATCTAGCCCTTGTCTGGCCATGGCTGCCAGAAGGGTACGCCTCTCACGATTAGTACCCGCACCTTGTGGTGCCTCGTCACATTGTCGAAAGCGCTCTTGATTCAGCCTTCTAGATTCACCCGGTGACACGGGTGGTTCCCTCAAAGGGGAACAACTTCTGTAAGCGACTTCGTGTCGCACCTCACACAAGTTGTTATCAATAGGTACGGCCCCGTCGTCGAGGTAGCGCGACAGCGCTGCCCAGCGTTTTAGGCTGTAATCCAGTGCTCTGCTGATAGCCGAACCTTCGGGCACGAGATCGCGCTGGGCGATCATCCAGGCATGCAGCATCTCCACCACCGGTACGGCTTTTTCTCGCCGTATTCGACGGCGTAAAACCCGATCCAGGTCGCGGACTTCGCTCTCGATTTCGTAAAGCAACTGGATGTAGCGCACCATCGCCCTTATCATCAGGATTGCCATGCGCCAGAGAACTTCTTACCCCAAGCCCTTTAAAGCGCAGATCGTCCAGGAATGCCTGCAACCTGGCATGTCGATGGCCAGCGTAGCCCTGCGCCACCGCATCAACGCGAATTTGGTTCGCAAATGGATACCTCTTTATCGTGATTGTGAGGCGACAGCGTTGCCCGCTTTTGTTCCGATAAAACTACCATCTCCACCCCAGGCCAATCTGCAAATGTCCGTCAGTATCGACGTTCCGTTCGGCCATCAAAACCTCATCGTGAAGTGGCAGCTGGCCGATCCCGGCGGTGACCGCAGCGTTGTTGGATCGGCTGACACATCACTGCCACATCGTCGAAACGGGCAACGAGTCTTATCGCCTGCAACACAGCACCTTGGCCGCCCAGACAAAGATCAAGTCACGGGAACGAAAGCGCAAGGACGGAGATGATATCGAGGACGATGAGCCATTTTGATCCGCACCATAAATACCCTGCTGCATGCATACATGCGGTGGGGCTTAATGCGTCTTGAATCGGAACACTGCTGCTAAGCTTATCCACAATTGCTGGGACAGAAATCAGCAATCCGTCCTGGGTCAGTTTTCAATCAGCGCCAACAGAACGGCGTTGTTTGGTCATCTGACACCTCGATCTGGCGAGCATTCTCGCCTAAATATGTGTCCGGTTTCATTAGACCACTACAAAGCGACGATTGGAGTTGCGAGGATGCAAATGAAATTGGCATGCACAAGCGTCTGCAAGAATAGATAGCGCCCCCCCTTTGGTAATCCCTGCCCGCAGGGATATCTCGAGCTTGATGGCTTTGTCTAGCAATCGGACGGTCAGGTGCATGTCTGATCGAGCGTGGGTGAAGGAACGACAGTGTGCATTTACTTGCCGCGGTATATGAAGGAAATTCCCCAAGTTCAGAGCAAATCCGGTTGATCAGTGCGCGGTCAGTCTTTGTCAGATGGCTTGCAACTGAGTCAAGGTGAATGGCTTGCTCAACCAATGCACATGATCATAGTCCAACGTGTTTGCCGCTGCATGGAAACCTGAGGCGACGACTATCGGCACCTGCGCTAGCAAATCGTGCAGCCTTTGGACCAGCTCAAGGCCGTCGATGCTGCCAGGCATTCTTAGGTCAGTGATCAGCAGATCTGCATCGACCCAGTTGTGCTGAATGTGACTCCAAGCTTAATCTGCCTCGCAGAATGCTCTGACTCTATGGCCTACCATTTCCAGAATTTCGACCATGATGGTCATTATGTCTAGCTCATCCTCGACAAGAATGATGGTCCTCATGAGATAATTCCCGTCGTGACGATAAGACCTACTCGAGCGATGTCTGAGTTTACGTGCATGTAACTGACTGGACACGCCAAGCTCATATTAAAGCAATCAGTCCGATGAGCGGGGCAAGAGGTTGCGCCAAGCTCAAGTCATCGCCAGGGCGACGTCGACTGGTGTTTACAAGGGCCGGCCTACGGATCTAGAGCTGCGCAAGCGAGTGCACGAGCAGCTAGCTGCAGGGCTGGGAAGCGACGCGGTAGGTCGGGTTCAACAACGACCGGTATGAATACCCGCGTCCGTTACCAGGTCTAATCAATGTTGAGTGCCACCTGCAACCGGGGGAAACTAAGCAATTTTAGCTGGTCCATATTGACTCACAACCAGATAAACACGACTCGCCTCGTGAATGCGTCATTTGTTAAGAGGAAGCTATCAGCCTCCACTCGTTTTCCATTGTGATTTTTTTCATTCTGGCCAGGAATTTTCAGTTATTACTTTGCGATGAGATATCTTCATGGATGCGTTACCTACCCAACTACTTCAGCTCGCGCTACAGAGTGCCGACCTGGGGGTCTGGATGCTCGATCTGGAGCTCGACCAAGAAGTCCTGAGATCTCTTCGCCACGATCAGATTTTTGGCTACGAAACCCTCCAGCCCCATTGGGGACTGGAGATTGCTCTGACACATATCCTTGAGGCGGATCGCCATATCCTCACGGATGCCTTCGAGCGTGCAAGAACGGTCGGCTCACTGAGTTGCGAATTTCGCGTGCGCTGGCCGGACGGTTCTATTCATTGGGTTTCACCGCTCGGGCGGACCGAGTTTTCTGAAGACGGCACCCCACTACGTGTATCTGGCGTGGTCGCAGATATTACAGTCCGTAAGCAAATGGAAGCCGAATCGTTGCAACGAAACAAAATGGCTGCGATCGGCGAACTCACCGCAGGCATTGCCCACGACTTCAATAATATCCTTCAAGGTCTCGGCGTCTCTTTCGAGCTCATTGCTAACCTCGCCATATCTGGACGCTTCTCGGCAGTGCCTGAGCGAGCTAAGCGCGGACAACAGCTGGTTCAGCGGGCTGCAATGATCACACACCGACTGCTGGCTTTTTCTCGGAGATCGCCCCTTACCCCATGCGCACTCGATCTTGCGAGCCGTCTGCCTGATATCATAAGCCTGCTGCGTCCTACTGCTAACCACCAAGTCAATGTGACGGTACGAGTGTCTCCCAATCTTCCAGCTATTCACGTTGACAGTGCTCAATTCGAGGCAGCGATTCTGAATCTGCTGGTCAATGCGCGAGATGCAAGCCCACGAGGTGGGAACATCGAAGTGACGGCGCAACATGCGCAGGACATGTCGCTTGCTCTGGATGACGATAAAACGTACCAGCGCTATGCAGTCATCGAGGTCACGGATCAAGGTGGTGGCATCCCGCCAGAGCAGCTTGATCAAGTATTTGAACCATTCTTCACCACCAAACCGATTGGGTCCGGAACGGGACTAGGCCTGTCCCAGGTTTACGGTTTCGCTAATCAGTCGGGGGGCAAAGTGGACTTGGATAGCGTGCTTAGAGTCGGTACCCGGGTTCGTATGTGGTTACCCTTGGAAACTTCTGACTCATCAACAAACGCCGTCGTCGAAACGCCGTCCTCTAGCCATGAGCAATCATTAGTAATCGATAAGCCAACGCGCCGCATACTGTTGGTAGATGATGAGTTCGAGGTGCGTGAAACGCTAGCGACCCGGCTGCAGCAGTTAGGACATGAGGTCACTGTCACCAGCGATGCTTCCGGTGCGCTAGAGCATTTGCGCGAAGCTGTTAAACCGTTCGATTTGATGATCAGTGATATCGGCTTAACCGGTCCAACGGATGGCTGCGAGTTGGCCTATCAGTGCCGGGGACTGTACGGCGATTTACCCGTGTTGCTTATCACAGGCTATGCCGGAGACGACCTAGAGAAACGTCTACCGCCCGATACATTGGTGCTGGTAAAACCCTTCGATATGCCGACCTTGGTCGCTACGATGGCCAAGTGTGTAACTTAGAGCCATTTGGTGAAGCCCGCGCCCGACACATGCACTTATGCAGGGCAGCGAGCGCTCGTACGCGTCCGCCCAAGTCATCTATTGCAGGGATCGGGTAGGTGACTTCGCCGGACGGTTACGATCTTTCGGCTCTGGGTGTCGACCTTGGACATCAACTGCGCAGCCAGTGTGCGCAGTTGTTCGGGGGTCATTTGGTCGAGATCGGGCAAGGAAGTCATGGAAGTGGATTTTACCAAAGCAGCCCGACTGCTTCAGCTAAAAGGCCGCATTTAAAGCAATGTAATTGGGTCGCGGTAGGGATGGCAGTTACCTGCCACCCCCCGCACAGATCCGTACGTGCGGAACTACCGCATACGGCTCCTGCCTCGGGTAGGTGACGCGAAGCGATCCTCAGGGTACGGATGTGCATTTCTGGGTCTAGGTATGTAGAGGTCGGCAAGACGTCCGTAGCGTGACCACTGAAGCCGGTTACGCTGGCTGCGACGTTTGAGGGCTTGCCGCCATAGACGACATACCGCCGAACGAAAACCACCCAGACGTATCAGATTTCCTGGCACCGCGTGGTAATTGAAGTAACCACTCACCACCCGAGTCAGCCATTGCCCTTGAACCCGGATGGGTTCATGACGTCGGCGCTTCAGCTCATCCCGAATAGCCAGCAGCGTTGCACGCATTCGCTTCTTGACCGTCAGACGCAGTATTTGAAACCCACCGTTTCTGTTGGAACTACAACAGTGTGTGAAGCCCAGGAAATCAAACGTCTCCGGCCTACCCAAGCCTCGATCTCTACGATTTCTCGCAGCGAAACGACCAAACTCAATCAGCCGTGTCTTAGAAGCATTGAGCGATAGACCGAACCGGGCCAGTCGTTCTCGTAATTGCTCCAAGAATCTCTGGGCCTGCGACTTCAACCTGAAACCCACCACACTGTCGTCCGCGTAACGCACAACAATCACATCACCACGGGCGTGGCGCTCACGCCACTGCCCTGCCCACAGATCCAGCACGTAGTGAAGATAGATATTTGCCAGCAACGGCGATATCACTGCACCTTGGGGAGTCCCCTTGGTCGCAGCCACCCTACGGCCATCTTCCATAACACCCGCCTGAAGCCATTTGCAGATAAGCCCGAGCAGGCGCCGGTCTGCAATTCGGTGTCCCAGAAACATCAGCATCCATTCATGGTCGATCTCATCAAAGAACGACGTGATATCCGCATCCAATATCCAGTTCACCTTCTGGCCCTTCAGAGCGACCGTCAACGCATCCAGCGCATCGTGCTGGCTACGTCCCGGCCGAAACCCATACGAGAATCCCAGAAAGTCCTCTTCATAGATCGCATTCAGAACAGTAACGACTGCCTGCTGTACGATCTTGTCCTCCAGAGAGGCAATGCCCAACGGGCGTTGCCTGCCATCGGCTTTGGGAATGTAGACCCGCCGCGATGGCGTTGCTCGATAGGCTCCACCGTGGAGCCTTGCGTGCAAATCGGTTACCCGCTGGAGAAGACCTTCCTCGTATTCCCACCACGACATGCCGTCCACGCCTACCGCTGCATCGCGGCGCAGGGCATAGAAACTCTGCGCCAATAACTGCGGTGTGATGTGGTGCAGCAAAGCCGTGAACTGCATGCCCTTGTTCCTTCGGGCTGCTTCACGTACACCTTCAAGCCCCATCGACGCGCAACTGATCCGGCTCTGTGTCCGGGGCGCGGGGGGCGTGTCGGTGTTTCCCTTGGCTACGTCCCTTTCCTCCACCATCTCCGCAGGGCTTGGCCCCTTGTTCGATGGCTTCTCAGGTACTACGGACGTATCCGACTTCTCAGCGACGTAGGCAGCAGGGTTACGGCTTTTGGCCTTTCCTACTCCGCCCGGTGCTTGCGCACCGGGCGCCGCTGAGATCTCCCAGTTTCCGTGCGAAGGACTTCCCGACGTGCACAGGGTCTCCGACCGCGCGGGATCAGAGCATGACTGGCGTATAACGCCATGCTCCGTATTGCCTTCTGCTTCGCTTAACAGCATCGGCATCCCGAATTCCTGATTACGCGGCTCAATGGCTGGCCCATCGGTTTCCCCTGCCAACGCTTCACCCTGCACCTCACGGTGCAACATGCATGACTCGGGGCCTGGTTGATTCGCCATTTCTTACCAGTATCGAACTTTCATCGACTATCCTCGGCCAGCTTTAACTGGCGCACTAAGCGTCCGGCTAACGCACCTTGCGTACGTATAGCACTGCGCGCGTTTAGGTATCTGTAAGCACGAAACCCATAAAAATCAGGAGTTCGCATGAGCCATAGACGACCTAAACCACTCAATTACGGGGGTAATCAGTGAGTTGTTACGATGCCGAGTGCGCAGTAGGTAACCGTGGTCATCGCGAATTACTGTAGGCCCTAACCGCACCAATAGACCATCCTGGATCGCCTGATCCACAAGTGCCCCCCAAGCGAGCGTGAGGCCTTTTCCCTGAATGGCAGCGTTCAAGAGCAATGGATAATTGTTAAAAGTGAAACTGGTTTTTTCATCAATTGAACCAAACCCAGCAAGGGCAGACCATCTCGCCCAATCCAGCCACTTTGGATTGCGTTCATCCATGTGAAGCAACGCCAGCGACTTCAAGTCGCTCAGTGTTACGTCAGTCAACAAACCCTGCTGCTGTGCAAAACCCGGGCTGCATACTGGAAAAACCTTCTCCGGCGCGAGCATGATTTCGCTTTCCATTTTGACATCGCGTTGATCGAAGCTGATGGCCAAATCTACGTCATGCAAATTGGATGTGTTGTGCGAGTCCATAGGAAGAATTTGAAATCGTAAACCAGGAAATTCGAGCTGTAGAAGATGCAGCCTAGGTAATAGCCAAAGATGGGAAAAACCAAAATTCGCAGAAATGGTAATCAATGGGACATGGTTAGAAAGGCCTGCTTGGACTCTTTCCAACGCAGAGTCTAAGTTGGAAAGCAGGGGCGATAGGTCTTCGTAGAAGCGCTTTCCACTGGCCGTTGGCCGCAAGTGATTGCCCGAGCGATCAAGCAAGGCTCCTCCCACCGTTTCCTCAAGGCTTCTGATTTGCTGTGAGATAGCAGGCTGAGTAGTGCCTATTTCCCTGGCTGCTGCGGTCATTGACCCGAGTCTGACTGCGGCCTCAAACGCCACCAGCGCCTTCATGGCAGGGAAAGTTTTTCTCTGACCGCCCATAAGATTTATGCATGCCCCGTATAAGGTTTAAGCGTGTATCTCGGCCGCTGGGGACTGAGTAGTCTTGGGCTTGAACCGAAATCTAAAACAAAAAAGCTCGGTCATCCTCACACACAAATTTGCTCTCTGCCAAGACCTACTAACCCTAGTTGACCTAACTGGTACGCGGAGACGACTCATGCGCAAGGCCTTGTTGTATTTAGCTTTTTCTGGACTGGCGTTCACCTCTTTAAGCACGTTCGCAGCAGGCGATACTGAACAGTGTAAGTCCATCCGATTGGCCGATCTTGGCTGGGCGGACAATGCTGCCAACAATGGAGTAACGATGGCCGTGGCTGAGTCCTTAGGCTACGCCGCAAGCAAAACGCTGGTCGCAGTGCCTATTGCTCTCGGGTCGATCCAAGCGGGCAAACTGGACGCGTTTCTCGACTATTGGTCGCCTTCTCTCGATCCCACCGTCATGCCATTGGTCAACGCAGGCAAGCTGCTCAAGCAACAGCCCCCGAACATGACTGGCGCCAAGTACACCTTGGCGGTGCCCACATATCTTGCGGATCAGGGTCTGCATTCTTTCCAGGATCTTGCAAAATTCAAAGACCAGCTGGGAGGGAAAATCTATGGGATTGAGCCTGGAAGCGGTGGTAACTCATCCCTGAAGAAGATGATCGAAAAGAATCTCTATGGTTTGGGTAGCTTCACTCTGGTTGAGTCGAGCGAAGCCGCAATGCGGATGGAGGTTTCGCGCGCCATCGCACGCAGGAAGCCAATCGTATTCCTTGGCTGGGCGCCTCATCCGATGAACCTAGAATTCAAAATGACCTACCTTTCAGGTGGAGACGAGGTATTTGGCCCCGATTATGGTGCCGCCACTGTCTACACCGTTACGGCGCCCGATTACGCCACGCGTTGCCCGAATGCTGCGAAGCTGATCAGCAATATGCGCTTCGACACCGACATGGAAAGCGAAATCATGGTAGGTGTCCTGAACAAAAAAGACCCCGTCATGCTCGCGAAAGAATGGATCAAGAAGAATCCCGCCTGGCTGGAAAAATGGCTCGGAGGCGTTACAACGTTTGATGGGAAAGATGCCATGAGCGCTTCCCGCGCCTACTTCGGCATCTAACGTTAAGTATTAGAAAAATGCATGGCAAAGATGCTGATTTTCCCCGTTTTCATAAAGCACACTTCTCTAAAGAATGGGTTTACCTCCACTCTCAGGATCTGCAAAAAATGCGAGTCACCGAACTGAAAATTCAACAGAATCCTCCTGCGCTCAAATTTTCCACCGGTCAGGATGAGTACGACATTCCTGCGTTGTGGCTCCGGGAGAAGACCCAGGATCCGGAGTCAACGGACACGAATACCCAGCAGCGCCTGTTCGATTCCCATCTCATCGATCCGGACGTTCAATTAACAGAGGTAGAGCCCCTTCCACAAGGGCGGGTGCGCATTGCTTTCAGTGACGGCCATAGTGCCCACTACACAACAGAGTATCTGCTGGCCGAGATTGTTGACGCCGATCACACCCCAGCAGCCATTGCGTGGGACAGCAGTTTAGATCAGCGGTTGATTCGTCATGACTGGCGAGCGCTGAGCGATAGCAAAGCATTTGAAGCGGCTCTTATGGCCTACCTGCAATATGGCTACATCGTCCTTGCGAACGTCCCAAATACTCCAGAGCAGGTGCTCGAAGTAGGTCGAAAATTCGGGTACGTCAAGGAAACCAATTTTGGCACTTATTTCGAAGTTCGTTCAAAACCGAAGGCGAACGACTTAGCTTATAGCACCGTGGCCTTGGGCCCACATACCGATAATCCCTACCGAGACCCAGTGCCGGGCATCCAGCTCTTGCACTGCTTGGTCAACGAAACCTCCGGTGGGCTCTCCACGATGGTGGATAGCGTCAAGGTGGTGGATGCGCTTATGCAGGAAGACCTTGCAGGCTACATGCTCCTCAAAAACACTCCGGTTCGCTTTCGGTTCGCAGATAAAGGTGTAGAGCTGACCACCCGGCGTCCGATGATCAAGACCGATGAGACTGGGCATACCCTTGGCGTGCACTACAGTCCACGGCTGGACAGCTTGCCGCTGCTGAGGGCCGACGAAATACGGGCATTCCATAAAGCACGTAAGCGCTTGGCCGAATTGTTCAATCATCCAGACTATGAGGTGAGGTTCCGGTTAGCCGCCGGAGAGCTGATGTTTTTCGACAACAGCCGAGTCCTTCATGGCCGCACAAGCTTCAACCCGTCCGAAGGGGCAAGGCATCTGCAAGGATGCTACATAGACTTAGACGGGCCGCGTGAGCGTTTGAGCGAAATTATCAAAGGATCCAAACAAACCGAAGAGGCCGCGTGATATGGAGCAGGTCGAGTTCATCCGCATGAAAGATGGAACGTCCGAGGAATACCATTTCCTTGAGCATCTGGAGAGTGAGTTCAACAAAGGGTTGGCTGATCGAATTCTGAATGCACTGCAAGGGTTGGCCACTACGCTAAGCGGTTACAAAATCAACCGTCTTGAGCATTCCTTACAAACGGCTGCTCGCGCTGAGGCAGACGGTGCAGATGAAGAGATGATCGTAGGCGCCTTGATCCATGACATCGGTGACGATCTCGCGCCGTATAACCACTCTCAGTACGCGGCATCGATTATACGACCTTATGTACGTGGCGAGGTTGCCTGGGTGCTGCATCATCATGGACTGTTCCAGAACTTCTACTATGCCCATTACTTTGGCGGGGATCGTAACGAGAGAGATCGCTACAGAGAGCATCCATGCTTCCAGCTATGCGCAGATTTTTGCGAGCGTTGGGATCAGGCCTCTTTTGACCCAGCGTTCCCAACCCCAGATCTGGAGCACTTCGCACCAATGGTCAGGAAAATATTTTCTCGCAAGCCGTTTGATCCCGAAGTGATAGGTGCTGAGTACCCTCTTGGCTGACCGACTGGATATCGCCTATCCCGAGTCCGAAAGTACCTTAAGCTTTGGGCTCGGGAACTATGCATTTAGTTATTCTTTCGGGATAAGTTTTTTGCCCTTTCCGACAAGAGCGAAAGCGAGCTTGGATGGCTCTGTCGCTCCAACTCCATCCAACGGTCGAGAAAACTCAAGCTACGGCAAACACGCCTTGCGTAATTAAACGGGCGTCCACTTGTGCGGGAGCAGTTGCCCGATCTCGCTGGCCCGCTGCGTCGGCAACCGCATCAGCACATCCTTGAGGTAAGCATACGGATCATGCCCGTTGATGCGCGCCGACTGGATCAGGCTCATGATTGCCGCCGCGCGTTTACCGCTGCGCAGCGACCCGGCAAATAACCAGTTCGAGCGCCCGAGCGCCCACGGCCGGATCAAGTTCTCGATCTGGTTGTTGTCGATGGGCACAGCACCATCTTGCAGGTAGCGCGTCAGCGCTACCCAGCGTTTAAGGCTGTAATCCAGAGCTTTGGCCGTGGCCGAGCCCTCGGGCACAAGTTCACGCTGGGCCAGCATCCACTCATGCAGCTTTTCAGCGATGGGCACGGCTGTTTCCTGGCGTAATCGCCAACGGTCTTCGTCGCTCATTTCCTTGGCGTGTCGCTCGACTTCGTAAAGCCCGCCAATCGAGTGAAGCGCCTGCTCCGCCAATTGGCTTTTATTGGCTACATGTAAGTCAAAGAACTTACGGCGTGCATGGGCCATGCAGCCGATCTCGGTGATACCCAGTTCAAAGCTGGCTTTGTAGCCGGCAAAGTCATCACAGACGAGCTTGCCGTTCCAGGTGCCCAAGAAGTTACGCGCATGTTCGCCAGCACGGCTGGGGCTGAAGTCGTAGACCACGGCCTTTAAGGCCGAGTACGGCGTAGTGCTGTAGGCCCAGACATAAGCGCGGTGGGTTTTCTTCTCGCCGGGCGCCAGCATTTGTACCGGCGTTTCATCGGCGTGAACCACGCGCTGGGCCAGCACCACTTCGCGCAGCGCATCGACCAGGGGCTGGAGCTGCACGCCGGTTTGGCCCACCCACTGCGCCAGTGTCGAGCGCGGGATGACCAGGCCGGCACGGCCGAAGATCTTTTCTTGTCGATAGAGCGGCAAGTGGTCGGCGAACTTGGCCACCATCACGTGGGCCAGCAGGCCGGCAGTGGGGATGCCCTTGTCGATCACTTGCGGCGGCACCGGCGCCTGGATCAGCGTTTCGCACTGCCGGCATGCCCATTTCCCACGAACGTGCTGCTCTACAGTGAACACGCCCGGTGTGTAGTCCAGCTTTTCGCTGACGTCTTCACCAATGCGCTGAAGCTGACAGCCGCAAGCACACTGAGTGTCGTCCGGTTCGTGATGGATCACAGTCCGTGGAAACTCTGGCGGCAGCGGCGCACGCTTGGGTTGCTGGCGTGGTTCTGTCTGTGCGGGTGCTGGATGAAGGGCTTTTAACTCCGCCTCGATAGCTTCGAGGTCGGTATTGAGCAGGTCGTCGAGCAAGCTGCCTTGCGCCGGGCTGATCTGCTCGCTGCGCTTGGCGAACTTGTGGCGTTTAAGGAGTGCGATCTCGTGAGTGAGCTGCTCGATGATAGCTTCGTCACGATGGATCTTTCTGCTTTGGGTGTCGACCTTGGACAACAACTGCGCAGCCAGTGTGCGCAGTTGTTCGGGGTTCATTTGGTCGAGATCGCGCAAGGAAGTCATGGGGTGGATTTTACCAAAGCAGCCTTGCTGCTTCAGCTAAAAAGCAACATTTAAAGCAATGTAATTGCGCCGCCCGCACCGACACGTTGCCAGGGCAATCCAAGTACCAGCGCCTCAAGTTGTTCGGGGTCGAGTTCGACCTCCGTCCCACGATGGAGGCCTGGCCAATGAAACTTACCTTGGTTCAAGCGCCGTGCCGCCAGCCAGATACCGACGCCGTCGTGCACCAGGACTTTCATGCGGTTCGCCCGGCGGTTGGCAAAGAGGTAAGCGCAGTGCGGCTTCGCCGCACCGAACACCGCGACCACTCGGGCCAACGCAGTCTCAGTGCAGGCGCGCATGTCCATAGGCTCGGTGGCGAGCCAGATGGCATCGACGCGAATCATTGGGCCAGGCCACGAATGAAACGCGCGCAGCCGTCCGGATCCGAGGCTGGCCACTTTACGGTGATGGATTTATCGCCCAGAGGCAGCGAGATGATCACCATCTCTTCTGATGCTCGCCTTGGTACCGTTTTTACCGGAACGAAAGCCGCCAAGGTTGCAGGCGATTGATCCCGGTAAGCAGGTAGCCACTTGCGGATCACGTTGGCATTGATGCCGTGATGGATGGCTACGCTGGAAATCGTCGCTCCGGGTTGCAGGCATTCCTTGACGACCTGGGCTTTGAATGGTTTGGGATAAGAGCTTCGTTGGCGCATGGAAATCCTTGCGATAAGGGCGGTCGCGTCCGCTTAAAATGATCTGACCCCGAAATGTTGGACATCAACATCCAGGGGGCTCATGAAAAAGTACACAGAGCAGGCGAAATTGTCGGTTGTTGAAGATTACTGTTCGGGGAGCGCAGGTCACCGAGAGGTAGCGCATCGCCACGGAGTCAATTCTTCTTCGCTTCGAAAATGGATTGCGGCCTATCAGGCGCTTGGTGCCGCAGGCCTCAAAAGTAAGAGAAAGAAGAACTACAGCCCTGAGTTCAAGCTGGCTGTATTGCAGCGCATGCGAAAGGAAGAGCTGTCCTATCGCCAAGTCGCTGCGCTGTTTGATATCCGGAAATCCGACATCATTGGCGAATGGGAGCGCAGGTATGATGAAGGCGGTTTGGAGGCCTTGTCCCGGCAGCCAGGAAGCGGACGTCACCAGAAAATGACAAACCCTATCCCGCCCATTCAGCTTGAATCTTCGGACGACGAAGCTCGTACGCATGATGATTTGCTGGCCGAATTGAGCCAGTTGCGGATGGAGATCGCTTATTTAAAAAAGCTCGATGCCTTGGTTCAAGCGAAGGAACGAGCAGCGCAGCGGAAAAAGCGCAAATCGTGATTGAACTGAGGCAAGAGTACCCTCTGGAAGGCCTTCTGAGAGTGGCGGGCTTGGCCCGTAGCACGTTTTACTATCAACAAAAGGTGCAGCAAGCCGTTGATAAATACGCGGTATTGAAGACCAGAATTTGCTCGATCTTCGACGAGCACAAAGGCCGATATGGCTATCGCCGCATCACTGCTGCCGTTCGGCGAGCTGGACACCTCGTGAACCACAAGACTGTTCAGCGCCTCATGGGCGAGCTTCAGTTGAAAAGCCGTGTGCGCACAAAGAAATACCGGGCCTACAGAGGCGAAGAAGGTCAGGTTGCGCCGAACCTGCTGAAGCGGAAGTTCAATGCCAAAAGACCAAATCAGAAATGGGTTACGGATGTGACGGAGTTTCGGGTCGGCGGGCAGAAGCTTTACCTCTCACCGATACTTGACCTCTACAAAGGCGAAATCATCGCTTTCAAGACAGCCAGGCGCCCGCTGTTCGATATGGTCGGCGGAATGCTACTACAAGCCTTTGAACGGCTACGGCCACGCGATGAACCAATCTTGCATTCTGACCAAGGATGGCAATATCGAATGCCTATTTACCGTCGCGTCCTGAGCGAGCGAGCAGTGAAGCCGAGCATGTCTCGCAAAGGAAATTGCTATGATAATGCGGCTATGGAAAGCTTTTTCGGCACCTTGAAGTCGGAGTTCTTTTACCTGAACAAATTCAGCAGTCTTGATGAGCTTGAAGCAGGGATAGAGGGGTACATACACTACTACAATCATTCGCGAATCAGGCTGAAGCTGAGTGGCCTAAGCCCTGTGGAATACAGGACTCAAGCACGGCGGGCATAGAAGGCGTCCAACATTTCGGGGTCAGATCAAAATACGCGGACACCATCGCCCTTAATGCCGGAGTTCGGTAGGTGACTTGGCCGCACGGTTACATCCCTTCCAAGGCACGAGCTGATCCATCTCGATTAGGAAGCGCTCTTTACGGGTTTGCTTGCGTTTGCCAGCGTACTCGGCGTTAGCGAAGGTCATCTGCTTCATCAGGCGTTTAGGCGGTTGAGATAAGGTATTCTGATAAATTTGGAAGTCTTTTTCAGCGTTCCCCTAGGCTTCTTTGTCGTCCAAATCGATGTCAGGTCAACGTTGGCCTCGGCGCTTTAAAAACTGCATTTGATACAAGCCTGACGCGCCTGCAATGGGTCAGGGATAGTGCGTCTATGATCCACAGACTTCCTCCTGAAAATCGCCAGAAGCAGCGCAAGATCCTAAAATCCGAATGCGACCGTTCGGAACTCTACGAGATCCCGCGCGCTCAGGATTTGTTTCTTGACCTCGCCTAGAGCAAGCCACGCTGCACTGGCTGTATACTGCAATGAGCTGAACGCATCTCTGACTGTGGAAAAATAGCAGCCTTCTCCATTCGCAAGTGATATAGACCTCGCGTAGGTCTATATCTCTTTACCAAGGCTGCCGCGCTCTTACCAGAGAGACAAGCTCCTCGCTTGGGAACTGCATATCAAGCACATGAAGCCCGAGACCATTTCGTAGCTCCCTAGAATCGAAAGGCACGCGCGCACGACGTTGATCGCCATCCGCCAACTCTTCCCGAATTGATAAGTACCGCAGCGTGGTACCCGGCTCCGAGTAGCAGGCCGCGCTATAGCCGTCGTGCACGCGCTCAAAGCTTCGCATCTTTTTGTCGCCCTTGACACCGCCTAAAGACCACGCCGGCGGGGGAAGCAGAGTACCGCCAAGGTTCCTACGCCCATTGCTCCGCCCTTCCGGCGAGAGACCGGGAATGTCCAGGGTTGCGGGGTTGACGCAAGCTTCTTCCTCACCAGGCCTACCGACCATTCTCCTCTCAGGCTCGGGATGGGTCCCCTCGATGTAGCTCTTGTAAGTAACATAACAGCCCATCTCTCCTGGACTGCTACAAGTCGGTATATTTGCAAATGTGCCCCCTTTGGTACCACCAGTCGGCACGTAAACTGGCGCACCGGCGATAATTGCCAGCGCTAACTTGCCACGCATTGTCGGGGAGGTGTCAAAACGCTCCTGTAGCAGCCTCTTAACAATTTCAGCGCCTTGCGAATGACCAATTAAAACAATCTTGCGACCACCGTTGTTGTGAGTCATGTAGTGGTCGAATGCCGCCTCCACGTCATTCAGCGCCACCCTGACATAGCTCTGACGGATGCGCTCGGGCAGGATGTACGTAGCAATGCTCGCTTGCCGATAATAGGGTGCGAACATCCGACATGCGCTGCGGAATGATGCCGCCTGAACCTTTGCAACCGTCTCGATATTCTCGCGATTATCGTTGAAATTGTCAGCGTTGCGCGGAATTGGCGACATACTCACGGTTGGATAGACATAAAAGCAGTCTATACCCGGATCGCTAATAGATGCGGCGTCCGCGATAGAGCGGGGCTGCTCACCGACGACACGTTCAAAAATGATACGTTGAGATGTACAAGCATCTTCCCGCCCAGGCAAACAAAGCCAACGCGCCGAGTCAGCATAAAGAGCCTCCGCGCTCTTCAGATTGTGTGGTGTATGCGTCGAAACGCAGCCTGAAAACAGCGGGGCGGCAAGTCCAAGAGCAATCCCATATTTTTTGATGCCTCTTCGAGAGATCGGTTCACAAGGACTGACTACCTTCACCACCGCATTGAAGAGCACCGCCCAATTTCTTGAAAAATTGCCCTGAGCTTGCTTCTGCATAAAAGATGCTGAGTTGGCTTTTCGATACATTTCACGTTGAAATGATGGAATGTGTAACATTTGACTGTTCATCTCCTACCGAAATTATATTGAGCTCATTGCGGAAGGGAGGGTAATTTCCAATCCCCCCTGATCGGGTTGCCTTCCAGCCCAGTACCATCAAGCATGGCTTGGAATGCTTGCTCGGGCATCATCATGCCGACAAAGAGCTTCGAACGCTTGCCGCGATCTTGATTGCTACCGGAGATAGGGCAGCGAGTAGTTAGAGGTAGCTTCTTAAGGGCATCTCCCAGGCGGCCTTCCGGAATTTTGACATTACCCGGCTCATTTTGGCAATTATATTGGAAGTCTTGTCCCAAAGATCCATTAGCAGCAATTGCTAACGATGCTCCGATCAACTTGCCTCACGTCAGCGGCAAGTCGAAAATTCACCCGGCAAACGGCGTTATCCGCTGAAAATCGAACGATACCTCATACAGGGAGGGCGTTTTCGCCAGCCCTCCAGTGTTAAGAGCGCAACTCACCCATACCCATCAGCTGTTTTCGAGCCATCCACAGATTTGACAGGGCGAACAGCGTGGTCAACTGAGCTGTATTTATCATCAGCCCACGAAAGCGCACTTTTACGTAGCCAAACTGACGCTTGATTACCCGAAACGGAGGGTCGACCTTTACCCGTGTCTGAGCTTTGCAGTACTCGATCTTGCGCTTGGCCTTGTAGAGCACGCTGCGTTTATTCAGCCTGGAATACGTGCTGCGCCGCGCCGCGATTTGCCAGATGACGTTACGATTTTCATGCTCTTCACGCTTCTCGACACTTGTGTACCCAGCGTCTGCATAAACCGCGTTTTCTTCGCCGTGCAACAGCTCGGCGACCTGCGTGACATCAACCACATTGGCCGCAGTGCCATGAACATGATGAACCAGTCCCGACTCGGCATCGGCGCCGATATGCGCCTTCATCCCGAAGAAGTATTGGTTACCTTTCTTCGTCTGATGCATCTCGGGATCGCGCTTTCCTTCCTCGTTCTTGGTGGAGCTGGGGGCATGAATGATGGTGGCATCGACGATGGTGCCCTGGCGCAGGGACAGGCCTTTTTCTTGCAGATAACCGTTGATGATCGCGAGAATCGCAGGGGCCAGTTGACGCTTTTTCAGCAGGTGCCGGAAGTTCATGATCGTGGTGTCTTCAGGTATCGGGGCACTCAAGGTCAGGCGTGCAAACTGGCGCATGGGCGTGATTTCGTAGAGCGCTTCTTCTACGGCCGGGTCGCTCAGGGAGAACCAGTTCTGCAGCAGGTGAATGCACAGCACGGTTTCCAGAGGATAGGGCTTTCTGCCACCGCCGGCCTTGGGGTAGAACGGTTCGATCAGGCCCAGCAGACCTGCCCAGGGCACGACCTGATCCATCTCGGCGAGGAAGCGTTCGCGGCGTGTATGCTTGCGCTTGCCGGCATATTCGAAATCGGAAAAGCTCATCTGGCTCATGGGCGGCTCGGATCAGGTGGTCAGGCGTATTTCATCACACTTGGGAATCCTGAAAAAGACTTGCTCATTTGGCAAAATCCCCGGACCCCAATCGCCGAGCTTTTCGATGATGAAGCAAATGACCTTCGCCGATGCCGAGTACGCCGGTAAGCGCAAGCAGACCCGCAAAGAACTGTTCCTGATAGAGATGGATCGGCTCTTACCCTGGAAGGGTTTGATTACCCTGATCCAACCCCATTATCCGAAGGGCGAAGGCGGCCGTCCGGCCTATCCGTTGATGGCGATGCTGCGGGTTCACCTCATGCAGAACTGATTTGTTTACAGCGATCCGGCGATGGAAGAGGCGCTGTACGAGACGTACGATCTTGCGCCAGTTTTCCGGCCTGAGTCTGGAGCGGATTCCGGATGAAACCACCCTCCTCAACTTCCGTCGTCTGCTGGAAAAACACGAGTTGGCCGCTGGTATTCTCGGCGTGATCTATGGCTATCTAGGCGACCGTGGCTTGTCGCTGCGACAAGGCACCATCGTCGATGCAACGCTGATTCATGCGCCCAGTTCGACCAAGAACAAGGAAGGCAAGCGCGACCCGGAAATGCACCAGACAAAGAAGGGCAACAGTATTACTTTGGTGCCAAAGCGCACATTGGGGTCGACGATGAATCGGGGCTGGTGCACAGCGTGGTGGTCACTGCGGCCAATGTCGCGGACATGGCTGTGCGCGTTTCGCTCGTAGCCCAATGATTCGCGCCGATGCTATTTGGCTCGCCACCGGCCCCATGAACATGCGCGCCGGCACCGCAACGGCACTAGAACTAGTGGTCGTTGTATCGGGTGCGGAGAAGCCGCACGGTGCGCACGTCGTTGCCAACAGCGGATGCCTGTTCAAGTGTCTGTCTGTACAAGGTGCGCTCACTGGGCACTTATGCTTTACCAGCTATAGCCAACCATCAAGGGTTACTGTTCCCTGCCGATATCAGGTAACGGGAATACCAAAAAGAGAATACGCCATGTTTAATTCCAAGTTCAAAAAAGAGCTAGCATCAAAGTCGCTAGAAGTAACTGAATACAAAGGGCTAATTGCCGCGCTGGATCGTTCGATGGCTATTGTCGAGCTCGGTCTCGATGGAAAGGTGATTCGCGCGAACGATAATTTCCTTTCAGTCATGAGTTACAGTGCGGATCAGATAAAAGAGAAGTCACACCGAGATTTCTGCACACCGGTGCTCGTCCGTAGCTCGAAATATGGGGAGCTCTGGAGCCAGCTGTGCTCAGGTGAATTTGTATCGGGAACGTTTCAACGTGTCGACGCAAAGGGGAAGACGGTATGGCTTGAGGCCAGCTACAACCCGATAAGGGATCAGGAGGGGAAGATCAGCAAGGTCGTCAAATATGCTTTGAATGTAACTGAGAACGTCATCAAGGAGGCCGAAGCTAGCAGCAAGCTTTCTGCGCTGGATCGCGCCATGGCGGTCATCGAGTTTGATATTAATGGTAATATCTGAATCGCCCCGGATTCTCTAGACACCTTGCAAGCTCATTGCGTAACGTTTTTCAAATTCTACCGGTGACAGCTGATTGTTGAAACCATGGCGGCGTTTTGGGTTGTAGAACATCTCGATGTAATCGAACACATCACTACGAGCATCTTGCCGTGAGGTGTAGATTTTCCGCTTGATTCGTTCCCGTTTCAGAAGCTGGAAAAAGCTCTCAGCCACGGCGTTGTCATGACAATTGCCTCGGCGGCTCATGCTGGCAACCAAATTGTTTGCCTTCAAAAAACAGCGCCGATCGGAGCTGCTGTACTGGCTGCCCTGGACGCCCTTCTAAGCGTCAAGTGGAGATCGTGCTTTGATTGATGGTCAGGTTTCGACTTCGGATGATGCCGTAAACCTCGCGCGCGATATAACGCTTAAGACAGCGAATCGCCTCAAGCTTTGAATGGCCCTCAGCGATACGCTTGGCAACATAAGTCTGGGTTCGAACGTCTGTCCTCAGGCGTCCGATTGCGATGATGTGCAATGCGCTATTGGCAGCACGATCACCACCTCGATTTAGGCGATGGCGGCTGACCTTTCGTGAGGATGCCTGGACGGGGCTGACGCCACAAAGGGCGGCGAAGCTAGATTCCGAGCGAAAGCGATCACTGTTGTCTCCAGCTGTCAGTAGAAGCTGGGCGGCTGTCTCGTAGCCGCTCGCATTGCGTGAAACCAGTTCTGGCGCAAGCTCGTCAACCAAGCCTGCGATCATCACATCCAGATCTGCTATCTCATCGTGCAGCTCCAGACAACGCTTGCCCAGTGTTTTTAGAGCTATGCGGTAAGCAGAAGCCAACTGACGGTAATCAGACAGATCTGGACGCCACGCGGCCAGCATCCGAATCAACTGCATTGGCGTCAGACTGCGCAAATGCTCACGAAGCTCATCTGGTGCGCTGACGATGGTGTTCTGGATAAGTTGCAATGTGACGCGACGAGCCTGGATCGCTGTTTTGCGGCAAACTTTGAGGACGCGCAGCGACTCGACCATCCCGTCTCGCTTCTTGGGTGTGACTGTCGAATACCTGCGAAGGCCGCATGGGCTGCATTACAGGCATCCAGTGTGTCGTCCTTGCCGCGTTTGCGCCTATCGCTTCTATCGGGGGCTGTCACTTCAAGAACAGATATCTTGGCGTGCTCCAGGTAACGCAGCAGCCCAGCCCCATATGTTCCAGTGCATTCAATGCCCACCCGTGTGAGCTCGCCGAATGAGCGCATCCACGCCAGCATTTGTTTGTAGCCATGCCGTGTCGTCGCAAAGCAAGCGCTGGCTAGAACACGATCAAGGTCGTCTACAACTGCAGCTACATGTAGGTCTTTGTGGGTATCCACACCGCCTACAACACACTTCCGAACGCCTTCGGTCTCAATATCACTCATGGCTGGGTGCTCCAACTTTGGAATCACAAACCAATCCACCCGAACCGATTACATGGACAAGACAGTAAAGAGACGTAACGTCAGGCCCTTCTAGGGTCACAGGTAGCATTCGCCATGAGCAACCCGTGCCTACGACATAGCAACAGGCTTCCAGCAATGTGCGCCGAGAGGGACGCGGCTCCGCTCCTCGTCCGCCCTGGCTTTCAAATAGGTCGGCGACCAGTGCCCACTCGGTATCTGTGAAGCAGCTCGGATACAGCTGCTCCGGCAGTTGGCGTCGGTGGGTTTCATTGTAGCCATAGGTTTATTAGGTTCAGGTGACTGAAAATCGACTGTTTTCAACAGAATCGACTGTTCTCTGCCGATCGCCAGTACGACGTGATTGCGTTGGTCAGCACCGATGTAATTCACTGGTCAGTGGCAATGCAAATGGGTGGTCAGGTCCACGCAAATTCGCACTAAATGCTTATAACAGCTAGACGGAACAACATTTCGACCTTTTTGCGCTCATGGCGAGGGCACACGTATTGCGGTGTTGCGGCAATTCGCCGAGCAACACTGCGTGCCCCCCATGGACGCTACGGGGGATTTCTCGGAGCGAGGTGTTTGGGCAGCAGCGCTCTTTCATTGAGCATTTAGAGCAGTCTGTTTGCCGGGATCGAAAGATGATGGTGTCGGCTTTCGTGACATGTGAGCGCTGCTTCTTAAAAGCCCGCCACTCGCTGCGCAGGGCGTGCCCCGTGGGGCAACGATATTCCCGCGCTTCGTCACTCCACTGAAAATTACTGATCGAGAGGCTCTCGTTTTTACGCCCGGTTCTGCCCCAAACCAGACTCCAATGGCATGCGCCACACGTAACTGAGTGATTGGTGACGGGTAAGCCAACAGCAGATTCTCTAGCTCTTCAATTGACAAAACTGCATGAATAGCCTCTCGTCGGATTCAAAAAAAATCTCTGGACAGTCGCTGCTATACATTGTGTATACTTACGAAATCAGCATACCTTAATGCGGTAAATTCATAATGAACGGAAATAGGAATATTCGCATCCGCACTTTAAGAAAATAGACTTTAAATTAATAAATTGAATGTTCTTATTTAGAAAATCGCTAGAATACGTTATTGGAGTTAGTTGATGCAATAAATACATGACGACGCTAAATGTGTTATTTGCAAAACTTAATACGCTGATTCGCTTTAGTTTTATTCGTTCTGAAGCTGAAATCAATGATAAATTCCATGGAAATACAGATGAAATCTAGAATGCAGAGGGACGAACGCTTTAACAATATACTTGATGCTGGCGAAAAGCTTTTCTTGCAACAGGGCTATGCTGAGACAACATTTAAAAAAATAGCTGAGGCTTGTGAAGTAACAAGACCAGTTGTTTATGAGCATTTTCAGCGAAAAGAAGAGCTTTTTCTGGAGTGCGCCAAGCGTGCTAGAAATCATTTCGACAGAGAGCTATCTGAAGCTATATCCAATGCAAAAAATGCTGCTTTTGAGGAAATTATATATGCTGCAGCGGACGTTTTTTTTCGAATGCTTGAAACAAACCCCAAACGGTGGATGATGCTTTTCGGGTCCAGCCTTATCACCAACACCTATTTATCAGCGGGGCTAAATGAACTCCGAGCAAGTACAATTGAAATAATAGCTAGAATGATGTCTGCACATCTTTCCGGACGCCATGACAGAAGCTCAATCACGATGGTTGCATATGCAATTTCAGGTGTTGGTGAACAAATAGGGCAATGGTGGTTGAGAAATCCCGATAAAACTAGACATCAAATAGTGGAGAACTATGTAAAAATGGTAACGGGTGGAATTACGTCGACTCTTGACATAAAAGCCATTACCAATGATTAGTTTTCATAGTAACGAAAAATGACATTGGGATATACAATTCGATACCAGCTACCAGAAAATAAACGCTATAACTAAGCTGAAATGATTATGCTTCGAAGAGTCTATGGAGCATTTGGCAACTCTTGACAAAAGCATCAAAATAAAAGTCACCACAAATACATTTGGCAAGGACTATCCAAACCTAGCGCGTACTATGCGTGACTGTGCAATAGGTTTTTTTACGTGCGTATTGGAATGCCTTAATAGGCATACAGTATACGCGCTGTGGGGCTGTGGGGCTGTGGGGCTGTGGGGCTGTGGGATGTCGCAGGAGCAAGTGGCAAAATAGCTATATTTGAGTATTTTTTTAAACATTGAAATCAACTACTATTCTGCTAGTAGATCAAGCAGAATAGTGGAATTCGTTTGCGTTGCATAGAAGTCTGCAGCTTAACTTCAGGCAACCCACTTTTCACTAAAATCGGATAGGCTAAATTATGTCAAATATTGTATCGGCTTTCCTGAGCAATCTCAAGGTCAAAAACAAACTGCTATTAGGGTTCTCATCACTTATAGGCATGATCATATTAATGGCTTACACAGGATGGCAGTCCACTCAGATTCTCGAAGAGCGAAGCGAGAGGAATCGAGATGTATCAAAACTTAGCACAGATGCCCGTAATATGCGCATTGAGCGTTTGAATTATGCTATCAAGCCAGACGAGGTTCAAGCTAGGAAGTGGCTAACCGCCCTTGAGCATACTGAGTTACAATTGAAATCTATCAAGTCCAATTTTGATAGCCCACCCAACCTTGCATTTCTCAATGATGCTGAAGCCGTCATGGGGCGATATCGAGCTTATTACGATCAAACGGTAGCCGCTACAAAAGACCGCGAAGCGCAGATTCGGAATGCTGCATCCTTAGCAGAGGCCGCGAATGAAACAATATCGAAAGTTGCGGATGCCGCTAATTCCGACGGCGGAAGTTTAGAAGTGCGCAAAAAAGTCACGTCTCTTTTCCTTGGAGTGCAGAAAATGCGTGTCAGCTTCCGGGTATATTTCGCATCCCCAGGGAAGGACACAGAAGAAGCTGTTCGACAAGCTGTGGGGGTGGTTATTGAACAAGCTAATTCATTTAAAACCACAAATGTTCCGGAAAATGATACTCGAAATTTAATTGCTACATTTTCAGATTACAAGCAGCGGTTAGAATCAATCGTTGGCGCTCAAACGCGTGTGGATGAAGCACAGGCGGGTATTACTGCAAGTATAGCAGCACTTCTAAATATAACGGATCAAATGGACACAATCCAAAATAACCTACGAACTTTAGATGCGCGAGATGCTCAGAAAAAAATCGCGCTATGGCTTTTTATTTCTATTCTAGCAGGCATACTATCGGCATGGTTTATCACTCATTTAATTGTCCAGCCTCTAAAACAAACAGTACTGATTGTGGAGCAGATAGCTGCGGGCGATTTCACCTATCAAACAACGGTTGTGCGCAGGGATGAACTGGGTATTTTGCAGGGCGGCATGGTTCAGATGGCCTCTAGTCTCCGGACTCTGATTGGAGCGATCAAAGACGGCGTGGTTCAAGTAGCAAGCGCTGCTGAGGAGCTTTCGGCGGTAACGGAGCAAACGAGCGTGGGCGTACATTCTCAAAAGTTAGAAACAGACCATATTGCGACTGCAATGCAGGAAATGACCGCTACCACCCAGGATGTAGCTCAAAATGCAGCTCGTGCCGTTAGCAACGCGCAGAATGCTAGTCGCTTGGCTATCCAAGGAGGACAAATTGTCGATGAAACGCGATCTCAGATAGAGTCGCTTGCCTACGATATGGATACTACTAAAAAAAGCATGGAGGAGCTGAGGGCCAATACTCAGAGTATTGGTAGCGTTCTGGATGTTATTAAGACAGTCGCAGACCAGACCAATCTATTAGCACTGAATGCTGCGATTGAGGCTGCACGAGCAGGTGAAGCTGGACGCGGTTTTGCGGTAGTTGCTGATGAAGTGAGAGGACTTGCGGTGCGTACTCGTACCTCGACCGATGACATAGCGCTTCTCATCAGTCAACTACAGGAAAGTACCGATAAAATGACTCAAGTACTTGAGCATAATTTACACCAAAGCCATAAAAGTGCAGAACTTTCAAGAAATGCAAGCCAGATGCTCCTTACCGTAAATGCATCTGTTCAAGAAATTGAAGCAATGAACGAGCAGATTGCCGTTGCCACCGAGGAACAGAGCAGTGTAGGTGAAGAAATAAGCAGGGGCATTATTAACGTCCGAGAAATCTCGGATCAAACTGCAGCCGCTAGCGAAGAAACTGCTACCTCAAGTATTGAGCTAGCCCGGGTCAGTGCTCAGCTGCAAGAAATGACAAATAATTTTAAAGTGTAAGATCTCTTAGGATGGTCTGAAGTAGGCCGGTATTTTTCGACTGCTGAGCCATCGGCGGTTTCAAAAACGGCAGCCGCTAAAAATCGGGGAAATCTGCCGACTACTTCATGTTTTTTGCTGTTGCGAGCGTGTTGCCGCTGACCGAAAACTGACCCAGTAGAGGCTGTTGGGGATGCGGCGGAAATCTTGGGCTACCTGGAGGTAGTTCATGTATTCATACGAAGACCATACCCGAGCGGTCGAGCTCTACATAAAAGTGGGGAAACGCATAGGGGTAACGATTCGTCAGCTGGGCTACCCGACGAAGAACTCTTTGAAGAGCTGGCATGCAGAGTATGAGCGATGCCTCGACCTGGCGCGTGGCTACAAGACCTCGAGGTCGAAGTACTCACTGGCCCAAAGGGAAAAGGCTGTCGGGTACTATCTCGAACATGGTCGCAGCATCACCGCTAGCCTCAGAAAATTTAGCTAAGGTCATGGCTCTCTACGTTCTTGCTGAACAATGGAAAACTGGAGTCGGCTTTGCTTTGTGGCAGGCCGGGTTGCAGCACTTGATAGAGCAAGGTTATCAGCGTTTAACCCTTTGGGTCTTGGCCGGAAATGAGCGAGCTATCCGATTTTATCGCAGCTTAGGATGTATTGAGGAAACGGGGAGTGAGCGCAATCTCGAAAGGGGAGGCGCAGCACTGGTAGAGGTGAGGTATCGGCTGCCCCTGATCCTCTGAGGTCGCGCAAGGTGGAATGCCCAGACGGATACAATCCTGAGCCTTAAATCCCGCATAGAATGCATCGGCTTTGTCAGCGATGCATCCTTCTTGACGTCCTATGATGCCAACGATGGAAGAAATCCCATGCATCCCCATATTTTCTGCCTGTCCTCCCTTGCGATCAAATCTGGTGACTTTCCAGAGTTCAAAGCGCTGATTGCCCAGATCGTTCCGGCGACCAAGCTTGAGTCCGGCACTATTGTTTACGAGTACAGCGTCAACGAAGACCAAACCGTTTCGCATATTCTGAGCGCTATAACGTTGAATCCGTGGTCAGCCACGTAGACGAAACCGTTCGGCAAGCGCTTCCTCGAGTTGTGCACCATCACCAGCCTGGTCGTATACGGCACGCCTGATGCCAAGATCCGTAAGCGTCTTGATCCGTTCGGTGCTGGTGCATGACGCCATTCGATGGTTTCAGCCGCTGATTGAACTGATCTGCGCAAACCCGTTGGAAAAAGTAAGGCCGCACTGATGTTCCCGTCACCGCTTGGGGAGCATCATGTCGGGTAGGCAATCGGATATTGCGACATGTCCGCACTTAGGCACTTTAGCGCTCGCGCCAACCGAGGCCCACCTGGCAGTTGAGGGCAGCCTCAAGCCAAGTGGCTCGAGTAACTGCAATATTTCATCGGCAGTTTTGCGCACCACTTTGTCGTTACGACGATCAGGGTGCATGGCGACCCAAATTTCGGGGCTGAGCATAGAAAGATTGTTGTCGAGCTTGATCAGGCGACTGTCACGATCACCGATGAAACAAGGCAGCCCTGCGACACCAATTCCGGTAGAGGCTGCCTCGTATTGGTGACTCAAATCAGTGACCTCGCAAGCAACCCGGCATGAGCCAATGACTTCGTAAAGCCAACGTTTGTGCGCGAAGTCGCCTTGTCGATCGGGGTAGCCAACGAACTCCCATTTTTGTTCATCCTGTGCATTCGCATAGTCTCGTTGCGCGTATAGAGCGGACTGCATCTTGCCCACCTTTCTGACGATATCCGTATCTTCAATCGGCGGCGAAAGACGCAATGCAAAGTCTGCTTCCAGACGTGACAAAGACAAGAAGTGAGGTTCACTCGGAATTGAAAGCTGCACCATCGGAGACACTCTGGCCAGATCAGCCAGGTTTGGGGCCAGAAAATGCCTTGCAAGAACTGGAGGCGCAGTGATGGGTACCTTCGCCCTCGTGGCCGCCCTGGACGATAAGCATTTGCGCCCTACGGCGAAAGTCTTTTCTTCAATGTCCAAAACGTCCTGCATGATCTGCTGGCCAATAGCGGTCAGACGCGACTCCCGCGGTAGTCGATCAACCAGGCGGACATTGAGTTGAGCCTCAAGTGCGGCCAGCCGTCGCCTCACTGTATCGCACCGACGACGCCGTCCAAGTTCAGCGCAAGCAGGAAAGACAGGCTCGAGCCCAGGCTGTATCCGGCGCCCCCCATGAGCTTGGGCAGCCAGGAGCCCAGCGCATAGACCATCAGCAGGCAGCAGAAAAAGACAACCCAGATGGCCAGGGTGCGCACCGCCAGCCCGTGGCGGAACAACTCGGCGACCGAGCCACCACAAGCCTTAGTCTCGTTGACCTCGACCACATCGTGCGCACCAATACCTGTATCCGGTGCCAGGCGGCGCAGCAAGTGCCGGGCTTTCTCGGTATGGCCCTGGCGAATCAGGAAACCCGCGCCGCATCGGGATCCGCAGGAAGTCAGTCCAGAACGGCCCGACTTCCGAAGGCCCAACCCTCATGCCCGGTACTTCACGGCCACGGCGATCATGAGGGCGACCTACACGATGCGGCCGGCAAGAACTGCGATGACCAACCATAGTCCACCGACGGTATCCATTCAGTTTTCAAGCTACAAATAGCCGCTCCACCGGTGCATTGTCTTGGCAGTTACCACGCCTGCTCATGCGTTGTCTAAGGCGATATCGCCACAGCCTCAGGCTGCAAGCTCTGCTCCCGTATTGGCTGCGCTGATCACTGTTAAATAACACGCTCTGCGGCCGGCCCCGTTGTCTGTAAGCCATGTCCAACGCCTGATTAGCAAGTCAACGTCAGGGTTGGGTGAGAACGCCCAGCCCACCACTCGGCGCGCACATAGGTCGATAACGGCTGCCAGATAGTGCCAGCGGCCCCCGGCCCAGATGTACTTAGTATCACCGCACCAAACCTGATTGGGGGATGCGACGGCAAACTCACGATTCAGCACGTTCGGGATATCAGGTCGCTCTACTGTGGCCTTTTTGTATGCATGGGAGCCCGGTTGCTTGCTAATCAAGTTCATCTGTCGCATCAACATGCGTACCTTAAACCGCTAGATTTGCAGGCCGTCCTCTTTCATCATCAGCATGATGCTGCGGCTACCTGAAGCACTTCGGCTTTGCGTGAATAACTCATTCACACGGCTGCGCAAAAGCACCCGTCCAGCGTCTGTAGTTCAACGTCTGCGACAGTACGCGTAGTAGCATGAGCACAACAAATCAACCGGCTCCTGTGTGGGGAATTGATCGACTAAAGCAAACGCTCATGTTCCTCGGCCATCAAGAGCGCGAGCCTTTTTGAAATCGATTTCTCTCGTTCCAGGCGGTTGATTCGGGCTTCCAGTTCCCGGATTTTCTGCTGCTCGGGTGTCAGCGCTTTGCTGGTCGGCCTGACACCGCCTCGTTCCTGCGGAGCTGGTTGACCCACCGGCGGGTACCGATTCAACCAGACCGAGCGACTTGGCAGCATCAGTGTGGCTGTAGCATTCGTCTAGCACCAGGCACGCAGCCTCGCACTTGAACTCAGAGGTAAAGGTACGACGTTGCTTAGTCATCAAACACCTTTCCGTGGCGAGCATTCTCGCCTAAATGATCGTGTCCCAGGAAGTGGTGTAACTCATCACGGCTCTGGCCACTGAGTTTGCCGTTTAGTTGATCACGGCCGACAGCTTGGCCTGCGGATTATCGCTGACCGCCTCGAAGGCCTCCAACTGCATGTAGCGCCTTTGCAGGCACCATTCGTCGTTCTGTTCCAGCAACATCGCTCCGACCAGCCTGGTGATCGCCGGATCGTTAGGAAAGATACCCACGACATCGGTTCGTCGTTTGATTTCCGCGTTCAGCCGCTCAAGCGGGTTGGTGCTGTGTAGCTGCTGACGATGGGCTTTGGGGAAGGCCATGTGGGCCAGTACTTCATCCTCGCAGCCGTCCATCAATACGGCGATCTTTGGATACTTCTCTCGCAGTTGGTCGGCCACCAGACGCCATTGTTGATGGCATTCAGCGCGGCTGTCCTGAGCAAAGACCGTGCGCAGCAACGCCGCCACCATGCTGCGCTGCCCCTTGCCGACATGAGCCATGGCGTTACGCATAAAGTGCACGCGGCAGCGCTGCCAAGTCGCATGGAAGATTTTGGCGACCGCCGCCTTGAGACCTTCGTGAGCGTCGGAGATCACCAGCTTTACCCCGCGCAAACCACGACGCATCAGACTGCGCAGGAAGTCCGTCCAGAACGGCTCAGCCTCGGAAGGGCCCACCCGCATTCCCAGAATTTCCCGTCCGCCATTGGTGCTCACGGCCACGGCGATTATTACCGCGACCGAAACGATACGGCCTGCCTCCCGCACTTTGACGTAGGTGGCGTCGATCCAGAGGTACGGCCAGTCGCCCTCAAGGGGTCTATCCAGGAACGCATTGACGCGTTCATCGATCTCGCCCGCGAGCCTGGATACCTGGCTTTTCGAGATGCCGGTCATGCCCATGGCCTTGACCAGCTCGTCGACTGAGCGCGTGGAAACGCCTTGGATGTAGGCTTCCTGAATGACTGCCGCCATCGCTTTCTCAGCGGTTCTGCGAGGTTCAAGGAAGCCCGGAAAGTAGCTGCCTTGACGCAGCTTTGGGATCTTTAGATCAACGTCACCGGCACGGGTCTGCCACAGGCGGTCGCGGTAACCGTTGCGGCTGTTGGTGCGATCAGGACTTTTGACGTCGAAGCCGGCGCCGCACAGGCTTTCAACGTCGAAATCCATCATGCGCTGGGCAACGAACTGGATCATTTGCTTGAGCAGATCAACGTCTGCCCCTTTCTCAACCAACTCGGTCAATGCGATAGTGGGCTTGGTCATCGTGGGTCTCCTGGTGCTCGTTAGGTCTTCGCAAACTCAACGTTAGCCAAGAACCACGATGACCATCCTCTTTCGCCCGCAGGGCGGCTTCGGTTGGGTCAGTTACACCACTTCCAGGGACACGATCGCCTAAATAGGCGTCTAGTGTCGTTATCCCACTACAGCGGTAGTCGTGCCCAGCGTTCGATAGACATCGCCTGGCCCACTCTGACTTCGGATCTTCTAATGGATGGATCCAGGCTTCTCTGCACTCAGCCACTCATCGGGCGCCCGGTTCTATCCGTTGATGCGATCAGCGCCGCGAGCCCCAGGAGACTTCCAAACATAAGGTAATACGCCGGCATCAGCGGGTTGCCGGTCACATCGATCAGCCAGGCGTTGATCAGTGGCGCGGTGCCGGCAAACAGCGCCACGCTGACGTTGTAGCTCAGCGCCATTGCCATGAATCGCACCTTTAGGGGAAAGAGCGAAGGGATCTGCGCCAGGATCGACGAGATCAACATTGCCAAGGCCGTATTGAGGATCATCAGGGCCAGCAACTGCTGCCACATTTCACCGCTGCCCAGCATCTTGAAGCAAGGCTGTGCCAGCAGCAAAATCCCCACACTGGCGGTGATCATCATTGGTTTTCGCCCAAGCCGCTCAGCCACCCTGGCAAATACCGGAATCAGCACGACCAGCCCCATCATGGGCGCAAGATTCAGCGCCAGGCTCAAGTGACCGGGCAGGTGCAACGTCTGATTCAAATAGGTAGGGATGTAGCTCAACACGGTGAACAAGGTGATGTTGGTGACAATGATCATTCCGGCGGACTGCAACATCACCGAGCCATGGTCACGCAATTGCTTGAACTGCATGCCTACCGAAACCCTACCTAACTCGCCGCTGCGCCTCGCTCCAACGAACAGCGGTGATTCTTCGAGTTTGGCGCGGATGTACAGGCCGACGAGCGCCATGGGCGCCGCGAAAAAGAACGGTATGCGCCACGCCCATTCGACCAACTGCGTGTCGGTGAATATCTCATGCAGAGCAAAGCTGGTAGACGCTCCCAGGACGAAACCCGAGATACACCCCACCTCGACCCAGGCAGTCTTGATGGTGCGGTGGCGATCTTCGCAGTGCTCCGCTACATAGATAGCCGCCGCGCTGATCTCGCCCCCCGCCGAAAGCCCCTGCAGCAGACGCATGAGAATCAGCAGCAGCGGCGCGGCGATGCCTATGGACGCCTGACTGGGAATCAGGCCAATGCAGAACGTTGCGCCGGCCATGACGAACAGGGTCATGTTCAGCACCTGCTTGCGGCCATGGCGATCTCCCAGAGCGCCACAGATGACCCCGCCAAAAGGCCGCGCCAGGAACGCGATGGCAAAGGTGGCCAATGACGCAATGATCTGTACCGTGGGCGTGCTGGAGGCGAAGAAAACCTTGCCCATGACCGCCGCCAGATAGCCGTAGACGGAAAAATCGAACCATTCGATGACACTGCCGACCATGGCGGCCCAGACAATGCGTTTCATCGCATCCTCGGAGTGTTGCGCTGCGACGACGTGAAGGTTGTCATTATGGGTAGTACGGACTTGCTCGACTGCGTTGCTCATGAGGACCCCTCGGATAATCCCTGATCGGAAGGCAGTGTTCGGCAAAGGGAGCTGCGTGGTAGAGTGCGCCCCGAAGCGGCCCGTCATACGGACCGTGTGGTTATTGTTGTATTTGCATCGATAGAGCCCAGGCTGCGGGTTACTCCCCTAGGTAGGCACGTTGTACCTGCTCGTTGTGCAGCAACTCGTCCGCCTGCCCCTCCAGGGCAATACGCCCCCCGTCGATGACATAGGCACGCTGGCAGGTTTGCAGCGCCAACCGGGCATTTTGCTCGACCAGCAGCAGCGTCACCCCGCCCTTCACCACCTCGCGAATGGTTTCGAAAATCTTCTGTACGATGATCGGCGCCAGGCCCATGGACGGCTCATCCAGTAGCAGCAACTTGGGTTTGCCCATCAGGGCACGGGAGATTGCCAGCATCTGTTGTTCACCACCCGACATGGTCCCCGCCAATTGAGAAGCGCGCTCTTTGAGCCGCGGAAAAATCCCGAACATGCGCTCGATATCGGCCTCGATGGCGCTCTTGCCGTCGGTACGCGAGAAGGCTCCCATCTCCAGGTTCTCGTAGGCCGTCAGCTTGGGGAAAATACCGCGCCCCTCGGGCACCAGCGCCAGGCCTTCACGGATCAGGTCGTAGCTTTTGATCGAGGCGTGCGCCTTGCCGTCGAAGGTGATCTGCCCCGCCGTGGGGGTGAGCATGCCAGCAAGGGTTTTCAGGGTCGTGGTCTTGCCGGCGCCGTTGGCGCCGATCAGTGCGACCATTTCGCCCTCGGCGACATGAAAGTCCAGCCCCCTGATGGCACGGATCGCGCCATACGAAACCTGCAGGTCCCGAACCTCAAGAATGTTGCTCGCACTCATGCCACTGTCTCCGTACCCAGATAAGCTTCGATCACACGCGGATCCCTTTGCACATCGGCTGGCAGGCCGTCGGCGATCTTGCGGCCGAACTCCAGCACCGTGACGTGGTCGCACAACCCCATGACCAGCTTTACGTCGTGCTCGATCAACAGCACGGTCTTGCCGTCGCTCTTCATCTTGCACATCAATTGGCGCAGCCCTTCCGTTTCTGCAGCGTTCATGCCAGCTGCCGGCTCGTCGAGCGCCACCAGCAAGGGCTCAGTGGCCAGGGCACGAGCGATTTCGAGACGACGCTGGTGACCGTAGGAAAGGTTTTTCGCCAACTCGCCAGCAAAACGACCAATACCCACGTAGTCGAGCCAGTATTGCGCCGCCTCATGGATCTCGCGCTCCTCCTGAACGCAGCGGGGGGTGCGCAGGATCGCTGCGAATACACCCGAGCGCGTACGCACGTGGCGACCGATCATGACGTTCTCCAGCGCGGTCATGTTGTGGAACAGGCGGATGTTCTGGAACGTCCGTGAGATACCTGCCTCGACCACCTTGTGCGGCTGGCGGATGCGCAACGGCTTGCCATTGAAATCGACCTTGCCTTCCTCGGCGCGATAGAGCCCGGTGAGCACGTTGAACAGCGTGGTCTTGCCCGCGCCGTTCGGCCCCAGCAAACCACGAATCTCACCACGGTGGATAGTCAGGTCGATGCCGTGCAGCGCCTGAAGCCCACCAAAGAACTTGCTCACCGAGTGCAATTGCAGCAGTACGTCGCTCATGCCTTGTTGACCTCCTGGAGGTTGAACTCGTGTCCAGCGGTGTTGCGCGGCACGGCGGGTTGCGCGCCTGCCCCGCTCGGGTGTCCGAGCGTGCTGTCCAGAGTGGGGGCCGGTGCATCTGGCGCGCTGTCGTCGTCGTGCAGCTCTGCGCGCCGGCGACTCGACGGCCACAGGCCCTCGGGGCGAAAGCGCATGACCAGTATCAACGCCAGGCCAAACACCAGCATGCGCAGCGTCGAGGCGTCGAGAACATTGCGCAGGACCTCACGACTGACAAAGGTGACGTTGTCCAGCACGAACGGCTGGACCCAATTGACCAGGTCGCGAAACACCTCGGGCATGATGGACAGGATCAACGCGCCCAGCACCACGCCGCGGATCGAACCCATGCCGCCGAGCACAACCATCGCCAGCACCATGATCGACTCCATGAGCGTGAAAGACTCGGGACTGACAAAGCCTTGATAGGCAGAAAACAGTGCCCCGGATACGCCACCAAAAGTCGCGCCCATGGCAAAGGCCAGCAGCTTCAGGTTGCGCTTGTTCAGCCCCATAGCCTCGGCAGCCACCTCGTCCTCGCGCAATGCCATCCACGCGCGGCCGATGCGTGAGACTTCAAGACGCTTGGAGAGAATTATCGAGAAAATCACCACAGCCAGAAAGAACAGGTAATAGCTGATCACCGGGGATACCTGCAGGCCGAACAGGCTCCATTTGCTCTGCAGCGAGACGAGGGCCTCGGGTGCCTGCCCGGCTGCGTATGACCATGGCCCGCCATCGATGTGCAGCGGCGCGATGCCGGCAATGCCCTGCGGGCCATTGGTAAGATTGACCGGCTGGTCGAGGTTGTTCATGAAGATGCGGATGATCTCGCCAAAACCCAGGGTGACAATGGCCAGGTAGTCGCCCCGCAGCTTGAGCACCGGCGCGCCGATCAGCACCCCACAGATGGCGGCAACCACCGCCGCCAGCGGGATGATGACCCACAGCGGCCAATTCAGCACACCTTCGGCCAGTCCGGCCATGTGCAGGTGCGGCGAGGATAGCAGCGCATACAAGTAGGCGCCTATCGCATAAAAGCCGATGTAGCCCATGTCCAGCAGCCCGGCATAGCCGATGACGATATTGAGCCCCAGCGCCAGCAACACGTAAAGCATCGCGAAACCGAGGATGCGTACCCAGGTGGCGCCCAGGAACGGAATGGCGTCGACCACGAAAGGCAAGGCGATGAACGCCAGCAGCAACAGGGCGTATTGTGCGTAATTGGTTTTCATTGCAGTGCCTCCTAGGCGCGATCGGCCTGACGCTCGCCCATCAAACCGTTAGGCCGGAACAGCAAGACCATGATCAGCACCATGAAGGCGAAAATATCCTGGTAGTTGGCGCCCAGGAAACCGCCGGTAAGTTGCCCGGTATAGCCAGCCGCCAGAGACTCGATCAGCCCCAGCAGCAGCCCGCCGAGCATGGCCCCGAAAAGGTTGCCTATGCCGCCAAGTACCGCCGCCGAGAACGCCTTGAGGCCCAGCAGCAGGCCCATGTAGGCGTCGGCTTGTCCGTAATTGACCGCGCGCATGACGCCCGCTATCGCCCCCAGCGCGGCACCGATGACAAAGGTCGCGGAGATGACGCGATTGATGTTGATGCCCATCAGGCCGGCGACTTCCTGATTTTGCGCGGTGGCGCGCATGGCCTTGCCAAGGCGGGTCTTGTCGACCAGCAACCAGAGGCCGAACATGATGCACACCGAGATGATCATGATGCTCAACTGGACATTGGTGATGGTCGCGCCGAAAACGTCGATCGGCGTGGTTTCGACTACTTCCGGAAAGGTCTTGTAGCCCCTGCCCCAGATCATCATGGCCAGGTTCTGCAGGAAGATCGAGATGCCGATAGCGAGGATCAACGGCGTCAGGCGTGGCGCTTTGCGCAATGGCCTGTAGGCGAACTTTTCCATGCCCTGGGCCATCAGCATACAGACCGCAGCGGCAATCATGATCGCGAACAGCAGGGTCAGCACCCCAGGCGCGAAGCCGAAGCCGGCGAGCATCGTGAGCACCGAAATAGTCACCATCGAACCGACCATGACGATCTCGCCATGGGCAAAGTTGATCAGGCCGATGATGCCGTAAACCATGGTATAGCCCAGCGCGACCAGGGCATAGATGCTGCCGAGCACCAGGCCATTGAGGACCTGTTGCAAAAGGATATTCAGATTGGCGTCCACTTGGTGAATCCTCAAAGCTGCGTGGTGACCACCTGCGCTAGCGGGCGGCCGCGACGCGGTGACATTCATGGCAGGGCAAAAAATCTTCTTGTTCTAGTCGCGGGCCATCCTGGCCCGCTTGTCGTTGTGGCGAAGCAAGGTGATCAGTCGCGTTCGACGGACAGCGTTTTCCAAGCACCGTTTTCAAATTGGAAAATGGTCGCGGCGGCGTTTTTCAGGTTGCCGAATTCGTCAAAGGCAATGGTGCCGGTAACGCCCTCATAGCTGTTGCTCTTGAGTACCGGCAGGTACACGGCAGGGTCGGCCGATTGCCCCTTGACGATGGCGGTGATGGCTGCCCACGTAGCGTCGTAGGCGGCAGGCGAGGACTGCACCACGCCTACGCCATACTTGGCCTTGAGCTTCTGCTCGAACGCAGCCCCTTTGGGCATGTCCTGCAGCGGGGTGCCGTAGTTCCAGGCGTAGGTGCCTTCGGCAGCGAAGCCGGCCATCTTCTTGAACTCGTCATTGGGCAGGTTACCGATGTTCATGAACCGGGCCTTGAGCCCTAGGTTCTTCATCTGCTTGGCCATCGGCGCGGCCTGGTAGTCAAGCGCCGCAAAGAACACCGCGTCGGCCTGCTGGGCCTTGGCGGTGGTAAGAATGGCATTGAAGTCGGTGGCCTTGTCATTGGTGTACTCGCGTACGACCACATTGCCGCCAGCTGCCTTGACCGCTTTGGTAACTTCATCGGCCAACCCTTGGCCGTAAGCGGTACGGTCGTCGAAGATGGCGATACGCTTGGCTTCGAGCTTGTTGACCAGATAGTTGCCGGCATAGCGGCCCAGAGTCGCGTCGTCGTTGACCACGCGGAACACCGACTTGATGCCCTGCTTGGTAAGCGCCGGATTGGTCGCTGAGGGCGAGATCTGCGGGATGCCCGCATCGCCGTAGATTTTCGAAGCGGGAATACTGGTGCCCGAGTTGTAGTGACCGATGACCACGGCAACTTTGGCGTCCACCAGGCGCTGGGCCACGGCGGTACCCGTGCGCGGGTCGGCGACGTCGTCTTCGGAGACCAATTTGAACTCGAGCACTTTGTCGCCGATCTTCAATTGCTGCTGATTGGCTTCTTCGATGGCAATGCTGACCCCGTGCTCCACGTCCAGGCCTTGATGCCCGGACGGGCCGGTCAACGGCCCGGCAAAGCCGATCTTGATCTGTTGGGTGTCGGCCGCAGCGACGCTACCGACATTCAAGGCAGCGGCAAGCGCCGCGGCCAGTGCAGTACAGATCAGGTTGTGTTTGCGCATATACCCCTCCCAGAAATCATCGGATAAAACGAATTGAGCACGATGACGTGCCAGTCTTCTTTTCCACTCCTGCCAACCTCTGCGGGTCAACAGGTTTATTCGGGACCGCTCGTTGCCTGCAATTGCCACCTGACGCGGCGGAACTTGTAAGATAACAGTCAGCAGGCAACTGTCAATGGGTGTACGCTCGTGATGAATGAAATGCCAGATGAACTCTACGACTGACCATGGAAATGCACAAAGTCGACGCGCTTTCGACGCATAGAAGCACTTCCCGCACCATGACAGGTCAGTTGTTTGATAACATATAGGTACAAGCGACGAACCACGCCTTTGGCGACCGGGCGCTTTGAGATAGAGGCCTTGCAACCCTGTTGACTCGGCCCACTCTGCTGTTCAACCATTGATCTTCCGTGATGAACAACTCAGTTCAGGAGCAACAAAAAATGGACGCGACCACAGGTCCGCGCAGGGGCAATCTTGCCGAGACGGTTATCCGTGAACTGTCCAACCGTATCGACATCGGTACCTATCGCCCTGGCGAAAAGCTCCCGTCCGAGCAAGAGCTATGCAAGGAATTTGGAGTCAGCCGCCCGGTCATTCGTGAAGCCGTCGCCTCACTGCGCCTCGGCGGACGCCTGATCGCCCGCCAAGGCGTCGGGGTGTTCGTGGTCGAGCAGGACGTCAAGCGGATCGGCTATGCCCTGAGCACCGCCGTCGATGACGTACGCGCCGCCGCCCATGTGCTCGAATTGCGCCTGGGCGTCGAAACCGAATCCGTGGCCCGCGCAGCTGAGCGCCGCAGCCCGACGAGCATGGCGGACATCACCGAGGCTTTCGACCGCTTCAACGCGCTGGACGGCAGTGACCTGGAAGCCGAAGCCCAGGCCGACTTCGCCTTTCACATGGCAATCGCCCGTGCGACCAACAATCCGCATTTCACGCAACTGCTGGAAGCCCTCGGCCCGGAGATCATTTCCGACCTGCACCTCAAGCATGGCCAATCGACCGGTAAAAGCGGCATGGCGCACATCAAGAAGATCGGCCGCGAGCACGGCGCGATCCTCTCGGCGATCTCCATGGGCGATGTCAGCGGTGCCCGCAGCGCATTGCGCAAGCACCTTGAAGAGAGCCTCTCGCGCTACCAGCGCCTGGTTCAGAGTGGAGACTGATCAGCGCTCGACGCGCGCTCAGCTTATGCCCAGGCACACGTATTTGATTTCGACATAGTCTTCGATGCCATAGCGCGAACCTTCACGCCCAAGACCTGAAGACTTGACCCCGCCAAACGGCGCCACCTCAGTGGCCAGGACGCCGACATTGACTCCGACCATCCCATACTCCAGCGCCTCGGACACGCGCCACACGCGTGACAGGTCGCGGGCGTATACATAGCAGGCAAGGCCAAATTCGGTATCGTTGGCGAGGGCGATCACCTCTTGCTCGGTGGTGAAGCGGAAGATCGGCGCCACTGGCCCGAAAATCTCCTCCTGAGCCACGCGCATCTGTGCGGTCACATCGGCCAGCAAGGTTGGCTCGAAGAAAGCTCCACCGCGTGCATGCCGGTTGCCACCAATGATCAGTCGGGCACCCGCTGCCTGCGCCTGGTCAACCAGCGCTACCACCCCGGCCACGGCCTTGGCATCGATCATCGGCCCGACCTGGGTGTCCGCATCGGCACCGTCTCCCACAACCAACTGCGCTACGCGCTCGGCAAAGCGCCGCACGAAGCGCTCGTAGATCCCGTCCTGGATGAAAAAACGGTTGGCGCAGACGCAGGTCTGCCCGGCATTACGAAACTTGGCAATCAGCGCGCCCTCGACTGCAGCCTCCAGATCAGCATCGTCGAAGACGATAAAAGGAGCGTTGCCGCCCAGCTCCAGGGCGACTTTTTTTACCGTTGCAGCGCATTGCTCAAGCAGCTTGATGCCGATTGGCGTCGAACCGGTAAACGACAGCTTGCGCACGATCGGGCTGGCGGTGAGCTCGCCGCCAATGGCAGCAGAGTCGCCCGTCACCACGCTCAGCACGCCGCGTGGGATACCCGCGCGCTCGGCAAGAACGCACAAGGCCAGTGCGCTGAACGGAGTCTGGGACGCCGGCTTGAGCACCAGGGTACAGCCTGCAGCCAACGCCGGCGCGGCCTTGCGAGTGATCATCGCCGCGGGAAAGTTCCACGGTGTGATGGCCGCGCAGACACCGATCGGCTCCTTGGTAACGATCAGCCGCCGCCCAGCCTGGGGCGAAGGAATCACATCGCCATAGATACGTTTGCCCTCCTCCGCATACCACTCGACATACGCAGCCGCAAAAGCGATTTCCCCCCGCGACTCGGCCAGCGACTTGCCTTGCTCAGCGGTCATTATCTGCGCCAGATCCTCCTGGTGCGCCATGATCTGGCGAAGCCAGGCCAGCAGACGTGCAGCGCGCTCCTTGGCAGTCAGCGCTCGCCATGCCGGCAGCGCAGCCTGGGCAGCGGCAATCGCGCGCTGGGTCTCGGTGGCACCCATGCGCGGCACGCGCCCGATGATCGCATCGGTCGAGGGGTTGATTACATCGATGGTCAAGCCGCTGTCGGCGGTGCACCACGCACCGTCCAGGTAGCACTGTTCGCGCAACAATAAGGGGTCGGCAAGCTTCATATGCAGGGGTTCTCGATAAAATTCAGGCAAAAAAAAGGCAGGACGATCACTCGTCCCGCCCGAGGTGAAATCAACGTGAGGCGAGGGCTTTTTCTCGAATTTGACTGAGGGTCATCTTCGGTGTCAGCGCCTCGGGGTCGACCTGGATCTCGATCAACGCCGGCTTGTTCGACGCAACACAGCGTTGGAACGCCGACGCGAAATGCTCGGTAGCCACCACGGTCTCGGCATGGAGTCCGTAAGCAGTGGCCAGCAGCGCGAAATCGGGGTTATGCAATTCGGTACCCGATACCCGACCCGGATAGCTGCGTTCCTGGTGCATACGGATCGTGCCGTACATGCCGTTATTGACCACGATCACGATCAATCGCGCGTCGTAGTTGGCCGCAGTCGCCAACTCCTGCCCATTCATGAGAAAGCAGCCATCCCCCGCGAACGCCACCACCGTGCGCTCAGGGAAGGTGATCTTGGCGGCCACCGCCGCTGGCACACCGTAGCCCATGGAGCCGTTGGTCGGGCCCAGCAGCGTGCGGAAGGTACGGTGCTGATAACCGCGGTGTACCCAGCCGGTGTAATTGCCCGCACCGCAGGTGAGGATGCTGTCGTGGGGCAGCTGCTCGTTGAGCCAGGCGATCACCTCGCTCATCTGCACGTCTCCGGGCGAACGCGGACACTCGAAGTTGGCGCGGTAACCGCGGTTCAACTGCTCGACCCAATCCGCGTGTCCGCGAGCACCGACGGCCGGCAACGCGGCGACCTGCGCCGCGAAGGTCTTCATGCCGGCGTTGATGGCCAAGGTCGGTTGATAAACCCGGCCCAGCTCTTCGATCCCCGGATGAACATGAACCAGCTTCTGCTTTGGCACCGGGATATCTACCAAGGCGTAGCCGCCGGTGGTCATTTCGCCCAGGCGCGCACCGATAACGATCAGCAAGTCGGATTGCTTGACCGCCTCGACGAGCTGGGGGCCGGCCGCCAGCCCGAGGTCGCCCGCATAGTGGGGTAAGGTGTTGTCGAACAGGTCCTGGCAACGGAACGACGCCGCAACAGGTAGGTGCTGGGTCTCGATGAAGCGCCGGATGTCATGAACGGCCTGATTGCTCCAGCCGCCCCCGCCGAGCACCACCAATGGCCGCTGCGCCTGGCTGATCAGGATCTGCAGTTGCGCCAACGCGCCTGACGGCGCAGCAGGCTCGATCGCCAGCGAGGGGCCGGCGTCGGCGGTATCGACCCAATCGGTCAGCATGTCTTCCGGCAACGCGACTACCACCGGTCCAGGCCGGCCATTGGTAGCCCGATGGAAGGCCTGGCTGAGCAGTTCAGGCAAGCGGGCGGCGTCATCCACCTCTACCACCCACTTGGCCATCTGACCGAACATGCGTCGGTAGTCAATCTCCTGGAAAGCCTCCCGCTCGACCTGATCGCGTGCGACTTGGCCGATGAACAGGATCATCGGCGTCGAGTCCTGAAAGGCAGTGTGCACCCCGACCGAGGCGTTGGTAGCGCCTGGACCGCGAGTGACAAAACAGATACCCGGCTTGCCCGTCAGCTTGCCATAGGCTTCGGCCATGTAAGCAGCGCCGCCTTCTTGCCGGCACACGATCAGCTCGATGTCATCCTTCACATCATGCAGCGCGTCGAGCACAGCCAGGTAGCTTTCGCCCGGCACGCAAAAGGCGCGCTCGACACCATTGATGCGCAATGCATCGACCAATACCTGCCCACCAGTGCGCAGCGTTGGAGCCTTGTTGTCAGTCATATTGTTCTCCATCAAGCCACGCGGTCAGATGACCGAATCTTCCAGAAAGGGACGGTTCTCGACCACGCGCTGGTAGGACAGCGCACTGAGGTCAAGACTGCGGAACTCGCCATAGGTAATCAGCTCGCTGAGACCGCGGCCGATCGCCGGCGCCTGTTGCAGTCCATGGCCACTGAAGCCATTGCAGAACATGAAGTTGCGTACTTCGTTGTGCGGACCAACGATGGCGTTATGGTCGAGTACGCAGAAGTCGTAATGCCCGGCCCAGGAGTTGACCACTTTGATGGCCTCGAACGCCGACACGCGCTCGGCTAGGATCGGCCAGACCTCTTCTTCGAACTCATCGTGCATCACGTCGAAATCGTCGAAATCCACTTGCGGATCGACCTTGGGATAGGTGCCACCCAGATACAGGTGACCCTCCGGACGAAAGAACACCCCGGTGGGATCGATGGTCAGCGGCACTACGCCCTCGAGTGGGGTATGGCAAGCGAACACGAACAGTGAACGTCGACGCGGCTCCACCGGGATCTGCAGTCCGGCCAGTTGCGCGACCTTGGGGCCGCGGGTGCCTGCGGTGTTGACCAGATAGTCACAGGTGATGCGTTCGCCGCTGGCCAGGATTACACCAGTGACCAGATCCCCCTTGCGCAGCACCTCCACCACCTCGTTCTCGATGTACTCGGCGCCCAGCGACCGCGCTTTTTTGCGAAAACCGTTCATGATTCCGTAGTTGTCGAACCAGCCCTCGTCTTTTTCACCATAGGTACCGCCGGCAAGGCTGTCGGGGTTGACCCAGGGGAAGCGCTTGATTAGCTTCTCAGTATCCATCAAGGTGACCTCGGCGCCGTTGTCCAGTTGGGTCTGGTGCAAGCGCTTGAGTACCTCGAAGCCTTGCGAATCAGCGAGAAACAAGTAGCCGTTCTCTTTGAAGGCTAGGTCGGGGCCTTCACCATCGACCGCCATCAGCTGCGCAAAATCGCGAATGAATTGCGCGCCGAAGCGCGAAATCTGAATATTGATCGGGTTGGAAAACTGCACGCGAATCGAACTGCTGGACAGTGCCGTGGCCGATTGGGCGTAGGTCCAGTCGCGCTCGACGACCAACACCGAGCCGGTGAAGTCAGGGTTGTTGGCCAAAAAATACGCTGTGGCGCTACCGTTCACGGCACCGCCCACGATCACTACATCGTAATGTTGCTTTGTCGCTGTCGAAGCCATGATGCGGACCTCAGAAAATTCGCTGTGAAAATGTCATTTGGGATCTTCAAAATGCCCGGCGCCGGCGAAATTGCCGCCGTGATAACGCGCCGCCGGCTCGTTGTGATCCAGCGGCGGGAACTTGGCCTCCAGCTTTGCGCGGTAATCGTCGGCGCTGTCCTTGGCGACGTACCCCAAGGACGATGCGGCGCGGTTATCCCACAACGACTCACGGTTGGCCGACATGCCGTAGACGATCATGTGCGCCACCCGCGGCGCCAGCAGCGCACGCTCGCTGAGCTGGGCGAAGTCGTCGAACGACAGCCAAGTCGCGAGCATGCGCCGGTCGAGCGGCTCTTCGAAGGAAGAGCCGATACGGATGTTCACCGACTCGATGCCGAACTTGTCCCAGTAGTAACGGCCCAGGTCTTCGGCAAAGCATTTGCTCAGGCCGTAGAGGCTGTCGGGGCGGTGCGGCACGTGGGCGTCGAGGGTTTCGGTGCGATCATAGAAACCTATGGCGTGGTTGGAGCTGGTGTAGATCACCCGTTTGACACCGTGCTGACGCGCGGCTTCGTAGATGTTGTAGGTGCCGACGATGTTGGCGTTGAGGATCGCCGCGAAGGTGTTCTCCAGCGGTACGCCGCCCGCATGCAGGATGGCGTCGACGCCCTCGCACAACGGTAGTACGTCGGCAAAGTTGCCCAGATCGCACTGCACCAGCTCCTCATGGGCGGCAGCAGTGCCTAGGTCGGCGATGTCGGTCAGGCGGATCACATCGGCGAACGGCTGCAGGTGCGCGCGCAGGACCTTGCCCAGGCGCCCGGCGCCGCCGGTGATCAATAGACGTTTGAATGGCTTGCTCATCTAGGGTGCTTCCTCGATTCAGTGGTCGTCAGGCTCAGCGCAGCGCACCGAAGGCTTCACGCAGTTGCTCGAGCGCTTGTTGCAGCTGCTCGCGCGAGGTGGCGAAGGACAGACGAATGTACGGTTCCAGGCCAAAGGCCGAGCCTGGTACGGTGGCGACCTTGCCGACCCGCAGCAGGTAGTTGGACAAGTCAGCGTCGCTGGCGATCAGTTGGCCGTCGGGCGTGCTCTTGCCGATAAAGGCCGCGCAGCGAGGGAAAGCATAGAAGGCCCCTTCCGGCATTTGTAGCTCCAGGCCGTCGATAGCCGCAAGGCCTTCGACCACCATTGCGCCGCGGGCCTGGTACTCGAGGTTGGCAGCGCGGACGAAATCCTGCGGACCGTTGAGCGCGGCCACAGCGGCTAATTGCGAAATGGCCGATGGGCAGGTGGTGGTCTGCGACTGGGTCTTGTTCATGGCGTCGATCAGGCCCTTGGGCCCTGCCGCATAGCCCAAGCGGTAGCCAGTCATGGCATAGGCCTTGGACACGCCGTTGATGAGCAAGGTACGCTCGCGCAGCTGTGGGCACGCCGTCACGAATGGCACGAAGGCCTGGTTGCCGAGGATGATGTGCTCGTAGATCTCGTCGGAAATAACCAGCACCCTCGGATGTCTTTCCAGCACTTCGCCCAAGGCGGCAAACTCGGCCTGGGTATAGATCGCGCCGCAGGGGTTATTCGGCGAATTGAGCATCAGCCAGCGAGTGTGCGGTGTGATGGCGGCCTCGAGGCGTTCGGCATCGAGCTTGAAACCATACTCGGCGCCACACGGGATGACCTTGGGCACGCCACCGTTGAGCAACACCATGTCAGTGTAGGAAACCCAGTACGGCGCCGGCGTGATGACCTCATCGCCAGGCTCGAGCGTCGCCAGGAAGGCATTGAACAGCAGCTGCTTGGCACCGTTAGCGACGCAGATCTCGTCCATGCCGTAATGCAAGCCGTTTTCGCGCTGGAATTTGTCGACGATCGCACGCCGCAAGGCTTCGTAGCCATTGGGGGCGGTGTAGTGATTGTTGCCCTCGAGCATGGCCTGATGCGCCGCCTCGATGACGTGAGCCGGGACGTTGAAGTCCGGCTCGCCAAGGCTGAGGTTGATCACCGGCTCGCCCAGAGCGAGCATTTTCTTGGCCAGCACCGAGACCGCCATGCTCGGCGAGCTCTTGACCGTGCGCACACGACTGCTTTGAAATTCCATTATTGGGCTCCTTGCTTAATGTCATAGCCGTAATCGTCGCGCGCCTGCTGCTCGCTGATGTAGCCAAAGCGCAGGTCGCGCGCCACGTCCTCTCGCGGCCGCTGGCTCGGCGCGCCGTAGCCGCCCCCCCCAGGCAAACTCAAAACCAGGCGACGATCGGCCGGCACGAACTGCTGGCCCTTGCCGCGCAGCACAGTGCCGTCATCCAGGCCGACGTAGCCCTGGGCACCCTCCTTGCCGCCCTCCAAGCCACGGGCCGGATAGGTGATACGGTCGAACATGGCACTGAACCGGAACGAATAACCTGCCGCTGCCGACACCTCGATTTCCTGACCGAGGCCACCACGATGCTGCCCCGCGCCCCCGGAACCATCACGCAGTTCCTTGCGCCAGACGATCACCGGCCCGGCGTGTTCGGTAGCTTCTACCGGCATGGTGTGTACGCCGCTCGGGAACGCGGTAGAGCTCAACCCATCCTTGGCGGCTCGAGCGCCCATGCCGCCGCTGTTGAACATCAACATCTCGGCGTTGCGTCCGTCAGGATTGCCTTCCAGCGGACGCACGCTCAGGTGCAGGTTCCACAGGGCACTGGCGCCTTCGGCCGGCACCTGGCCCGGCAGGCATTTATGCAATGCACCCAGCACAAGATCAGGTACGAAGTGCCCGAGCACGTGGCGTACCGACACCGGCGCCGGGTGCTTGGCATTGAGGATGCAGCCTTCGGGGGCGACTACCTCGAACGGTGCCAGCGATGCCGAGTTGTTGGGGATTTCCGGGGCGACGATGCACTTGAGGCCGTAGCAGGCATAAGCTTTGGCGTAACCCAGCGGCACGTTGATGCCGAACTGGCTCATGCCCGAGGTACCGACGAAATCGGTAGTGATACCGTCAGGGCCGACCGTCAAGGTTACGGCCAGGGTCACCGGCACGTCATAGCCGTCCAGGGTCATGCTGTTCTGGTAGGTGCCGTGGGGCAGCGTCTTGAAGCACTCCAGGGTAGCGCGACGGCTGTGTTCGAGGATGAACCCGCCGATATGCTCGAGATCATCGAGTTTGAACTCTTCGAGCATGCTCATCAGGCGCTTGTGCCCGGTCTCGTTGCAGGCCGAGAGCGCGTAAAAATCGCCGACCACCCGATCGTTTTCGCGTACGTTGTTGCGCAGGATGTTGATCAGGTCACGGTTGACCTTGCCGCGCTCGAACAGCTTCATGATCGGGATGAATAGCCCCTCCTCGTACACTTCACGCGCATCGGGACCGAAACCGCGACCGCCGATGTCGACCACATGGGCGGTGCTGGCGAAGTAGCCGATCAACTGGCCCTTGTAGAACGACGGCGTCACGATGGTGATGTCGTGCAGGTGGCCGGTGCCCTTCCAGGGGTCGTTGGTGACGTATACGTCGCCTTCGAAGATATTGTCCCCGCCGATGTCGTTGATGAAGTGCACCACCGCCTCGGCCATGGTGTTGACATGCCCGGGGGTGCCGGTAACGGCTTGGGCAAGCATGTTGCCGGCACGGTCGAATACGCCGGCCGAAAGGTCGCCGGCTTCGCGCACGCTGGTGGAGAACGCGGTACGGATCAGGGTCAGGGCCTGCTCTTCGACCACCGAAATCAGGCGATTCCACATCACCTGCATTTGAATATCGATCAAGGTATCGCTCATGACAAATCGCCTTCTATGCAAGTGACGCTTAGCGCCGAACGACCAGCAGGCAGCCATCGGGCTGAACAGTGGCGGTGAACGAAGAGGACACGAAAGTCGAGGTTTCGCGTTCGGCGATGATCGCCGGGCCATCGACGCGGGCGCCGACCTGCAGTTCCTCGCGCTGATAGATGCTGGCATCGACGAAACCGCCGCTGACCACATCGAACACCTGGCGGCGAGACACTTCGTGTGCGCGATGCGAAGCGCTGATCTGCTCCACCGGTTGCACCGCCAGCAAGGGCGAGCTGGTCTTGACCGACCAACTGACGATCTCGACATCCGGCCCCTCGATCGGACGCCCGAAGAACATTGTGTAGGCCGCTTCGAAGAGTGTCTTGAACTGCGCCGTGTCGTCAGTACTGAAAGGCTTGAACGGCAGGCTCACGGGAATTTCCCAGCCCTGACCGACGTAGCGCATGAACGCCGTGCATTCCATTTCAGGCTCGCCTTCGGGCATGCCTTGGCGCAGGAAGCCGATCGCCTCGGCTTTCATGTCGTCGATCAGCGTATTGACCTGCGGCGCATTGAACTCCGAGAGACGCACGAAAGCGCTGCGTACCGCTTCATAGCCGAACGGTGCGCGCAAGAAGCCGATCGCCGAACCGACACCGGCACCGGCCGGTACCAGGAAGCGCGTGACACCCATTTTTTCGCACAGGCGTGCGGCGTGCAGCGGGCCGCCACCACCAAAGGTGATCATGGTGTATTCGGCGATCTCCTTGCCGCTCTCGACCGCGTGCACGCGGCCGGCATTGGCCATGTTTTCGTCGACCACTTCACACACACCGTAGGCAGCCGTGGCGGCTTCCATGTTCAACGGTGCGCCAATGGCCTGTACCAGAGCGGTGGCAGCACTGTCGGTGGAGAGGCACATGGCACCTCCAGCAAAATTGTCGGCGTCGAGTCGACCCAGCAGCAGGTTGGCATCGGTAATGGTCGGCTGCAGACCACCTCGACCGTAGCACGCCGGGCCCGGCTCGGAACCAGCGCTGTGCGGGCCGACCCTGATCTGGCGCATGCTGTCGAGGCTGGCGATGGAGCCTCCACCCGCGCCGATCTCCACCATCTCGACCACCGGGATCGAGATCGGCATGCCACTGCCCTTCTTGAAGCGCCAGGTGCGTGCTACTTCGAAGGTCTTGGCGGTCTTGGGCACTTGCTGTTCGATCAAGCAGATCTTTGCAGTGGTGCCGCCCATGTCGAACGACACCACCGAATCGAGCTGATACTTGCGGGCAATGTCCGCAGCGAAGATCGCGCCACCGGCCGGCCCCGACTCCACTAGGCGCACCGGGAACTCGGCGGCACTCTGCACGGAAATGATGCCGCCACCGGAGTGGATCATGAACACCGGGCAGGTGGCACCCGCCGCCTTGAGCGTCACCACCAGACGATCGAGGTACGACTTGATCAGCGGCTTGACATACGCATTGGCGCACACGGTATTGAAACGCTCGAACTCGCGCATCTGCGGCGAGACTTCGCTGGAAATCGAGATCGATACGGCGGGCAGACGGCGTTGCAACGCATCGCGCAGCTGGCGCTCGTGCGCACCATTTACGTAGCTGTGGATCAGGCCAATGGCGATACTTTGGTAGTCACCCTCGGCCACCTGCTCAACCAATGCGTCGATATCGGCCTGGGTTGGGGCGATCAGCACTTCACCGTGCACATCCAGGCGCTCGCGCAGGGCGAAGCGATGCTCGCGCTCAATCAGCGGCGGTGGCAGGGTAATGTTGATGTCGTATTGTTCGAAGCGGTTTTCGGTGCGCATCTCCAGCGTATCGCGAAAACCCTCGGTAGTGATGAACGCCGTCCGTGCACCGCGACGCTCGATCAGCGCGTTGGTGGCCAGCGTAGTGCCGTGAATCAATTGGTCGATATCGGCCAGGTTCAGGCCTGCTGCTTCGATAACCGTGTTGACGCCGGCAAGAATCGCCCGCTCGGGCAGCTCATAATCGGTCAGAATCTTGGTCGAGTGCAACACGCCATCGACATCCAAGGCGATGTCGGTAAAGGTCCCACCTATGTCCACGCCGACCCGGCATGAAGTCGCAGTCATCACAGTATCCCCTCGGTTTTGCTGTTCTCATGGCCGATTTGATCGGGCCATTTTAAATGTAAGTTATATGTTGTCTTACAGGCAGTCAAGCAATGTCACTACGTTTCTTATCATGCCTGCGCATGACATTGCCGGCCGTCCATGGCCGCCACCCATCAAACGCAGGTCTTGACCATTCGCCCGCCACCCACCGCCTGCGCGGTCGGGAACACTTCGAGACGCGAGACATCCACTTGCTGTGGCAAGCTCAGAGCCGCCAACAGCAACGTTGCGATGTCTTCCGGCATGATCGACTCATAGCCATCGTATAGTTCAGCACCTGCGGCCTGCATGCCCATGGCCGTCTTGTACAGTTGCGTTTGCACCCGCCCCGGAGCAATTTCAGTAACCCGTACGCCACTGCCGAGCAGGTCGCAACGTAAGGCGTCGCAGAACAGACTGATGCCTGCCTTGGATGCGCCGTACACCGCTGCCCCCGGATGCGGCGCACGACCGGCACTAGAGCCGATGAAGAACAGGTGCCCGTAGCCGCGCGCAATCATTCTCGGCACGACCTGGCGGGTCAGGTGCAGCGGCGCCTTGAGGTTGATGTCGAACATGTTGTCGATTTCAGACGGGGCCATTTCCTGAAAAGCAGCGCGCGTAGACAACACCCCAGCGTTGTTGACCAATACATCCACTGGGTAACGGGCCAACACAGCGGCGAACGCTTCGGTGTCGCGGACATCGGCCTGCACGACCTCGACGCCCTGCTTACTGGCGAGCTCGGCAAGCGCCGTCGGGCTGCGGCCGACGGCGATCACCTGCAGACCGGCATCGCGCAACGCCAATACCACTGCCTTGCCGATGCCGCTGGTAGCGCCGGTGACCATCGCACAGTGGTACTGCGCAGGTACCTTCGGGGCCTCAGGCATAGATATAACCTCCGCTGACGATGACGTTTTCACCCGTGGCATAGCTGTTGCGACTGCTGCCCATCATCACGATCCACTCTGCAATTTCCGCAGGCTCGGCGGCGCGCCCCAAAGGATTGGCCGCGGCCAGCTCGCCGAGAAAACCCAGTTGCTTGGCGCGCTCGGTAGCGAAACCGGCTGGTGCAACGGAGTTCACCAGGATCTGGTCCTTGGCGCAGGCCTGGGCAAAGGATTTGGTTAGGCTGACCACGGCAGCCTTGGTGGCGGCGTAGTGAGCGTTCTGCGGATGCGCCTTAAACGCGTCCACCGATGTGACGTTGACGATACGCCCGGTCACCGCTGGCGCCGCGACATACTGCTGCATGTGACGCACAGCGGCGACCATCATGTGGTAGGTGCCCTTGATGTTGACGGCGTTCTCCAGATCCCACTCTTCGTCAGTGATGTCGAAGATATCCTTGCGTGGATAGATGGCCGCGCTGTTGACCAGGCAATGCACCCGCCCCAGTTTCGCGACGATACTGGCAAAAGCGCCATGGGCGCTGTCCAGACGCGAAATATCCCCCGCGGCAGTGCCGACTTCACAACCGTTGGCTCGCAATGTGTCTGCGGCCGCAGTCATCAGCTGTTCGTTACGATCGATAATGCCGATCTTGCTGGCTCCACGTGCTTGCATCAACTTGGCGGTTTCCAGGCCCAGACCTGAAGCGCCGCCGACTATCACAACCGTTTGCGAATCCATGAAACACCCCTCGATTAGTCTTTACGTAAGATGCCTGTTGTCTTACATTCGGTCAACGCAATTTGGTTTTCCTCACTGGTATGTGCCGTTACCGCAACACTGGAGATTCACTATGCCTGCGCCCGTCTCATCCCCTGCATGCGCGGTTGTTTCCCCGCGGGATCGCCTGCTCGATGCCGCTCTCGAGCTGTTCGGCAGTCGTGGTTATCAAGCCACTGGGCTGCGTGAGTTGGCAGGGCATGTCGGCCTCTATGCCGGGTCGATCTACAACCACGTAGAGAGTAAACAGTCGTTACTCTTCGAGCTGATCGAAGGAGCCCTCTGTGCCCTGTTGGCCGATACGCAGCGTCGGCTGCACGGAGCTCACACTTATAGAGAGCACCTGCAAAGGTTTATCGGGACCTTTGTAGCTTTCAATCTGCAGCACGACCACAGGCTGCAACTAGTGACTCGCGAGTTAATGCATTTGACCGCCGAGCAGCGCGCGCAAGTCAATGAGCTTAAAGATGCCTATACCGCCATCCTGACCCGAATAGTGCAATCCGGGTGCGCAGTATCAATACGCAATGACCAGGCAGCGCAGATTGCCAATGCGGTCATTGCGATGCTCTGCGGGCAGCTGCTATGGCGCGACATAGAGGGATCATCGGAGGAGCGCACCAGGGCTCTTACCCTACTTGTCGAGGGCATGATTGCCTGCGCTCGGCGGCCATGACCAACGAGGTGATTACCCCCTTGTACCTCGATGGGTGCTACTGGCCTTGTAGGGGCACCCCGGTAGTGGCCAACCGCCGCCAGCGTGCTAGTCCAGAGGTACTTCGGCCGAGTAGGCCAGGCTGGCGCAGAGCAGCGCTTATGCAGCCGGCAAGGCGGAGTTACTATAGTTGCCGCGGACGTTGTCCGGGGAGTTGGTAAAGCACGGCATTCGGGTCAAAGGGTTGAGCCTGGGCCGACCAAGAATGCAGCGCTGGGCAAGCAGGGTGTTGCCGCTGACCGAAAAGTGACCCATTAAAGGCTGTTCTGCCGATTGAAAACTGACCCAGGTGTTCAACTGCTTCTGCTCACTTTCCGAGCAGGAGAACATCAGGTGATTAGCATGGAAATGATGGGAAAAATTCGGCGGATGTATTTCCGCGACAAGCTGTCGCTTCACCAGATAGCCAAGCATACCGGGCTGTCCAGGAACACCATCCGAAAGTGGATCAGGGCCCCCGAAACCAAACAGCCCGTCTATCAAAGACGCGCAGCTTTCAACAAGCTGAGCCCTTTCCACGCAACGTTGGAACAGGCACTCAAGGCCGATTCGCTTCGGGCAAAACACAACCGCAGAACCGCGAAGGCTCTCTTCGAGCAGATCAAAGCCGAAGGTTACGGCGGCGGTTACAGCCATCTGACCGCATTCATCCGCGCGTGGCGCGGCGAGCAAGGAAAATCCTTGCCAGCCTTTGTGCCGTTGACGTTCGCGCTGGGTGAGGCTTTCCAGTTTGATTGGAGCGTAGAAGGTCTGCTGATTGGCGGGCCGTTCAGGCGGATCCAGGTCTACCACATGAAGCTCTGTGCCAGCCGTGCATTTTGGCTGGTGGCCTATCCCAGCCAAGGTCACGAGATGTTGTTTAATGCCCATACTCGTTCGTTTGGAGCATTGGACGGCGTGCCGCGTCCCCGAATGCCATGACCGGTCAATTGGGCGTCGTAGCCCAATCGTTTCAAGGCAGCGTTGAGGGTGTTCTCACTGATGCGCTTCTTGAGTTCGCTGCGGTGCGCCAGCAGATGCTTCTGGGCGGGCCGCATTACGCCCAGAAGGTAGCGCACTATCTCGATCGCCTGGACAGACAAAGAGATGCGCTTTTGCTTGCCCAGCCGGTAGTAGCGCAGGTGCCACGATTTGCCGCCAGTGGGGGCGACCGCCAGGCCGAGGCCGTCGGTGTCAGGGATGCTGTAGGATTTCTCGGCGGCTTTGGCTTGCCGCACGGTCAGATCAGAGAGTGCCATCATCAAACTCCTAGGTCATGAGACTTAGGCTTGATGCTGCTGGTTATCCCAATCCAACCCCAGCAACAACCCGGAACCGGCACCACCCACATTCTCTGGCCTCAATTTTGGCCTCAAAAACGCTGGCTTTTGGTGGATGTCCGCGGCGTTTGCTGTATGAAAAAAGGAGCAGAACAGATTGTGTGAAAACCTAGCAATCTGCGCAGCGCTCAAAGAAAATGCTCCGTATCGAAAGATACAGAGCATTTTTCGTTATGGCCTACATCCAAGGTGAGTCCCGCAGCCAGACCAGCCTATTCCCGGTCTCGCTGGAAGAGTTCATCCCAGAGTATCACCTCGTTCGCGTCATTGACCTGTACGTTGCCAAGCTCGATCTGGTGCAACTGGGCTTCGATCAAGCGATTCCAAAAAGCACGGGGCGCCCTGCTTATGATCCCGCCGATCAGCTAAAACTCTACCTCTACGGCTATTTTCAGCGGATTCGCTCATCGCGACGTCTTGAAGCCGAGTGTCAGCGCAACATCGAAGTGATGTGGCTGATCAACCGGATCAAGCTCGACTTCAAGACCATCGCCGATTTTCGCAAGAACAATAAACCCGCCTTCATCGCGACCTGCCGTACTTTCGTTCGATTTTGTCGCACGGCAGGCTTGATCGCCGGTGAGTTGGTAGCCATCGACGGCAGCAAGTTTCAGGCGGTCGCATCCTCACGGCGTCATGTGAATTTGAAGCAGCTCAAGCATCAGGAAGAAAAACTGGATAAGCGCATCGCTCAGTATCTGGCCGAGCTGGATGAGGCCGACAAGGCTGAAACCACAGATTCAATTGATCGCAGCGCAATCAAAGCAGCCCTGGCGCAGCTTGAGGCTCGACAACGGGATAATCAGAGTTGCCAGGCACTGATGAGTTCGATGGGCATCGAGCAGTTCAACACCCATGAAAGCGATGCCCGAATGATGCGCACGGCCAAAGGGCCACGTGTGGCCTACAACGTGCAAACCGTCGTGGACGCCGAGCATTGCCTGATTTTGCATCATGAGGTCACCCAAGATGGCGATGACCGAAAGCAACTGGGGCCGATGGCCAAGGCCGCCAAAGCAGAGTTACAGCAAGATGATCTGAAGGTCACTGCCGATGCCGGCTACTCCAATGGCAAGCAGTTTCAGGCCTGCGAGGATGCTTCGATTACGGCCTATGTACCGCCCAATCGTTCGAAAAACCCTGGCAGTCAGGAAGAGCAGCTCTTTGAGCGAAAAGACTTTATCTATGAGGCCGGACACGATCGTTTCCAGTGTCCGGCAGGCAAATAGTTAACGCTAAAACAGCACAACAAAGGTGATCGTATCTATCAGGCTGAGGTCGATGACTGCGCCAACTGCGCGCTGAAGACGCAATGCACTGGAGCCCAGCGCCGTTATGTCTCACGACATGCCTATAAAGAGGCTTTCGAGCGTATGTAGCATATAATGCAGGCACATCGTGAGATGATGACCAACCGAAGATCCATCGTTGAGCACCCCTTCGGCAACCTCAAGCAATGGCTATTTGGTAATGGCCGTTTCTTGCTGCGACAACTGGAGGGGGCAAAAGCTGAAATGGCCTTGGCGGTGAATGCCGATAACCTGAAACGAGCGATTAAAGTGCTCGGTGTGCGCCATCTGATGGCTTTGATGGGCTGAGCGGACATTTTTTCGTCTGCTGCCAATACAAAACAAAACGCCCCGAACAAGTCGGGGCGTTTGCTTGGGCCTTCATCAGTGTGTCTTCACACAATCTGCGAAGCTCCTCTTTTCAACGACCTACAGATGCCAGTGGAAGTCTGTAGATCTATATTTGGAGCGGGAAAAGAGACTGGCATTGGGTGCCTGAGCCGTTGATAGATAACGGGTTTTTCTCGGTCCCAAAACAGGGATGGACTTGAATCTGGGCTTGTTGGAGCGGGTTGTCAACGGAAACTCCTGTTGCCCATTCTGACGGTAGCTACGACCGTCTAGGCACATGTGCTTATCAGACGTTACGCATACGAAAGGCTGCTGCTCAGATTGGCATGCTAAATAACAGTTTGTCCAGCAATCTCCGTCGCGTTGCCGGACGTCCCACCGATCGCAGATGTCTTACGACACGCTAGCCTCGCTCAGGAAGCCCAAGAAGATCGCTACTCCCGAATCTTCAGGAGGCCTTCCTCATCGACCAAACGACCAACGGCGATGACTTGCTCGACCACTGCCGCCACACGTTCTCGTACCGAGGCCGAGATAGCTCGGATGCCCATGGCGCGCGCAACGCGTTCGATGACCTGATCGCGATTCGCACCAAAGTTACGCGCTACGACGATGACGATGGCCTCTGCAAGTTCTGCCTCCGGTAGGTACTCCGCCCGGCGGAGCGCCAGTGAAGATACCTGCGAACGATCGCGTGGAACAACAGGTGCGCTGGCGATGGCGAGCCAGGCGCCGTCCCGAACCACGGAGTTCTGGCGGACAGCTACATCGATTGCCCTTTCGACGGCGTCCTGAATGCGACTTCCAGCTCGCTTGACGCCCCAGGCGTCACGGACACGGGACACGACCTCATCGGTATGCACGGGCCCTTCGATGCGCACAACATCAACCGCTATCTCGGTAAGAATGCCTGTCGGAGTTTCGTGGATTTCTTCCGAACGATGTGTTGGCCGCTGTGGGCTCGCTTCGACATACGGTTCGAAGGTGAAATCACCGTCTTCAGCCCTCACTTCCCGTTCGATGGCGGCTGCAGCGATAGCCTGCTCAACTGAAAGGACTTCCTCGGCTACGCGCTCGTCGAACGCAGCACCCGCTGCATCGATCTGCCGGCAGACAAGGTCGAGCTGTTCTTGGGGACGCTGGAACCAATCGGTGCTCCAGATGCGGTGGAGGTTCCAGCCATGATCAAGCAGAACCTGCTGGCGGAGGCGGTCACGGTCCCGGGCGGACTGAGCGCTGTGGTACGACGCGCCATCGCATTCGATGCCCAGGAGGAAGCGACCTGGGCGCTCCGGATCAGTCACCGCAAGGTCGATGTAGAACCCGGCCAGGCCCACCTGACGCTGGACACTGTATCCCCGAGCCTCGAGCGCTGCTGCAACCTGCTCTTCGAAGATGGAATCGAAGTCCCGTCCCGTGACGGCCGCCGTGTCGAGCTTCCCCGTGCGGGCATAGCGGAGAAAGATGCGGAACGCCTCGATCCCTTTGCGGCTGGCGGAAAATGCGGGATCGATGTCCTCATCGGTGATCGAGGAGAACACCTCGCATCGCTGCTTGGCACGGCTGATCAGCACGTTGAGCCGGCGCTCGCCGCCCTCGTTGTTGAGAGGCCCGAAACGCATGGGTACCTTGCCGCCCGGTACGGTCGGTCCATAGCCAACCGAGATGAAGATGACATCCCGCTCGTCACCCTGAACGTTTTCAAGGTTCTTGATGAAGAACGGCTCACTGTTGCGGCGGTTGAAGAAGGCCTCCACCTCCGCTGGCAAACCACGGCGCAGCACTTCAAGCTCGTCGAAGATTGCGCGGCTTTGCGATGCGGAGAACGCTGCCACACCCAAGGACAGCTTCGGGTGCAGTCGGGCGTGCTGGACGATGGCCTCAGCGACTACCTTGGCCTCTGGCCCGTTGACGCTCTTGACCGGTGAACCGAAGACGCCATCCCGAACAGGGTGGAAGCGCAGGCCCCGCCCACCCTCCTGAGTCCAGGGGCTGGGCACGATGAACAGCTTGTTTTCATAGAACTGGCGGTTGCTGACCGCAATGAGCGACTGGTGGCGGCTACGGTAATGCCAGCGGAGCATGCGCATGGGCAGGCCGCGTGCGGTAAACAGGCCAAGGATGCTTTCAACATCGCCGACCTTCGTTGGCTCATCCTCGTCGATGTCTTCATCGCCACTGGTGAGCTTGGCAAAGAAACTGGTTGGCGGTAGCTGACGAGGGTCACCGACCACAACTACCTGCTTGGCGCGAGCCACCGCACCCAGGGCGTCGACCGGCTGGATCTGGCTCGCTTCGTCCATCACGAGCAGGTCGAACTCCAGTGCGCCCGGCGGCAGGAACTGCGCGACCGACAACGGGCTCATCATGAAGACCGGCTTCAGGGCGGTAAGCGCAGGGGCCGCGCGTTCGACCAGCTTTCGCAAGGCCATGTGACCCTTCTTCTTCTGAATTTCCCCCCGAAGCACCCCGAGTGGGCCAATCGAACCACTGTCCCTTCGAGGAACATTCTGGTGGTGAACCTGAACGACTTCGCCTGCCGCCGCTGCGATGCGCTGGCGGTCAAGGTCGGCGAACTCGCGGACGATATGGCCGTGGGCGACGCCATCGAAGCGGCCCAGAGCCGGTTCAGCCTTCAGCACCCGACGGTATTGCCCTTCAAAATAAGCGAACTCGAACGCAGCGACCGCGCTCGTCGTCGATAGCCGTCCATCGGCAAGTCTGGCGACGACATCCGCGCAACCGTCGCGAATGGCTTGTGCAGCACGATCGCGATAGGCCAGCCACCGGTGCAGTTCTTCCTGTTCGGTAACCCAGCGTGATAGCCGTGCTGCCAGGGAATCCAAATGCACCTCATAGATCCGCGGCGCACCGACACTGGCTGACAGATCGAGTGCAAGCTCATCTGCAATGGAGTGGAAGGCCGTGGCGAGATGCGCGGCCTGCTCGTCAAGAGCCACGGCGCGAGGAATGAGCGCCTCACGCTCGTTGACTCGACCGGCCAGCGCGCGGATGTCTCCATTGACTTTCAGCCAACCAGCGGCTGTCGAGAGGGCGTCCCAATCACTGTCAAGCCCTCGCCACGCGGAGCCGAACAGCGCGTGGCCGAGGCTATACCCATCTCGTACGCCCTGGCGCTCCTTGCGTCCCGCGTCCAGCCTTTCAAAAATGGCACAGGCTGATGCTGCGCTGGTGGGGGGCTGAATCAGGAAGCGGCTGGCCGTCGACCAGGCGTTCGTGTGGCGGACGGCGAGCTGCAACAACGACTCAAGGTCGAGTTGTTCAGGCGCGGTGGCGTCACCGAACACCTGCGTTGCCTGCGCAAGAAAATCGGTATGGACGCCGGACAGGTCGGGAGCGACCTGGGAGAGCAAAAGGCTTACGTGCTTCGAACGCTGGGCGACATCATCCTTCTCAGGACCGCGGGAAGCGATGAGGCGGGGTTCTGCCCCGAGCCCGCGCAGGGACCGCATCCATTCAACCAGAGCCACCAGCGGCGCGGAGGCCGAGCGATCGCCTTGCCAGTCTCCAGCGAAGGCAGCCTTGCCGAACCTGTCTTCATCGCGCAGCACGCGCCGCGCTTCCTGACCGCGGATCAGGGTATCGAGAGAAGCCAGGGTCACCGGGAGAGGTTGGGCGGGCTGAACCAGGACCGAGCGCATGAGCTTGTTGGCTGCACGCCAGTCGCCACTGAGGAAGCGGAACAGGCTCGTGCCCTTGGCCGCGAGCGCGGCGCGGGCCGGACCTACGTCGATATCCCAGGCGAGCTCGTGGAGCTGACCTGCCAGTGACGTACGAACCCCTTCGAGGTCGGCAGCGGTCTGGGCGATCTGCCCGGCCCGCTCTACGCCGCCGTCCCATAGCTCGGAAGCGAACGTTTCGGGGCTTGCCGGTGGCGCATTTGCAACCCGCTCGCCGATCTTGGCGAGGCGGGCAAACTCCCCAGCGGTCGGCGTGCATTCGCGGCCCAGTGCGTGAGCGAGACCGCGGCCCGCCTGCAATAGCGCCGGGATGGCGTCGCGGACGGCGCAGAGGCGGCGAACAGCGTCCGCATCGAAGTCACCAGGGCATTCGGTGAGCGCCTGCTGCACTTCGTGAGTGTCCTCGTCCCACGCCTCGACATTGACTTCGCTCGACAGCGACTGGCGCAAGGCGGCATAGCGATGACCCAACGCCAGCAATGTATCAACCGCCGATGCGTTCGACCAACCGTCATCTGCCATGGCGTCGGCATCAAGCACAGGCGCCAAACTGATGCGCCGGGCGAGTGCGCTGACAGCGGCCAGTTCGTCGAGCCTGGACGGAGGCTGGGCTTCCAGCAGACTGGCAGTAGCATTCATGTACTGCCGGGAGTCCTCGAGCTGGCCGCGCAGCGTTTCGATACGGGCGACGAGACGCTCACGATCGGTGGGCAGCATCGCTTCGATGCCCACCCCGGTAAAGGCGTGGTCGTAGGGTCTGCCGATGATCTCGATCCGTGTGACCAAGTCATTCAGAAGCGCATGACGCCGTTCGAAACCATCCACCCCCCAAGCTTCGATCCCCTCCAGAACGACATCATTGGGCATCACCCCCGCTTGCCGCAGGCGTGCGAGATGGCCCATGACCTGGAAAGAAGACAGACTGGATGCTGGGTCGACGGCATGCAGCCGGGCCACATGGCCGTTCAACTCGTCCCGCGCTTCGGTCAGGCGAGCAATCAGGCTTCCCGTGGGAGCTGGCTTCGGGGCTCCGAGATCCCAGGTGCGTCGTAGCTCATCGAGTACCGCGCGCTTATTGGCCTTGTTGCTATGGAGTTCCAGGCACGCATCGCCCACGCCCTTTTCGTCAAGGCGCCGTTTTACCACCTCCAGAGCAGCCATCTTTTCGGCCACGAACAGGACCGTTTTGCCGTCCTTGATAGCCGACGCAATGATATTGGCGATCGTCTGGCTCTTGCCGGTGCCAGGAGGGCCCTGGATGACCATGTCGCGACCGCGACGCACCTCATGGATGGCAATGGCTTGCGAACTGTCGCAATCGAGGATGTGGAGCATGTCCGCCGGCGGGATGACAGGATCAATGTTGGCGCTCTCGTCGAGCATTCCCTCTCCACCTGGGAAGCCGTCTGAGAGCAGGCCCTTAATGAGTGCGCGATCGACGAGTGTGTTGCCCTTGGGCCACACGGCAGGGTCGAGGTCTCTGTACATCAGGAATTTGGCAAACGAAAAGAACCCGACGGTCATCTCGTCAGGCAGCACTTCCCACTGGGGCTTGTCCGCCACCGCAGCCGCGACCTCTGCAAAATAGGCATCGATGTCGAAGCTGTCGCTGGCTTCGAAGGCGGGCATACGAAGCTTGTGGATGCGGTCCAGGTACGCTTCCAACGACAGGTTGGATGCGACATCTTCAGCGCGAGCCTTGAGTCGGAATTTCTCGCCCGCCGTTCCGCGGTTCAACTCGACCGGAATTAAGATCAGGGGCGCATGGCGAACGTTGGCCGCATTGTTCGGATCGATCCACTTGAGGGCGCCAAGGGAGGCAAAGAGGACGTTGACGCCCTGCTCTTCCTCGAGTGTCTTTGAGTTCAGGTAGAGCTCGAGCAGATGCTTTTGCAGACCCTTGCCCGTGAGGCGAGTCTGGAGTTTTGTGTCGCTGTGACGGGTGAGCACGCCCCTCTCGTCGACGCTGTCGTCGGGTTGGGCAAGCTGGTCGATTTCATCGGAGTCTTTGGCCGGCTTTGCATCGTCGGCTGCCGAATCATTATCGGACTCATCAGTTGCCGCCTTGCCGGCCAGGAATGTAAACGCTTTTCCCTCCCGAACGAGGAGGCGATAGACCTCGGATGGCTTCTCATCGACGACCGCAATTGCCGAGGTACGGCTCGATCGCGGCATATTAAGGAGTCGATTTCGCGCTGAGAGGTCAAGCAACTGTGTGCGCGCGTGCTCGAGCTTCTCGGCGTTAGGAAGCGCGCTCTGGAAAATCGACGCATCCGCGGGCGAGTCGGGCGTCGCTGCTTCTATCTTACTGTCCATTGTCATGTCTCTAGCGGAACATCTCCGCCGAACGGGCCCTTCATTGGGCGATCAGTGTATTTTCGCATCTCTGGCGGACATACGCCGGCTGCCGATAAGGGCAGGAGCCAAGTTGCGACCAGCAATCCCCTTCCAACATCGAAACTGCGTGCGCCTGTTCTAGATAGCATCCATATTAATCCACTGGAAGGCACTTCAAGTGCGGCGTTTTGATGTCAAGCAATCAATTTATGTAGAGGGCACAATAGGTATGTCCTTACCAATTTTGTACATTTCCCCTGTCACACCTTCCATAGGCTTCTGTGCTCTGTCCTCGGTGTGCCCTTGCCGGCCTTTTCGCACAACCCGCCAAAACCAGGGACGCCTATGCGTGACTATGGTTCTCCTCATCCTCGCTGTGTCGTGACTCGGTGCTATCACCTCCAGGCAGAGCTTGATGACTTGATCGACCTAGCCCTCTTCGTCCTCAACTTATTTGGCCGGGTCATAGGCCGAACCTACCTTATTCGGATCCGCATGGGAACAACTGCGTATCCAACCAGGTCTTGAGGTAGCCGATCTCTTTCAGTGCTGTTGAAATGGTTCCGCGGATGCCGTGGCCAGTCAGATGATACTCGTAATCCATTCGCTTCAAGCTGCGTTGAAGGTGTTCCCGCTGATGCTTTTTTTGAGTTCGCTGGGCTGCGCAACCACGTGTATTTGGGCTGGGCGCATCGCTCGCAAGAGGTAGCGCACGGTCGGAAGCTGATTTTAGCTAAAGGGGCAATCTGACATGGCCGGACGCTTACGCTCTACTAACATCGAAAGCTCAACGAATATCAATAGGTGAGTACGAGGCTGATACCCACTGGCTAACGCCATTCTCCGCGGAGCGAGGCCTACCGCTACGATGGCCTGCTGGTAACGGGCCTAGCTGGCCCTTGCCAATGCACCGGTAACCCGGCAACGCCAGGCGCATGAACTCATCCGGTTTGGTCATGTACTCGGCATAGCGCTCGAAGCCATTACGGGCTTCGACGTCGGTGTGATGGACAACCCCAAGGAAGCATTTCTTGTAAAACTGTTTGCGCGCGTTGCAGTTGTAGTGGGTGCCCATGCCCTGAGTGATGTCATGGTCCCAGTACAACCCAATACGCTGAGCGATGTTGACGTCGTGGCTCGCTTTAGAGCCATCGAAAAAGAACACGCAGTGGTAGTGGGAGCCTTTGCGCTTACCTACCTCCAGCTTCCAGGCATACCCTACAAGGGGGCCAAAGACGCCTTGGTTGAGGGCTGCCAGCAGCGCCTCACGGTGTAGGTGTGTGTCTTGGTCAGAGACTTTGCGCTCAGACCTGAAGTGCTGTGCATAGGCAAGGTCTAGACGCACGATGCACAGCTTGGCATGCCTACGGAACAGGTCAGTTGCGTACTGCATGATGGAGTCAAAGTTCTGCTTGATCGGCCTACGGTACCGCTTGAGGCATACCTTGAACTCAGCAGAACGCGTGACGGCACGGATGGCTGCTACGCAGTCGTTGAGCTGCCGTACGCGTACAGGAGCACCCTCCCCTCGCATATCTACGATGGTTAGGCACAGACCACTCAGCCCATGTGATTGGGCTGAGCTGTAGAATACTTCGAAGTAGGGATTTAACTCGTAATGAGGGAATAACTCTGCTATCGAAGCATGGGTATCAGCTAAGCACTCTAGAAAGTGCTTAGCTTTCGATTTACCTCTAACAACAGGTATGCCGTTGCGAGTATGGTACAACTCGAATAGCTGATGACGGGTGGTCATCAGATCTGACATTAGAGGTAGTAGCTTAAAGACCAGCCTCATTCGTATAAGACCTTCGAAGTCGTTATAGAAGGCACCGTCTTCCTCAGAAGCATTCCTCGCTAGGAAATCGGCACTGGCATCAGCCATCGCTTTGATCGATGTCTGAGCCTGGTTATTCTCCTGAACTTTTTTAGACATGATCCCTCCTGCAATCTGATGATTACCTGTTTGAGTTGGGTGGTTACTCATTAGCGCGCAATGAAAAACTATCCGTACATAGTAAGATCCCAAAGTCAGGATTACCCAACCATGCGTATTCTAAGGGCTAGAGCTAGTAAAGCCCTCCAAAAATTAACGTTCTATTTTTATCCAAAACGACTAACGAACAATCCAAGATAAAACTTAAAGACTAGTCAGAACTGCCCCTCATTGCACATGCCGCACACAGATTAACAACTTATCCAAAAAGGCTCACTAGGCATGCAAACACTGGATGCTACATCTGTGCGTTAGTAAATCTTCACGTGCTAGGCTATAGCCAATATTTCGAGCACCATCCCAGGCCTTAGAGAAGGTATTGTTCAAGTGCATCATATCGCACATCACCTCATCCAGACCGTGGCCATTGATGATCTGATACTGACCGTTTCTAGAGAAGCTGGCTAAAGATCGATGGTTATCGAAGTCGACTCCAAGAGCGCTTGCCCAAGCCCTCTGGATGCAGCGTGCAAGATTGTCATCATTTGACTGGAAATCCTCTAACACCCTATAAGCATCACGATTAAACACGAGCATAGCGTGATAGTGGGAAAAACTACCTTTAGGACCCAACTCTCTTACCCATACGCACCTAACGCGCGTGAATTGAGCGGTGCCATATTTTTTTCTCACTCTATTTCTTTGAGCTAGGATCTTAGTCCTAAGTGACTTTATAAACCTACCCATTATGACACCATCTGAAATTTGGCCCCTCTGCGCTCTCTGAGGAAACCGCAGGTCCACTCTAACTATGAATAGCCTGACATTCTCTTTCACTGCGAAGTGCAACACACAACTTACTACCTGAAAGAAACTGAATACAACTAGAGATCTGGAATTACCATGAAACACAATAGGGCGCTCAATATTAATCATATTCCAATGCCTAGGTATTACGCTAAGACAGGGTGATATGCGCGATTGAGAGGAACACACCCACCCCTATAGCAGAATTTGGACTTCAAAAATTTAACAAACCTTGCAGACAAGCCTAACGAGTTACGTAAGCGTCGATCTTCTTATTAACTTATAACACAGCTCATGCTGTCCGAGAACTGATCCAATCGTTAATCTCATGCTCCAAAAAGCCAACTGCCCCTCCAGGCCTACCCGTCAAGCTAATTCGTTTAGGAAAACTGGGATCATAGTACTTAGACTTTTTATCCATCAAATTATACAGCGTAGCACGCGAAAGACCCGTGCGCTTTACGACCTCCGAAAGTCTCAAAACACAAACAATAACAATCGCGTCGACTGGCTTTAATTCACTCATTCAAAGCATCCTTTTGTTGACGAGAGAAAGTATGCCTGAAGGATTCGCACAAATGTCCAAATCGTAACGGTTACACTCGATTACATGGAAATTACACTGTAGCTCTCCCGAAGCAGTAACGGAGGCTTACCCACAACGTCTGTATAGCGTAGGGTTAGACAGAGGGCAGACTAAACCCTGTGCCAACTCAAGCACTCATGACGGGCCAAGCGATATCCGTTACCAGGAAGCGAGGTGGTTAACCGAACCTGCTAGCTCTAATGATTTCTATTAGATTATTTGATAGCCTTAGGTCTAACGTCAGCGTAGGCGCATGCAAGGAGTGGTTGGGTGAGCAAACATCTGAAGGCAATGAGAGCGCCATTTTCCCTAACAGATGCTGCAAAAGAACTGGGTCGCACAGTAGGCGAGCTGGTGGACCTGCTCCGACGGGCCGAGATTCCGCCGATGATCGAGATTCCACATGGAATGTGCCTGAAGCTTTCTTACGAGGCTGAAAACTTTTTTTTCGACGTTGAAGAGCACATTAGCTACGAATCGAAAATCTGCCACTTAGTAATAGATCATTCTGCGCTATGCAAAATCGCACTAGGAGGCAGAATAACTCAGTTCAAATTTAGTGACGCAGTCCTTAGTACTGGCGAATCAATATCAGCAGAGCTAGCTCACAGAGCTGTCGTGACAAACCTTCAGATCGCTTATCAGGCATCCGGGGTCACTAACTCATCGACAGAAAACAGAATTGAAAAATTTAAGAACCTCTTTTCTGAAAACATCAATTCCAAATATTTCATATTAAAAAAATCTCAAACCATACTAAAATCATCTGAACCACTTTTCAAGCTACCGTACATTTATTATTTTGATTTTTTATTTTCCCATCTAACCAATCCAAGTCACGATGAAATCGAGAGAATTTCCATAACGAATCTAGACTTATTGCTAGCCCCGAATAAAGTTTATGAACTTAAAGCAGAGCTAGAAAAACTTGAAAAGCCGCCATTGAGTCAAGAAAAAGAAACTAATTTAGAGATGCTAAACAGGCTAGCCACTCTCTACCAAACCAGCATCCAGGAGTTATCAGAATCACTGAAAAAAGACTGGAGGGAACATCCAACCTACAAAACCCTCTTCGATAAAATTTATGAAAACCTACCTAGGAAACGTGAAGCGATAGACTGGATAATAAGGGTCTTGGTGGGCCACGTTGATTTAAATGAAACACAGCGTCCAATTCCAGTTTCAAAGCAGGAAGGCTTTTCCTCAGACGCACTAATTAGGTTGAACCAAGCTCAATCAGTTTCCGCCGAAATCCGACAGACTACAGAGGCTAAAGAAGCCGAAAAAGCCGAAAAAGCTAAAGAGCCAAATCTAAAAAGAAAAAGCGAAGGATACTACCACGAGTTAGCTCTTATAGAGTTAGGTTTCCCTTCGCGCGCTATTAACCGGATCAAGACGGTTCTTCAGTAGAATATTATTTTAAAGACCATTGGGAAAAAATTTCACACACACGTGTCTCCCACCCCCGATGTGAGTCGCAAGGTACCGCCTATCAACAAGAACCTCAAATGCAGCGTTGAATCGGCCATCTTTTCTCAAAGGACTAGGAGCCGATTGACGGACGTTATTTTTAAGATGCTCCACAACACCGTATTGCTGATATTTAGTGCTAAACCACCTATATAACAACTCAGCATCCCTTTCCCCAGAAGAGCGCTCTGAGAACATGTAGATAAATTGGTCAACATGCCAAAAGCATAAACGGCAGGAGTATTCCAATGTTTCATATGAAATATCGCCTGCTCTCTCCTCAAAAAAGTGGAGCAATGCTGCAATCCTAGCGATGTTCTCTGGAGTTCTTGCAGCGAGATCAGGCAAGCCATTAAACCTTCCGCCGTGTTTCAGTTCCCAGTTAACCGCATTCTTGATAGACAACCAGTAGCTTTTTGCTTCTGGGGAGAACCTTAAACAAGAACGATATACACCACACAATCCCATTTTCAGAAAACGACTAACTTTTTCATTAAAAATGGCTAGGTGACTCCATTCGAGCACCCTAGAGTCTTCGAATTGGCCTAAAATATTCTGGGGTATTGATAATGCTAGGCAGCGGGCGAAAAACCCAGACTCTCGCGCCAATGCGCCATATCGACCGATAAATGATTCAAACACACCGGGTTGACTCATAATAAGCACAGACAACCTGGCATCCACTAAAGAGAAACTCTCTCCAGTTTTTCTGTCGACAGTTACGCGATCTCCGCTCCAAATTTGATTCAATGCAGGCATATTCTTCATCGCATGTTGCGATAGGATGATCCCCCCTTCGCTAGTAACCAGCCATGCGTTTTTCCCGCCACCAGACATAGAGGCCAAGAGCGCCTCAGGGGTAGTATCTTCGAACATTATCCGATGTAGCCTCGGAGCCGACGGCTTTTGCTGGTCATGCTCGAGCAGCGCTTCAACAAGCCCATATCCCCCCGTCCTATTTCCGCTCTTCCTTAGTAACTGCTTTCGTTGATAATTCCATACTTCTAGCTTTGTCTTATAAACTGTCATCTCCAGTGCGTAGGACTCTTGCTGGGATGCCTCGAATTCTTCGAACGGCTTTTTGAATAGATTCACAGTTCTATTTTTCCCGCCTCCGGATGGAACTGTTATCAAAGCATTAAGAGAGACAGGTAAACTACCCCCGTTTGGCATCTCTAACCCGGCAATTGCTTGCACGCTAGCAGCAACCGCACTTAGAGCGGTAATTGAAGTAAGCGCTAATGGCAAACCAAGATTCTGTGCAGCCTCAACGACCGCACCATTAAATACAGGATGAGCTTGAGATAAAGCGGGATATTGCGAGCCAGACGCAGGCATATTAGAGTAGTTAACAATATAGCTCATGATTCTATCTCCTGACGGGGCTATTGGCTTGCCATGAGGAGCCTAACAGCAGAGACGAAGGCATTTGGTATTTTGTAACGGTTACATCCAATCACACTCCAATTACATCTGAAAACTGACGTGCGCAACCTTCCTACAAGCAGCTATTTTGCTACGAATAGCAGGAATAGCTGCTACTCGGACAAGGCATAAGCCCTCATGGAGCAGCTCGACGCTTCCGATCCTAAAAAATTTTAGATCTATATAGCTTAGTTGAATCCCCAGCTGAGCTCTGTCAAATGTCAGCCAAATGCCCCACCTGCAGCAGCTATAAGACTCTCTCAATTAATTCGGCATACCGCATCGCAGTCGTAGCGAAGGCGGTCAACCGGCTGATCATCCATCAGGTCTCAAAAAATCGGAGAACTGCTCGGAACCCATTAGTAGTAGCGACTCTTGAAGAGTTAGCCGCGAGGCTTTTTGATGCGTTAGACCTAGCTTTAAAAATCAAATATCAAAACGTTTCAGATACCAGTGCAACTCATGTATGCATTCGCTGCGGCCTTTTATTTAGCGTATGCCCCAACTTATCTCTAGATACAAATCCAAACCCATAGGGGATAACTAAAATGGCACATGAAATCCAACAAATGGCTTATGTCGGTGCTACACCCTGGCATGGTCTGGGTAACCAGCTACCACAGAATCAGCCTCTTGAGGTCTGGCAGCAACAAGCCGGTATGAACTGGCAGATTGAATCTAGTCCTGTCCATTTCAAATCCACGACTAAAGGCCCGCTGTCCGAGATCCACTCCTTCGCCGATCAAAAGGTGCTTTATCGGTCAGACACGCTGGAGCCGTTGTCCGTCGTGTCGCATCGTTACCAGGTGGTTCAGCCAGCCGAAGTCCTCGAATTCTACCGAGACCTTACCGAGGTCTCGGGTTATGAGCTTGAGACCGCTGGTGTGCTCAAAGGAGGCCGCAAGTTCTGGGCCCTCGCCCGCACTGGACAGTCGACAGCGCTTAAAGGAAAGGACGAGGTGGGCGGCTATCTGCTGCTGGCAACGTCTTGCGACGGCACGCTAGCCACTGTAGCTACGCCCACCACGATTCGCGTCGTTTGCAACAACACCTTGGCTATGTCGCTCGGGAGTGCAACCGGCGCGATCAAAGTGCCTCACAGCACCCGCTTCGATCCGCAAACGGTGAAAAAGCAGTTGGGTATCGCCTTCTCGCAATGGGACGACTTCATTTACCGCATGCGCCAACTCGCGGAACGCAAGGTATCCCCTCAGGAAGCCCAAGCATACTTCGGGCAGATCCTACACACCGAAGTCACCTCACGCAGCAGAACCAAGCCTGCGGTAAACCATGCTTTCCAGAAGACTATGGCGCTCTACACAGGGCGCGGTCGAGGGTCTGATCTGGTATCAACCAAAGGTACTGCCTGGGGCTTGCTGAACGCCGTCACCGAGTACGTGGATCATGAGATGCGTGCCCGATCGGTAGACTACCGCTTGGACTCGGCCTGGTTCGGCCCAGGCGCAGGGATCAAACAGCGTGCGTTGGATGCTGCGCTTGAGCTCGTTGCCTGAACGTTCAGGCGCATATATGGGATGCCCTGAGGGCATCCCATATTTCTTTTTTAGGTACAAAGGAGTTCATAATGTTGAAGCTAGCGCTGGGCTGCGCCCTTGCGGCATTAACCCTGATACTCAGCACGGCGAAAGTTATCGTCGCTGCAGAGCTCAGCCTGCTTACGGTAAGCTTGCTTGCCGCAGCATTGGGATTGGTGGTCCTGGCCGCCAGGGCTGCCGGTGAACCGAACAGCGGTCATACAGCCGCTTAGTCCCAATAGAGGCGCACAACTGCAGTGGGGGGACAGATGGGTGAACAACTGACGCTAAAAACCAAAAAGCCCCGCATTGCGGGGCTCTTAGGACACATAATGGCGGAGAGATAGGGATTCGAACCCTAGGTACCGGTGAAGGTACAACGGATTTCGAATCCGTCCCATTCGGCCACTCTGGCATCTCTCCAACGGCGCGCATCATAACAGCATCAACGCAGAAGGCGAAGCCCTTCTGCTGTTTTTTTTCGTGCTATCAAGCGCTTGCGTGTTTTTTCCGCTTAAAGCGGCACGCCCAGACGGTTTGCGACTTCTTCGTAGGCTTCGATGACGTCGCCCAGACCCTGGCGGAAGCGGTCCTTGTCCATTTTCTTGCGGGTGTCCTTGTCCCAGAGGCGGCAGCCGTCCGGGCTGAATTCGTCGCCGAGGACGATTTCACCGTGGAATACGCCGAATTCGAGTTTGAAGTCGACCAGCAGCAGGCCGGCGTCGTCGAACAGCTTGGTCAGCACGTCATTGACCTTGATCGACAGCTCTTTCATGCGAACCAGTTGCTCGGCAGTGCCCCAGCCGAACGCCACAACGTGGGATTCGTTGATGAACGGGTCGCCCTTGGCGTCGTCCTTGAGGAACAGTTCGAAGGTGTACGGGTTGAGCCTGGTGCCCTCTTCGATGCCCAGACGCTTGACCAGGCTGCCAGCTGCGTAGTTACGCACAACGCATTCGACCGGGATCATGTCGAGCTTCTTGACCAGGCACTCGTTGTCGCCCAGCAGCTTGTCGAACTGGGTCGGAATACCCGCTTCTTCGAGCTTCTGCATGATGAAGGCGTTGAACTTGTTGTTCACCATGCCTTTACGGTCGAGCTGTTCGATGCGCTTGCCGTCGAACGCCGAGGTGTCGTTGCGGAACAGCAGGATCAAGCGGTCAGCGTCGTCGGTCTTGTAAACCGATTTGGCTTTGCCGCGGTAGAGTTCTTCACGTTTTTCCATGATGGGCTCCGCTTGCTAAGTAGTTGGGCTAGGCGATATGTCGCCAGTCGAGCCCTGAATCTTGATCGGCCAGTTGCAGCCAGTCCGGGTCGCACCCGAGGGTGTCGACGAAACATTGCCGGGCCAGGTGCGGCAGGTTGTTCTTGCTGCTGAGATGCGCCAGCACCAGGTGCTGAAGGTCCTGCCATCCCAGTTCGCTCACCAGGCTGGCGGCCTGATGGTTGTTCAAATGACCGGTTTCACAGCCAACGCGCTGCTTGAGAAAGACCGGATACTGGCCTCGGGCAAGCATGTCGCGACAGTGATTGGCCTCGATCATCAAGGCATCCAGGCCTTGATAACGCTGTAATACGTTGGAGCAGTAAGAACCAAGGTCGGTCAGCAGGCCAAAGCGGCGCTTGCCGTCACTGAAGACGAACTGCGTCGGCTCAAGCGCATCGTGAGCGACCGACACCACATCGATGTCCAGTGCGCCGATCTGAAGACTCTCCCCGCCTGCCAGCAGGCCGGCAATTTCCACCGGTTTGCGCATTCCGCGCAACGTCCCGCTGCTGAGGTAGACCGGCACATTGTAGCGCCGCGACAGCAAACCCACGCCATGCACATGATCGGCATGTTCGTGGGTCACCAGTATGGCGCTCAGCTGGCTTGCCGAGACGCCCAGACGAGCCAGGCGCCGCTCGGTTTCCCGCAGGGAGAAACCGCAATCGACCAGTACGTACGTATCGTTGCTTGCGACCAGCGTGCCGTTGCCACGACTGCCGCTGCCGAGAACCGCGAAACGCACTTAACCCAGGTTGTCTTGAATAACGCTCAACACGCGACGTGCGATATCCGCAGGTGCAACGGTGTTGATGTTCTTCTCGACGGTCACTTGAACGTTGTCACCGACCTTGCTCAGGCGGACCTGATAGCGTTCGGCGCGGGCATCGATCTCTTCCTTGGTCGACTTGCTGCCAAACATGCGGCCGAAGAAACCAGGCTCGTTTTCAGGCGTCTTGGCCTTTTCAGCCAGGTTGATGTAGTACAGACCCAGGCTGCGGTTGATGTCCTCGACACGCCAGTCGCCCTGATCCAGCGCACGGCCAACGCTCGACCATGCGCGGTCCAGATCGGCACCGAGGTTCAAGACCGGGTTGCCGCTGCCGTCTTCGCTCAAGGCAACACGGCTTGGGGTGTCGTAGTCACGTGCCGCCAGCAGGGAAATCGAACCGCCCTTCTCGGCGTTGCGGCCCATGCTGGCCAGCAGGTCGTCGGTCAGTGCGGCATCAAGGCCCAGGTTGGTGGTGCGCGTCGGGAAGGCCACGTCGGCAGTGCTGCCGGCAGGACGCTCGACGCTGACCACGTAGACTTCACTGGTATTGCGCTGCACGCCCGGCTCGATACGCACCCGCACGCGGGTTTCTGCATCGGCGGCGACGCCGGCAGTGCTCAGACGCTTGGCCACCGAAGCGGACAGCTCATCAAGGCGCTGCCAGGAAGAGCTGAATTCGCCCGTCTGTGGACGCTCTTCAGCGATACGGAAACCGTTGTCTTCGAAATACTGATGAGCCACCGGCCAGACTTCGGCTGGCTGACGCTGAGCCAGGATCCAGTGCGCATCACCACTCTTCTGCAGGCTGAAGTCGCTCGACTCGGAAGTCGTGCCCAGCGGCTGAGGACGCGGCACGATGTACTCGCCGTCTTTCTGGGTGCTGTCAGCCACGTTACGCGGGATCGGCAGCAAAGGATCCAGACGCTTGACGCCGCTAACATCGGCGGGCAACTGCATGGGTGGGGTCTGGGTCGCCTGGAGGTAATCACTGCCGCGATCACGGAAGTAACCATCTTCGCCCCAGAGCCAACCGCAACCGCTGGTGCTGGAGATAATAAGAGCAAGTGCGGAAAGTCCGGCCAATCGCTTCATTGCGTGATACTTCCTCAATTAAACCAGGACGCCGGACTGGCGCATGGCCTGACGCAGCGGTTCATGACAGGCTTCGCTGAGCCAGGTAAGCGGCAGACGGATACCGTCTGGCATCAAACCCATTTCATGCAAGGCCCACTTCACGGGGATAGGGTTGGATTCGATGAACAGGGTGTTGTTGAGCGGCATGAGCTTTTCGTGAATCGCCCGGGCCGTTTGCGCATCGCCACGCATGGCCGCTGCGCACAGATCGCTCATGGCGCGCGGTGCAACGTTGGCGGTCACGGAAATATTGCCCTTGCCGCCCAGCAGCATCAATTCGACTGCTGTAGCGTCGTCGCCGGAGTACACCAGAAAATCGCTGCTGACGCTGGCCAGGATGTCCTTGGCGCGTTGCAGGTTGCCGGTGGCTTCCTTGATACCAACGATGTTTTTTACCGTCGACAGACGCGCAACGGTCTCTGGCAGCATGTCGCAGGCCGTACGGCCCGGCACGTTGTAGAGGATCTGCGGGATGTCGACAGTATTGGCGATGTGGCTGAAATGCTGGAACAGGCCTTCCTGAGTCGGCTTGTTGTAGTAAGGCGTCACCAGCAGGCACGCGTCGGCACCCGCATTTTTGGCGTTGGTGGTCAGTTCGACGGCTTCACGCGTCGAATTGGCGCCTGTACCGGCGATAACCGGAATGCGACCTGCAACCTGAGTGACCACCCGGCGGATGACTTCGATGTGTTCGTTCACATCCAGCGTCGCCGACTCACCGGTGGTGCCTACGGCAACAATGGCGTGGGTGCCCTCTTGCAAGTGGAAGTCAACCAGTTTGCTCAGGCTGTCCCAGTCCAGACGACCTTGTGCATCCATTGGTGTGACCAGTGCCACCATACTGCCCGCAATCATGCAACCGCTCCTGCCGGAAAAAGAGAGCCGTAATGGTACTGGCGCTATCAGCCTTGTACAAGCGAAGTACCGCGCTCTGAGCATTCCCCTGAGCGATGGTTTTCGCTACCCTTCGTCCTTTGATCGGTACTGGTCACCTGCGCACCTCGCTCAATCGGTCGAATTTGTCGCCAGAAGCCCCGCCCCAGCGCACTCCAGCCCAGTCATGGTATATCCATACAGGCCAGGCGCCGAGGGACCCGGCAAGTTATCTTGCGCCATCGATTGTCGAAACAGCCCCGCAAGTCCGAAAAAGTACCGACCGCTCATCGTCTAGGAATGCTGCATGTCGTCCACCCCCACAGTTCGCGAACAATTCCTTGTCATCAGTGCCATTGGCGCAAACCCCATGGAGCTGACCAACGTCCTGTGCCGCGCCAGCCATGAAAACCGCTGCTCGGTCGTCACCTCGCGCCTCACCCGCCACGGCGAGTGCAGTGCGCTGATTCTTCAGGTGTCGGGCAGCTGGGACGCTCTGGCGCGCCTTGAAACCGGCCTGGCGAGTCTCTCCAAGAAGCATGCGTTCACGACCAGCGTCGTGCGCAGCGCCACTCTGGAGAACCGTCCGGAAGCCCTGCCCTACGTGGCCTACGTCAGCTCGGCGTACCGCCCGGACATCATCAATGAGCTGTGCCAGTTCTTCATCGACCACAACGTCGAGCTGGAGAACCTGATCTGCGACACCTATCAGGCTCCGCAGACCGGCGGCACCATGCTCAACGCCACGTTCACGGTGACACTGCCTGCCGGGACACAGATCAGCTGGCTGCGCGATCAATTCCTCGATTTCGCCGACGCGTTGAATCTGGACGCACTGATCGAACCCTGGCGCCCACAAGCCCCAATGTAAGGAGTCCTCATGACTGTCACAGTAGATCATCCGGTTCCCGATTTTCAGGCACCCGCTACCAGCGGACAGACTGTCGAGCTGTCTGCGCTAAAGGGTCAGCAGGTGGTGATTTATTTTTACCCGAAAGACAACACGCCCGGCTGCACCACCCAGGGCCAGGACTTTCGTGACCATATTGCGCAGTTTCAGGCAGCCAACACGGTTGTGCTCGGTGTTTCGCGCGACAGCCTGAAGACCCACGAAAACTTCAAGGCCAAGCAGTCTTTCCCGTTCGAGCTGATTTCGGACAAGGACGAAGCGGTCTGCCAGCTGTTCGACGTCATCAAGCTCAAGAAGCTCTATGGCAAGGAATACCTGGGCGTCGACCGCAGCACCTTCCTGATCGACAAGGAAGGCGTACTGCGTCAGGAATGGCGCGGCGTGAAAGTGCCGGGCCATGTGGCTGAAGTATTGGCGCAGGCAGAAGCCCTGAACAAAGGCTGATCCGCGTGCCCCGCTGCGGCGCGCAAGGTGCCGCAGCGATTCAGCGCTGCGGCTGTGACTATCGCGTCAAAGCAGCGGAGCTACCGTAGGCTCATTGCGAGGCCAGGCGTCGAGCACGGCTTTGAACAGCGTGGCCAGCGGAATCGCAAAGAAAATCCCCCAGAACCCCCACAGTCCCCCGAACAGCAGCACGGCGCAGATGATTGCGACCGGGTGCAGATTGACGGCCTCGGAAAACAGCAGCGGCACCAGCACGTTGCCATCCAGCGCCTGAATGATGCCGTGAGCGATCATCAGGTAGATGAACTGATCACCCCAGCCCCACTGGAACAGACCGATCAATGCCACCGGCACAGTGACCACCACTGCGCCGACATAAGGCACGACCACCGATATGCCGACCAGCATTGCCAGCAGCGCCGCGTAATTGAGCCCGAGCGCGGCGAAAGCGATGTAGGTCACGCCACCACAGATGAATATCTCGATGACTTTGCCGCGAATGTAATTGGCAATCTGGCGCTTCATCTCATCCGCCACCCGGTTGATCAGGGCACGCTCACGGGGCAGATAGCCACGCGCCCAGCGGCCGATCATGTGCCGATCCTTGAGGAAGAAGAACACCAGAATCGGCACCAGCACCAGATAGATCATCAGGTTGACCAGCAACGGCAGGCTGGAAATCGAGAACGTCAGCGCCAACTGGCCGATCTTGCCCACTTCACCACGGGCAACCTCGATGGCCAGCAGCACTTGCTCGTCGGACACCAGATGCGGATAACGCTCGGGCAGCAGCAACAGCACCGACTGCCATTTGGCGAGCATGCCCGGGGCTTCGTTGAACAAGGTGATCAACTGGTGCCAGAGCAGTGGCACCAATACCAGCAGGAACACCAGCAATACGCCGATGAAAAGGGTAAACACCAGACCGACGGCGGCCATTTCAGGCATGCGCAGGCGTTCCAGAGCACTGACCAGCCCGTGCATCAGAAACGCCAGCACCAGACCGGCTATGACCGGCGCCAGCATGCCGCCCAGCGTCAGGACAAGGGTGAACGCCAGAAACAGCAAAACTGCCAGGACCACCGCCTCCTCGTCAGAGAAGTAGCGTTGCACCCAATTGCGAAGCACATTGAACATCAAACATCCTTTTCGGAAAAAAACGCTGCAGTGGGTCAGGCCTTGCGCAGCCAGTAACGATAAATGCCGGCATCGAACTCTTCATGCAGCAACTCGTGCCCGGCAAGCCTGGCGAAAGTTCGAAAATCGCGCTGCGAACCGGCATCGGTGGCAATCACTTTCAGCACCGCGCCGCTGGCCAGGCGGTTGAGCTCCATCTTGGCCTTCAGCAGGGGCAGCGGACAGTTGAGACCACTGGCATCCAGTTCAGCGTCACAGGCCTCGGGGCGCACTACAGCGTCAGACATCGTTTATCTCCAGGCGGACACATCGGATTACAAAGCAGGTCCGAAAAGGCAGTACGAACAAGGCGGCAAGAATACCTCACTCTGGTCAGCACGCCATCGAGCCAGCTACAGTACAGGTTCTTCTGACCAGAGCTTCGTGCATGAATTTTTTGCGTCCTACACTGCTCACCCTCGCCTGCCTGTTCGCTACACACGGCATGGCGGATGACCTCCCCTCGCTTGGTGACGCCAGCTCCTCGATTGTCTCCCCAGAACAGGAGCACCGTCTGGGCCGTGCGTGGCTGGGGTTGCTGCGCGGCCAGGTGGCGCAGCTGTCGGACCCGCAACTCAAGGACTACGTCGAAACTTCGGTCTACAGCCTTGCCGAGACCAGTCAGGTTCAGGACCGGCGGCTTGAATTCATCCTGATCAACAGCCCGCAACTCAACGCCTTTGCCGCACCCGGCGGCATCATCGGCGTCAACGGCGGCCTGTTTCTCAACGCGCAGACCGAGGGCGAGTACGCTTCGGTACTGGCTCACGAGCTGGCTCACTTGTCGCAGCGCCACTTCGCCAGAGGCATAGAAGCGCAGCAACGCATGCAGGTGCCAGTCATGGCCGCGATGCTGGCAGGTATCGTCATGGCAGCCGCAGGCGCCGGTGATGCGGGTATCGCCACCATCGCCGGCTCACAGGCTGCCGCGATCCAGGAACAACGGCGCTTTTCGCGCCAGAACGAGCAGGAGGCCGACCGCATCGGCATTCTCAACCTGGAGAAGGCCGGTTATGACCCGCGCAACATGCCGACCATGTTCGAACGCCTCATGCGCCAATATCGATTCGACGCCAGGCCTCCGGAGTTTTTGCTGACTCACCCGGTCAGCGAGTCGCGGATCGCCGATACACGCAACCGTGCCGAGCAGGCCAAACCGGGCGGCAAGGAAGACAGCCTGCTGTATCAACTGATGCGCGCCCGTGTGGCACTGATCTACGAAGAAACCCCAGGCATCGCCGCCAAGCGCTTCCGTGCGCAACTGGTTGAAAACCCGAAATCCGATCCGGCGCGCTATGGCCTGGCCATCGCGCAGATCAAGGGCGGACAACTGAACGAGGCCAGGGAAACCCTCAAGCCACTGCTCGAAAAAGCGCCGAACGACATTACCTATAACCTGACGCAGATCGACCTGGACATCACCAATAACCGGCTGGCCGATGCGCAGCAGCGTGTCGATCGCATGCTGACGCTGTACCCCGGCAATTATCCGCTCAATGACGTGCGTATCGACGTGCTGCTCAAGCAGAACCGCACCGCCGAAGCCGAGAAAAGCCTTGAAGCGCTGCTCAAGACCCGCCCGGATGATCCGGACATCTGGTACGTCGTGGCGGAAACCCGTGGCCTGAATGGCAACACCATCGGCCTGCATCAGGCGCGCGCTGAATACTTTGCGCTGGTCGGTGATTTCCGTCAGGCGATCCAGCAACTGGACTTCGCCAAACGCCGTGCGGCCAATAATTTTCAGCTGGCGTCACGTATCGATGCGCGGCAAAAGGATCTGATCGAGCAGGAGCGGATGGTCAAGGACATGATGAACTGATCGTCCGGCGTCGCAAGGCGCCCGATACGACCAGCAATGAAAAAGCCCGACACTTGAGTCGGGCTCTTTCATCATCGCTGTCAGGCGTTGCCTGCCTGTCGCAAGCGCGCTGCCTGGGTGAAGTCCAGCATGCGCTGCAATGGACGCACGGCATTGGGGATCAGCGCCGGGTCGACGACTATCTCGTTACTGCCCTCGCGCAGGCACTGCAAGGTGCGCTCAAGCGTATTCATCGCCATCCACGGGCAATGTGCACAGCTCCGGCACGCCGCGCCGTTGCCGGCCGTAGGCGCCTCGATGAAGACCTTGTCCGGGCACAGCTGCTGCATCTTGTAGAAGATGCCCCGGTCAGTGGCGACGATGAACGTCTTGTTGGGCAAGCGTTGCGCTGCGGCAATCATCTGGCTGGTGGAGCCGACCACGTCAGCCAACTCGATGACCGCTTCCGGCGACTCGGGGTGAACCAGAATCGCCGCCTCGGGATACAGGGCTTTCATGTCTTCGAGCTGCTTGGATTTGAACTCTTCGTGGACGATGCAGGCACCGTCCCACAGCAGCATGTCGGCACCGGTCTCACGCTGGATGTAGCGGCCCAGGTGCTTGTCTGGCGCCCAGATGATTTTCTCACCGTTATCCATCAGGCTTTCGACGATCTCCAGCGCGCAGCCAGAGGTCACCACCCAGTCCGCACGGGCTTTGACGGCTGCCGAGGTGTTGGCATACACCACCACCGTACGTTCCGGGTGCTGGTCGCAAAAAGCGGAAAACTCGTCGACCGGGCACCCCACATCGAGCGAGCAGGTGGCTTCGAGCGTCGGCATGAACACGCGTTTTTCAGGATTGAGGATCTTCGCGGTTTCGCCCATGAAACGTACACCCGCCACCAGCACAGTGCTGGCCGCGTGGTTATTGCTGAAGCGCGCCATTTCAAGAGAGTCGGCCACGCAGCCACCGGTTTCCTCGGCCAGCGCCTGGATAACCGGATCACAGTAATAGTGAGCGACCAGCACGGCGTCCTGCTTCTTGAGTTCCTCAGCAATGTCGGCACGGTAACGCGCCTGCTCTGCCGGGCTCAACGTCCTGGGCTGTTTGGCATCAAGATGCGCCTGCACCAGGAAACGTTCGGAGATCTGTGTCATGTTCACGGGACCTGAAAGCGCCAGTGCGCGAAAGGCAAGTTTACACCCGAAATACAGGCAATAAAAAAAGCCTGACAGAGGCTGCGCCATCTGTACGAAGGCTTATGGCTGATATCCGGTGGATATCGGCCAGACTTCTTAAGGCGCGCCGATTCTAGCGCCAAAAAACTGATTTAACAGCTGTTTCTGGCTCAGCAGGCAGCGATGAGAAGCGTTCCTGAAAACCCGCTTGCCGAGGCGTGATTCCAACCGGCGCCTCAATGAAACGACACCCGTTATGCCCTGTCACAAACATCAGTCCCCCCTTGTGAAGGAGAAAATGACATGGCAAGCGAATCGACCAATACCCCGGTGTGGCTCATCACCGGCTGCTCCACCGGCTTCGGCCGCGAACTGGCCAAACTCGTCATCGCTCGCGGCTGGCGCATCGTGGCAACGGCCAGGGACAAATCTCGAGTTGCAGACCTGGCCGAGGGCACGCAAGGCCAGGTACTGGTTGTCGACCTCGACGTCGGCAAGGCAGACCAGATAGACGCCGCCGTGGCTGCGGCAAAGCAACAGTTCGGCAGAATCGACGTGCTGGTCAACAACGCAGGTTACGGTTATCAGAGCTCGATCGAAGAAGGCGAAGACGCTGAAATCCGTGCCCAGTTCGATGCCAACGTGTTTGGTCTGTTCGCCATCACCCGCGCCTTGCTGCCGATCATGCGCGCGCAACGCAGCGGCCACATCATCAATATCACTTCGGTTGCCGGCCTGATCGGCTTTCCGGGATCAGGCTACTACGCAGCCTCCAAGCACGCCGTCGAAGGTTTTTCCGACGCGCTGCTCGCGGAAGTCAAGCCATTGGGGATTTCCGTCACGTGCGTAGAGCCGGGGCCGTTTCGCACCGACTGGGCAGGACGCTCATTGCGCCAGACGCCATCGCGCATCGACGACTACAAGGACACTGCCACCAAGCGTCTGGAGTCGACCAGGCAATCGAGCGGCAATCAGGCCGGGGACCCCGTACGCGCCGCAGAGGCCATGATCGCCCTGACCCAAAAACCCGATGCGCCGCGTCATCTTGTATTAGGCAGCTGGGGATATGACGCCGTGGTGGCTGATCGTCAGGCACGCTTGAAGCAGATCGAGCAGGTTCGTGACATCAGCATCGGCGCGGACTTTCCGAAAGAGTGAGGTGCTTAGCACTGCAAGGCAGTGCGCAGGCGCGCTACAGCCTTGCATGCCGACGCCACCGCCTCAATCATGCGTTGCCTTGGATCGGCGGCGCACATACCGGACCAACGCCGCAAGGCTCACCAGTGCTACCACCGCGAGGAAGATCGGCAGTCGATAGGGCTTCAGGTCGCCGAATAGATGCTGTAACGCTTCCCCCGCCCAATAGCCGGCGCAGACGAACAGGGTCGCCCAGACTGCCGCACTCAGCACATTGATCAGCGCGAAACGCCACGGTGACAGGCCACTTGCACCTATCACCATTGGCCCCACCAGGCGCATGCCGTAGAGAAAGCGAACAGCGAATACCGAGGTCGTGGGGTAACGCTGGATAAGACCCTCGACCCGCTTGATGGCAGATTGGTGACGCTTGAGCTTGGGCAGCAGACGCTCCCCGGAATAACGTCCGGTCCAGAATAGCAACTGATCGCCGAGCATACCGCCCAACGTGGCCAAGCCGATCACTTGCAGCAATTGCAGCGTACCTTGGTGCGCCGCCATACCGCCGAGGATCAACACTGTTTCGCCTTCCAGCAAACAGCCCAGGAAAATCACCCAATAGCCGTAGGCGGCGATCAGCGCGTTTAGGTCGAGATGTTCGAACATGGTCTTTCCTGTACGTCTGACATCACTTGAATCCAGGCTGAAATGCCAGCGTCGTCACTTTCTTCCGACTAGGTACCGTACGCCATGTTCACCAAACACTTCCGAATGGGGTTGGTTACATTCCAGGTGAAAAATATCTCCTGAGTTGTAGGTGAAATCGCCATCGGATTTATGAATGACCAAACTACCGTGCAGAACCAGCGCCATCGCCTCGAAGTTATGGGCGTGCGAATCGAGCGTACCAAACGCTTCGCGCTCAACTTCAACAACGGTGCCAAACCCTTCGGCAGCCAGCATTTGCAAAAAAGCCTCTTTTTCCATTTCCACTTTTCCTGAATCTTTTGATGGGGTGGTGAACCCAATTGGCACCCGGAATGGCGGTGCCTGAACCACCCATCACAACAATGAAGACAGCCCCGCAATTCAAAAACGCCGCCCCTATAGATCACCCCTTGAGAGCAACATTCAATAAGTTTTCCAGCGCTTGGAACGCGTGCCTAAGATCAGCCCAACCTGCCCCGTCGCTGGGGTAGCCCGCCGGTAATTAGTCTTTGCCGCCAGGCTAATCCCCTCGTGCTGCATTGCTGAGTTTTTGCAGATCGAGAATTGTGACGGCACCGTATCGAACGACCAACAGGCCTTCGGTTTCCCACATTTTCAGCTGGCGGTTGACGCTCTGACGAGAAACACCCAGTTGTTGGGCGATATTTTCCTGGCTTATCTTCAGGTAGGCCGCTTCTTCGATACCTGGACGTTTGACCAAGGCAATGAGTCGGTTAGCCAATCTGACAGGCAGAGGATTCAGGATCGTGTTCCCGGCCCATTCGAGCGCCATTCGAAATCTGCCACAGACCAAACGAGTAATGGCTAGCAGAACATCCGGTCGGTGCTCAATGATTTGCCAGAATGCGTTTGCCGGAAGAACTGCAATACGCGCTTGCGACGCGGCTCGAACGTCATACGTCCTGGGTAAGCCATCTAAAAGTGGCACTTCTCCGAACCAATCTCCGGGCACCAATTGAGTAAGAAAGAGTTGGCGTCCATTAGCGCCCAGGCTACTCACTCGCAAAGTGCCTTGAATCAGACGAAACATTCCCAGTGGTTCAGAGCCTTGAGGGAAGACTGCCTCTGACTTTACCAACGTCCTGACCCGCGAGGCCTCAAGCAAAATCGCGTCCACATCCGGGGGGAGGGAAAAGGATGAGGGAATAGCTTTAGCAGACAACTCAGACATTGCCAAAACCCGACAATCTTGGTTTGAAGGCTCGGATAGTATCAGACGCATCTGGCCTGTAGACGACAGGCATACCTGAATCAGGAACGTAGAATGTACGTAGGTCACTTCGCCATAGGCCTGGCAATCAAGGCACGCTATCCCAGGATCCCCGCGATACCCATCATGATGGGAGTCGGCTTCCTGGATCTGCTGGATGGGATATTCATCATTCTTGGCTTCAACACCGTCACCCCGAATTTAAACAGCGGGCCGTATCTGTTCTTTGATCTGACCTTTATCGACTGGGATCACTCATTGCTTGCCGCTGTGTTCTGGTCAGTGCTTTGGGGGCTGCTTTTCGTAAAGCATCGACCAGTAGCCATTGTGGCAGCGTTGGCAGCTTTCTCTCACTTCATCGCCGACTGGCCGATGCACAACAGCGATCTGGCGCTTTATCCCCGCGCAGTTGAGCATTACGGTTATGGCCTATGGGGCAAGCTGGGGACTGCCTCCTGGATTCTCGAAGGCGCTTTTTCAGCCGTGCTGGCAGCCTATGCATGGCGGCTAAGTAGGCAACGTGGCGTGAGTTTGACTTGGCCTTGTGTGGTGCTGCTTGTCTTGTTCTTGCAGCTATCCCCGTTCGCTTCGCCCATGAAGTTTGTTGCCACTCTCGATGAACCTCTGACGCATATACTTCACGGGGTTCTGGTCTCGTCAGGCTTCCTGATTCCAGGACTGCTGATGTCATGGTTGTTGAATAGAAGTGAGCGTTTACGAGGACAGCGGGGGCAATGAAGCGGTCGTTGGGTCATTGAATTTGAGGCCTGACCCAAGCTGCAAACGCATTGGGCCAGACCTTCAAGCTAGACTTTAAATCGGTTGGTCATCTCCTGCAGCCTGGCGCTGACTCTGGCCAATTCAACGCTTGATGTCGCTGTCTCTTCACTGGCGGAAGCCGTTTGGTCTGAAATGTCCCTGACATTTGTGACGCCCCTGCCTATTTCTTCACCGACGTTAGTTTGCTGCTCAGTAGCAACGGCGATCTGTTCGTTCATCACCTCAATCTCATGAACAGATGCGGTAATACTCTGCAGCACCTCACTGGCTTGCGTGGACAGTTCGACACTGCTGTCCGTCAGTGCCAGATTTTGCTCTAGAACCTGGCCCATATGATCGGTACTGGTTTGCAGTTCGTTTATAAGCAGCGCGATCTCGTCTGTCGACGTGCGGGTGCGCACGGCCAAGCCTCTTACCTCGTCCGCGACGACAGCGAAACCACGTCCTGCCTCCCCGGCACGCGCAGCTTCAATGGCCGCGTTCAACGCCAGAAGGTTCGTCTGATCAGCCACCGTCTTTATTACATCCAGTACGCCACCGATGCTCTGAGTATTCCCTCTAAGCGCCGCCATCGCCGTCCTGGTCATGTTCATCTCACGCGCCAGGGTCTCTATCTGGGAACGAGTCCTGTCAACGACTTGCCCACCTTTTTGGGCCAACTGACTGGCGATTTGCGCAGTATTTACGGCTTGAGCTGCATTACGAGATACCTCATGAGTCGTAGCTGTCATCTGCTGCATCGCAGTGGCAATCTGCTCAGTCTCCAGTTTCTGCGCGTTCACGCCCGCACTGGTCTGCTCCGTTACGGCTGAAAGCTGCTCTGCCGCGCTTGCTACCTGCACGATTCCGTCTTTCATTTCCCCGATCAAGCTTCGAAGCCCGGACGTCATGCGCAACATGCTGCCCTGCAACGCGCCAAGTTCATCGTTTCGAGTCACTTCTGTTCTGTACGTAAAGTCTCCCTCTGCAACGACTTCAACGATTTCAACAGTCTCTTTGAGAGGATGAACAATTGATCGGGTGATCAACCAGGCAGCAAGAACACCCAACAGGGCAGAGAGGGCCAGCCAGAGCAAAATCTTCTCCTGTGCTTTCTCTGCATCGGAGGCACGAAGCTCGTTCTGGATAGCGGTCATCTTGTCCGTAATGCCAAGAATGGTAGCGATCGACGTTGTGATACCGCCTTGAGCCTCATCAACTTTGGCTTGAGCGGCGACTAATGTTTCCAGTTGCCCGCTATAGGTGGCCATTCCTGCCGCCAACGCTTGAACGTCAGCACTGGGCAAACGGGTATTTTTGAGCGTGTCGATACTGGCCACGACCTGCGCTATCGCCTGACGAACAGTGTCTTCCCCGCTTTTACTCGGGGATGCCGTATAAGAGCGAAACGCGGTACGCATCTTCTGGACCGAGATAAACAGTGCCGGCAGTTTCTGACGATCCGCTGCGTTCCCGCTCTCGTCGTTGGCAGCGTCTGCGATCTTCAGCAATAAACCGTTAATCGTTTCGCCGGAGGCGCCGGCCAGCGTCCGTAACTGCTCACGCTCTCGAGTAGCCTCGACTGAACGAGTATAGAACCCACGGTAAAGCTGCATCGTTGCCTGGGCTTCTTTGAGCAGCGCGATGTTATTGGCTGTTTTGAAACGTGGCGAGATACTCACCAACTGGCGCTCCGTTCGCTCGAGTGCCTCCAACCACTTTGAAGCCTGTGCATCATCCGCTTTTAAAAAATAAACCAACCGCTCGATACGCATGTCTCGCGCGATGGAACTGAATTGAGCAATGTCTCCAGACAGTTCAGCCCGACGCTTCAACGTATCGGTGGCTTCCTTTCCCGTATACGCCATTAAGAGAATCATCAAAATCAACAGTCCGAAACCTACCAGTAGCTTCGCCCGAACCGTCATATTACTTAACACACCTGATGTTGCGCTGGACATATATCTTTACTCATTGATTTTTTTGAAAACAAAAGCCTGCCGGACAGGTATCTGAACATAAGGTCCAATACGCATCAGGATGAATCGATAATGTAAATCCTGCTGAAACCCTCGATAAAAAGGGTCACGTCACAGATCTGAACTCACCGCGGCGTCATCCGGAGGGCCATTGAAGTACTTGAGTAAATACTCGAACTGTAAGTGTATTCTGGACAAAGCGGTGCCGAGGCAGGATAAACCTGTTCATAATCGAGGATCTCGAGCTAAAGCTGAAAGGCCGATCCATGGCAATGAGCCATTATGTCGTCACTCTTTTAATTTTCTATAACTTTTTTAGCGTATATCGACGAACGGACGAATAAAATTCGCCTCGGCATATGCATTGCAGTGCCGAAAGCTACAGCTCATGATAATAATGAGTTACACAGAGAGGCAGCGACAATTAACTTTATTATCAAAAAAAAACCGTTTGCATTATTTGCCATCGCTGGCGCACTCATTTTGAAAAGACGTAATGAACGCTGCTGTCGTTTGGCACGCTCGCCGTTGGCTTTGGCAAGACTATCAGCGCCCACGACACCAAAGCTCGGGCATTGAGTTTGATATCGGAGGGATCAGAAACGGCAATTGACATCGCCGCTTGCCGGCGCATGTTTCGCGACAGGTGGCTGCGTTTCTTAACGGGTCTCACGCTTGAACGGCCTTACCTGCCTTCCGCTTCGAAAGACCTGTCAGGCGCTTTACAGATCGCTGCATCAACCCCATGACGGAAGCACAGAGTAGCTATCCGAACATGACAATCCGCAACGCAAAAAAAAACCTGGAAATCCGCATTTTCATGGGCCTTCCAGATTTTCGAAATGGTGGGTCGTGTGGGATTCGAACCTACGACCAATTGGTTAAAAGCCAATTGGTCGAAACGCTGAGGCAGGACCCCGCTTGAGATCGCTCAGCATTCCAAACCGCAGTCTCTAATGTCCCCATTAGAGGCTTTAAATCATGTACGTAACCTCGCTTGTCTCCACCAAAGGTGGTGTCGGTAAAACCACTCTCGCTGCCAACATCGGCGGCTTCTGCGCCGACGCCGGCTTGAGGGTCCTCCTCCTCGACATGGACCCTGTACAGCCTTCACTGTCCTCCTATTACCCAATGGCACAGGAAGTCAGCGGCGGCATATTCGACCTCATCGCACATAACCTGACTGATCCAGAACGAATCATATCGAGGACAAGCATCCCGAATCTGTCCTTGATCTTGTCGAACGACCCCAACAACCAGTTGATCAACCTCCTGCTTCAGGCAGCGGATGGTCGTCTGCGATTGGCTTCTCTGCTGAAAGCTTTCGAGGGTCAATTCGACCTGATTCTCATTGACACCCAGGGCGCACGAAGTGTCATGTTGGAGATGGTGGTTTTAGCGTCAGATCTTGCTGTATCCCCGTTGCCACCGAACATGCTCAGCGCCCGCGAGTTTAACCGTGGGACGTTGCAAATGCTTGAAGGACTGCGTCCTTACTCGAGGCTTGGACTGCACGTCCCTCCAATCAAGGTTGTAGTCAACTGCCTCGACCAGACCGTTGACGCTCGCGGGATTCATGACGCCATCAGAAAGACCTTCGCGGACAACATGGAAGTCGATGTCCTCAACAGCACAGTTCCTGCTTCAGTAATTTTCCGCGAGGGATCTACAGCAGGCATGTCGGCACATCGGCTCGAATACAAAAAACCTTCCAATCGACGCGCGCCGAGCGCGCTTCAGGTCATTCGAGAGCTTGTGATTGAGCTTTTTCCGCAGTGGACCGACCGTTTCGGGGCGATGACTGAATCCGCCGTAGAGGCCCTCGCCAAAGGGGATCGATGAGATGGGCAAGATAAATCTCACGGAAGCTTCCGGCATTACTCCAGAATTGATGCGCAAGCTCAACGAGCAGTACAACTCATCGCTATTGCGTGCCGCTCAGACGAAGCTTACGAGCACATCACGTGAGCTCCGTAATCTAAGCTCCGGCCATAAGATGGGCAGCGGCTTGATTAGCCGACTCGGTGATTACTTGAGTGTGGAACAGCGTGAACTGCTCTCACAGGCCGCGCAGCTCCTTGAATCAGTGAACTCTCATGTCGAGCATGCCAAGGAAAAACGTGTCCGCGAGGAGAAAGCGGCTAACCGTCGGCAGGAGGCTCGGAACGCAAGAGCAAAACTACTGATTGCGGCTACATATCCCCTGCCCACTGAGAGCCTGGACCAGAAACTTGAGCTCCTGAAAACGGCGCTGTTATTCAACCGCATCGGCGCATATGACAGTTTCTACTCCGCAGTCGAGCTTAATAGCGAGATCCGAAGCACCTTACTGACGCCGTTCAGCAGACTGATAGGTTGGGGAAGCCTGACCGCTTACCGACTCAGTTGCCTAGGCTCGCTTCGTATCCGGCTCGTTGAGGCACTGACTAATGACATCTCTTACGACGATGGATCTGAGGTCGAGGATCGGCTAGCCGCTCTGCAGTCAAAAGTCCGTGATGCGAATGCCAAAGCCGCGCTCACAGCTGAAGAACATGAAACCCTCAGACTCTGGAAAGAGGCTCTGGCAGTTGAGGCAGTACCGGAGGTACGGCCATGAGCATTGACCGCCAACGGATAATCGACAAAGTCATCAAATGCTTCGCACTGGCACGTTCTGAGGGTGCCTCTCCTAATGAAGCTGAGACAGCCCTGCGGCAAGGCCGCAAGCTTATGGAGCAGTACCAGCTAGAAGAGCTTGAGGTGGACGCCCACCTCGCACGTGAGGCGTCAGTATCTGCCGGCACAAAGCGAGCGCCAGCGAGTTGGCTGCACAGCCTGGCAGGCACGTGCGCGAGCGCTTTCGACTGCGATTGTTTTGCTTTCCCCTCACGACCTGGAGACCGGCATTTCAAGTTTGTCGGGTTGGGTGTATCGCCCGATCTGGCGTGCTATGCCTATTCCGCGCTTCATCTGCAGCTTGTTTCGGCGCGTCGTCAGCACGTATCGCAGCTCAAACGCTGCAATCCAACCACCAAAAGAAGACGTGGACGGATTTTTGCCGAAGCATGGATCAATGCAGTGGCCAGCAACGTTTACAAGTTCGCTGGGCGACAAAACGCTGAAACTCAACAAGCGATAAGCGCTTACCTTAGCCTGCACCACCCTACCTTGGTCGAAAAAGATCTTGAGCCCACCTCTGTTAAGGGCCACGACCTGAGATCGCAACATCAGGGCTGGATGCAAGGTTCTACAGCGGCATTGCACAGAGGCGTCGATCAGCACTCTCCGTCCCCGGCAAGAATCGGGAGGGCTTGATGGAAATTTCTCATATGGCACCTCCCCACTCCGTGGAAGCCGAACAAGCTGTGCTTGGCGGACTGATGCTTGATAACGAGTCTTGGGACCTGATCGCAGACCGTATCAAAGCCGATGATTTCTACCGGGCCGAGCACCGTCTGATATTCCAGAGCATTGCTGGGCTGGCTGAATCGAACAGGCCATTTGACGTGGTCACGGTTTCCGACTCCATTGCAGCAATAGATGCTGCTGGGGGCTTGGCTTATCTCAGTGAGCTCGCCAAAAACACCCCTTCTGTGGCCAACATCAAGGCTTATGCAGAAACAGTGAGTAACCGAGCTCATCTACGCCGGATTATTTCACACGGCTATGCATGTACCCGGGAGGCTTCAGATCCTCAAGCGAATGCGTCTGAGGTTCAAGACGTCATCGAGCAGCAGCTTTTTGCCTTGGGGCAAGGACGGCAGACTTCCGACTTTGTGGACGTCAACCAGATGCTTATGCAGGTGGTCGACAAGATCGATCTTCGCTTCAACGCTGGGGAGTCGGTGGTTGGATTGCCCACAGGGCTTTCCGATCTTGATGAGTTGACGGGCGGACTACAACCAGCCGATCTGATCATCATTGCGGCCAGACCCTCCATGGGCAAAACCAGCTTGGCGCTCAACTTAGTAGACGCTGCGCTTCAAAAAGATACTCAGTCCACTGTTCAGGTCTACAGCCTCGAGATGCCGGCAGAGGCGATTATTTACAGGCTCATCTCGATCCTGGGACACCTGAACCTGGAGAAGCTGATACGCGGGCAATTGGACGATGAGGACTGGCCGAAGCTCGCGATGGCGGTGGCAAAGATCAACTCGTATGGCAACCGCCTTGTAATTGATGATCAAGCTGACCTCACTCCTTCGGCAATCCGTGCGCGTGCTCGCAGAGGCGCACGGCGTTTCGGTAAGCCAGCCCTGATATTGCTCGATTATCTGCAAATGATGAAATGTCCAGGTAAAGAAAATCGGACCAATGAAATCAGTGAGATATCTCGGTCACTCAAGGCTTTGGCCAAAGAGTTCGACTGTCCTGTCGTGGCGCTCTCTCAGCTCAACAGAGAACTTGAGCGGCGTCCGAACAAGCGACCTATCAATGCAGACCTCCGTGAGTCGGGCGCGCTTGAGCAAGACGCTGACCTGATTCTGTTCGTGTATCGGGACGAAGTTTACAACCCCGACAGCGAGCAAAAAGGGATCGCCGAGCTCATTCTCAGCAAGCATCGAAACGGCGCGCTAGGCACCGTCCGAACGGCCTTCATCCCCCAACACACTCGTTTCGAAAACCTCTCGGCCGCCGCATGGCAAGGAGCTCGATCATGAGCGCGCGCAATAAACCTCTTTGCATAACTCATGAGTGCCGCACGTGCGGCCACCACCACCCTTTCACTGCGGTCATGCCAACAGGAAAACGCGCGCCCGAGTGCCCTTCGTGCCATAGCGGTGAAGTCGTAGAACTGGAGCTGGTGCACCCACAGTGGAGCGTTGTGGCCTCCAGTAAGGCACCAGACAGCAAGGAGTACACCGTCGTGTTCCGCATGAGCCCAGGTACTTCCAGAAAAGCCTTCATGAAAAAACTCACTGACACCTTTGTCGACCACGAGGTTGAAATCCTAGAGATCCAGTCGGGTGACAAGCTCGGCGGATCGGGAGGCCAGTGACATGCAGCTATATCACACCACTGAAGAAGATCTGCCGGTCCAGTCGGACCGGGAAAAAGAGCGCCTACGGAGCGATATCGAGAAGGCGATGGCTGATTACTTAAGCCGTGGGGGCGCTATCAACCAGGTTGAAGCGAGCCAGCGCTCGAATGACAGCTCATTCATTATCAACTCTGAAAAAACCGCACAGTTGAAGGCGGATACCAGCGCTCGTGGGCGGAAAAAAACAAACGATCTGACCGACACAGAGCTGGCGCGACTGCTGAAAGCCCACTGCACAGCAGGGGCATCACTGGCGTCCGCCGCTGCGACGCTCAATCAAACGCGGAAGCGTTGTGAAGCCATAGCTCGTCGCTATCAGATCCCCTTCCGCTCTGCTGCTTTTACAAAAGCGAGGGCGCGGTCATGAGCAATACATCTACGTCTCTTCGAGGCAGGAAAAAGTCCCTGCAGGACTTGGCTGACTTCGCCATCTCACAGGGATGGGCAGTGCATCGCACTCATGGTGGGCATATCAAGTTCACCAAAGGTGGGTGTTCACCCATCTTCACTTCTTTCACACCCAGCGACCACAGGGCCGGCCTCAATGCTCGCGCTCAATTGCGCCGCGCACAAAACCAAAGCCAGATTGGAGATCGCCATGCTGAATAACGAAGCTGTGAATATTCGTGAGGACGACAAAGACGAGAAGTTCGTCATCCGCCTACCTACCGGAATGAGGGGCCGGGTCCGTGGGGCTGCAAAAGCAAACCATCGCTCAATGAACTCAGAAATCATAAGCCGTATTGAAGCGACGCTTCGTCACGAGCAGGAGATTGCGAGGCTTACGGCTGTGATCGATGTGCTGCTCAAAGGCGGAACACCCACCAGCAACGTCATCCAACTTCCTGAGGCGGGCCAATAATCATGGCAAGCAAACTGACTGCAGATGACATCTCGGGCAAGTTGTTACAAGGCTCATTCAGTCGATCTGGCCCCGCGGTCGATCAGCTGCCGGATCCGATTGTAGATACGCCCATGGTTCTCACCCTGGACGAGATGAAAGCTTTCGAGCAAAACCCGCGCACCGTGACCAATGCGAAGTACAAAGAGATCAAAGATTCCATCAGGCAGCGCGGCCTGGATCATCGCCCTACAGTTACGCGTCGACCTGGCGAAATTAAATTCACAATCAACAACGGTGGCAACACACGCCTGCAGATTCTCCGGGAGCTATACAGCGAAACCGGCGAAGACCGTTTCTATCGACACAATGTTCTGTTTCGGCCCTGGGACTCAGCACGTGGGGAGATTATCGCTCTCACAGGTCACCTTTCGGAGAACGATCTTCGCGGTTCTCTAATGTTCATAGAAAGGGCTGTGGGCATAGAAAGTGCCCGCGCCATTTATGAGAAAGAAGCCGGTGAGTCCATATCTCAAAGGGAGCTGGTTCGAAGGCTAAGTGCCGACGGCTATCCGGTTTCCCAGTCACATATCAGCAAGATGCAGGATACGGTTCGCTGCCTTCTTCCAGTAATACCCAGTGCGCTTTATTCAGGGTTAGGAAAACCTCAGATCGAGCGTCTCCTTTCGCTACGCAAGGCTGCTGGCCAGACCTGGCTCACGCATACAGAGGGGAAAGAACACATCCCTGACTTCGAAGGTTTGTTCCAGGACGTACTTTCGCTGTTCGATGGAGATGCAAGCGAGTTTGTATACGAGCGGGTTCAGGATGAGCTGATCAGTCACATGCAGTCGGGAACGGGGCTATCTTACGAGCAGCTCCTGCTCACACTGAGTGAAAATCAGAACCAAGCACGGCGTTCATCTGTGATCGACACGCCAGTGAGTTTGACGCCAGCTCAACAGCCTCGACCTGACGGTCTTCCGCCTGAGGGTGACGTTCCGGGTATCGATCAGCAACAGGAACCAGGCATTCAGGCTCCCCCATCTGAGGCTGACAAAACCAAGGGCAAACAGGACGTCTCACCGAAGTCCTCAAAAAACGAAGCTGACAAGCCGCCTCAGGCTCCTGAACTCACAGAGGAGGAGCGCGCAGCAAGGGTTGCCGGGCATATCGTTAGCCCGATATCCACCACTGAACGTGTGCAGGATGTAAAGCGGCAGTTGGCAGCCCTCGATGGGGAAAATCTGCCCGACTTCAAGACAAATGCACTGATTTCGATACCCGTCCAAGCGGGTGGGTTACATCCTATCTCTGACGTCTGGTACATCGAACGTATCCTCGATCAGCCGGATGAATTGCGGCCGGTAATCGCTCAGCTCGCCCGGGAAATCGCCCACCTGTCAGGCATCAATCCTGACAGCGTGATTGATGTACCAGGTGGTTTGGGCTTCCTCTGCCAAGACCCTCCTGAGGATGTAGACCTCAGCGATCTGGCCAATAACGTACTGACCCTTCTCCAGTCGATTAGTGGCGTATACGCAATTGCCTTGATCAAAGAGTCCCCCGAGCAACCACTGGATGTGTCCGAGTTTCAGTTCACCGCAGCGCTGGCCCAGTTGCTGTTAGGTAGCCCGAGATACGAAGACCGTGAAGCAATTCTCCAGGGACGCTTGGACGATACCTGCATCGTGAAGCTTTTCCGACTCATTCGCCTCGGCCGACGGCTGGTGGAGCTGGAGATGGGAAGCGTCAGCGTGGTTCAGACCCCATGAGGTTTTTTTCCGACGTTGTGAGACAGGAGTTTGGTCATGTCGAAAAAACATAACCCCCTCAACGAAGCCATGGTCGCGCAAATTCTGCATCACTTGCGCAACGGTGAAGTGAGGCGTTGCCTTGATATGGGACTGGACCCAGAAATTCTGGCACTGCTCCAGCATCCCTCATCACAAAGTGTGTTGCTGAACTCTGCAGTTATCTGGTGCCGCGTGGCAGTTGATCCGGACATGGTGAAGCGTCTGCTGGCGAACAAGGAGCGCACTGATCAGGAAAACCGAATCGTGCAGCGCGCGCTTCGTTTGGGGGCGACGACCCCAATGCTGCAGGAGTTCTTCGGCATGTCCCCCCAAGAAGTTTCCTTGCAACGGGTACTGGTAGGTGTTCCTGGACGCCCTGGGCGATTCAGAGACATTCCCGATGACGCACCTCTGTGGCATAGGTTTGTGCAGTTGATGGAAGAGTACAACGTGGATCATACGGATGGTGTCGCATTACTTGATATCGCGATGATGCTGACGGAGGAGGTAAACGTCCCTCCTGAAGAGCCCCACATCGTGCCTCCGGATCAGATCACCCTGGGCCTCGTCTGGAACAAGATTCAAGGATGGCTGGCTCAGGACCTATACCCGACTGGCAAGAAGCGTAAATCGGCAAGCCTCGTAATGCTGGGGGAGTCTCGGCAACAGTCGAAAGCAAACGCTAATCGGAGCCGGCCGGGTCAAAGCCAGGCGAACAAGCCCGTGGGCAAGGTAGAAGGCGACCGGATGTGATAAGGATGAACCGGCGCCCTTCTCTGGGGGGAGCCATTAATGCCGCTGCCGGGGCTCTACAAAATCATCTGCTGCTCCAGCAATTAAAGCTGGCCCAACAGCAGAGCTCTGGCTCAGATAATAGAAAGTCGGTTGCTGGCTCAGATACTGAGGAGACACTCGACGGTATCGTTTTCAGTGGAAATCCACATGAGACGGTGCCGCGAAGCCTCCTGCTTGATGATCGACTTTCACCGCTTGAGCGCAATGCTTGGCAAGTCTTCAGATTGCTTATTAACGCAGATGGCATCACAGCCTTTCCGACTTATGAACAACTTCGTCCCTACCTTGGCTCCGTCCCAGGAAAATTCGCATCCAGAGAGACTGTAGCGAAGGCTCTGACAGTGCTTCGCTTGACGCGCTGGCTTAGTCTTGGACGCCGAGTAAGAGACTCTCTGAGCGGTCGAATGCAGGGAAACGTCTACATCCTGCATGACGAACCGGTCGGGTGTGTTGAGGCTATGGAGCTTGATCGCGACTACCTGTTGCTTGTAGGCCATTCCCTCGAGCATGCAAATAAAGCTGTCAGGACCGTGGCAGATTTGGCATTCAAAGAATTCGCAGCCGACCCTAATCAATCGACAGGTGTGCTGCCCACGCGACTTGATGTCATTGAGGGTAGATGGCGTAGTCAGGGTTGGCATGATGCACCGAATGCCGTGGATCGCGAAGAAAACCAGCCTGAGTTCGGAATCCGAACTCA